>CAMDAM010000215.1 GCA_945888575.1 Asaia bogorensis | reverse complement strand
CGATGGATGGCGATGCGCTGGAACTGCGCGGAATGGTGGGGGACCTGCACGTGGCGCTGGCCGATGCGCGGGTGATGGTGGTGCCAAGCCGGCTAGCGGCCGGCATTCCGCACAAGGTGCACCAGGCCGCCGCCCTTGGGATTCCGATGGTGACGACAAGCCTGATCGCCGGCCAGGTCGGCTGGCAGGATGGGCAGGAATTGCTGGTGGCGGATGACGCGCCAGCCTTCGCGGCGGCCTGCGTGCGGCTATATCGCGACTGCGCGCTG
Source organism: Asaia bogorensis (assembly GCA_945888575.1). GTDB lineage: Bacteria > Pseudomonadota > Alphaproteobacteria > Acetobacterales > Acetobacteraceae > CAMDGX01. The sequence continues at coordinate 8,409 of CAMDAM010000215.1, read as the reverse complement.
TGGGACGGGCTGCGCCAGCGCGCGCTGGCGCGGGTGCGCCAGGATTGCGCGCCGGAGGTGTTCACAGCCCGGGTGCGGGAATTGCTGGACTCCGTGCCGCTGACGCGCCGGCGGGTGGAGGTTGTGCGCCCTGTGCCGGTGCCACCACGGCCGGAGGAGCCACCGACCAGCCGGCCCGGGGAGTGCGACTTCAGCCTGGCCGTGCCGTTCGGGTTCCCGCCGCTGGCCGCACCCGCCCCGCGCATCGCGGCAATCTGCCACCTGTTCCATACCGAAACGGCCGCGGAGCTGCGCTTCTATCTGCGCCACCTGCCGCCGGGGGCGGACCTGTTCCTTTCCACCGACACGGCGGAGAAGGAGGCCGCGATCCGCGCCGCCTTCGCCGACTGGAAGGGCAGGCTGGCGCTGCGGGTGCTGCCCAACCGCGGGCGGGACATCGCGCCGAAGCTGGTGGGCTTCGCCGATGCGCATGACGGGTACGACCTGGTGCTGCACCTGCACTCGAAGAAATCCGAACACGCGGCGTTCCTGGCGCCCTGGCGCAGCTTCCTGTTCGAGACCCTGCTGGGTTCTCCGCAAGTGGTGGCAAGTATCCTCGATGCCTTCGCGCGGCTGCCGCAGCTGGGGATGGTGGCGCCGCAGCATTACGAGGCGATCCGGCGCTGGATCGGCTGGAACGGTAATTTCGGCACCGCGCAGGGGCTGGCGGCGCGCATGGGGCTCGCGCTCGATCCCACCCGGGCGCTGGATTTTCCCTCCGGCTCCATGTTCTGGGCACGGCCGGCGGCGCTGCGCCCGCTGCTGGATCTCGGCCTGCGGTTCGAGGACTTCCCAGAGGAGTCGGGCCAGGAAGACAGCACGCTGGCACATGCGATCGAGCGGCTGTATTTCCTCGCCTGCGAGCGCAGCGGCCATCTGTGGCTGAAGACCGCGCAGCCGGCGCTGTATGCCGATACCGGCACGATCGTGGCCGTGCGCACGCCACTGGAGTTGGAACGGTTCGTGGCGGAGCACGCGGTGTCGCTCACCGGGCCCACGTTGCTGCCGGTGCGGCCGGAGCCCGCGCCGATGCGCACGCGCGTTCCGCCGGGTCTGGCGCAGCGCCTGGCCACGAGGGGGTTCTGATGCTCGGGGCGCTGTTCCGATGGCGCAACACTGCCCGGCGCGCCGGGGCCGGCCGCGTCAGCGCCGTGGTGCCGCTGTACAACCATGCCGACTACATCGAGGTCGCGATCGACAGCGCGCTGGCGCAGGGCGAGGTGCTGCGCGAGCTGGTGGTGATCGACGACGGTTCCACCGATGGCTCGGCGCAGGTGATGGAGCGGCTGGCGCGGCGGGATCCGCGCATCCGCTTCCGCAGCCAGGCGAACCAGGGCGCGGCGGCAACGCTCAACGCCGGGCTGCGCGATTGCAGCGGCGACTATGTCGCAATCCTCAATTCTGATGATGCCTGGCTGCCCGGGCGGCTGGATGCGCTGGTGCTGGCGCTGGAGGCAGCGCCGGGTGCGGCCCTTGCGGCCAGTGGCATCGCCTTCATGGATGGGCAGGGCGCGCCGGTGGCGAATACCTGGCACGAGGAGGCAATGGCGTTCCGCACCGGGCGTGGCATGGCCACGGCGCTGGTGAACGGGAATTTCCTCGTCTCCACCTCCAACTTCCTGTTCCCGCGCGCGCTGCTGGAGGAGATCGGCGGGTTCGCCGAGCTGCGCTACGCGCACGACCTGGACTTCGCCTTGCGGACCTTGGCGTTGGGGCACGGCATCGTGCTGCTGGACGCGGCGCTGCTGCGCTACCGCGTGCATGCGCGCAACACCATCGCCGAGGACCATCGCGGCGTGCGCGCGGAGTGGGCGGCGGCGGCGGCGGCCTACCTCACCCTGCGCTGGGACCGACCGGGGGCGCCGGAGCCGGACTGGGACGAGGCAGCGGCGATCGAGGATGTGCTGCAGCGGCATGAGCTGTCGCGCGCGGTGCATCTGTGCATGGCCTGGCTGCGGCGCCACGGGCCGGACGGGATGGCGCCGGGGCGGATGGATCGCGTGCCGTGGCTGGCGGATGCGGCGTTCCGCGCCCGGCTGGCGGGGTGGGCCTGATGCGCATCCTGGCGCTGAGCAACCTGTATCCGCCCAATGTCGTCGGCGGTTACGAGTGGCTGTGCCATGCCGTGTGCAGCGAATTTGCGGCGCGCGGGCACGTGGTGACGGTGCTGACCAGCGACCATGGCGGCAAGGTGGCCGAGTATCCCGGCCTCACGGTGCGGCGCGTGTGGGCGCTGCGCACAGGGGCAGACATCTACGCACCCTACGGGGGCAGCGAGGCCGACGCCGCAGCCATGGCCGCTCGCAAACTGGCCGCGCTGCACCGCGCGTTGGATGAGGTGCGGCCCGATGTGGTGTTCGCCTGGAACCTGTTCTTCCTCGATGCCTCGCTGCTGGATGCGCTGGAAGCCGGGCCGTTCCGCACCGTGGTGATGCTGACGGACAACTGGCTGCTGGTGATGCGCAACCCGCAATTCGTGGCTGGTTTCTTCCGCGATTTCGCCTTCGGCCCCGCCGAGTTCGTGGCGCCCCCGGAACCGGCTGGGTGGCGCGCCATCCTCGGCCGGGTACGGCGGTCCATCGGCCGCAAGGCACCGCGCGGGCTGGAGGCGATCTTCGGGTCGCACTTCATGCGCGACTATTACGCTGCCGGCGGAGTCCGCTTCGCGCGCGACCGGGTGGTCCACAACGGCGTGCATCTGCCGGATACGGCCCAGGCCAGCCGTGCCACCCTGGTGCATCCGGGGGAGTTGCGGCTGCTCTTCGCCGGGCGGCTGGTGGACCTGAAGGGCGCGCACACCGCGGTAGAAGCGCTGGCCCTGCTCGATCCCGCCACGCTCGGCGTGAAACGCGTGGTGCTCACCGTGGTGGGCGATTCGCAGGACGAAGCCTATCTGCGGCAATTCCGCGCTGCGGTGGAAGCCAGCGGGCGCGCGGCGGATATCGAGATGCGGCCGGTGGTGCCGGAATCCGGACTGCCAGCGCTGTTCGCCGGGCACGACATTTACCTGTTCCCCTCTCTCTACGAGCCGTTCTCGCTGACGCTGATCCACGCGCTGGCCTGCGGCATTCCCACCATCGCCTCCCGTGTGGGCGGCAATCCGGAAATCGTGGCGGATGGCGAGACGGGGCTGCTGTTCCGCCATGGCGATGCGGCGGACCTGGCGCACGCAATCGGGCGGATGGCTCGGGAGCCACAGCTGCGCGCGCGCGTTGCCCTGCAGGGGCGGGCCGCGGGCCGGCGCTTCACCTTCCGGCGCATGGCCGACGGGATGGAATCCTTCCTGGAGGACGCGGCATGAATGCGATCCGGGGGCATGGCTCGCTTGCGGGCGCAACCTGCCTGGTGCTGGGCGCCGGCGGGTTCATCGGGGTGAATCTGTGCCGCGGGTTGCTGCATGCGGGCGCGGCGGTGCGCGGCTATGGCCGGCCCTCCGCCTTCCCGCTCGCCTTGGCGGGCACGCGCATGGCGGTGGGTGAGCTCGCGGAGCCCGCCGCCCTGGCGCGCGCGCTGCAGGGGGTGGACGTGGTGTTCCACCTGCTGGGCGGCGGCTTCCCGGCCACGGTGGAGGCGGACCCCGTGGGCGACCTGCGCCACAACGCCGCCGCCTCTGTGGCGCTGATGGCCTTGGCCCGGGAGGCCGGCGTGCGGCAGATCGTGTTCATCTCCTCCGGCGGCACCGTCTATGGCCTGCCGCACCAGCTGCCGATCGGGGAAGACCACCCGACCGACCCGATCTCCGCCTATGGCATCCACCAGCTGCTGGTGGAAAAACATCTGGGCCTGCTGGCGCATCGCCATGGCCTGTGCGGCGTGGTGCTGCGCGTGGCCAACCCGTTCGGGCCATTCCAGCTGCCGGGCCGCGGGCAGGGGTTGGTGGCAACGCTGCTGGCCCAGCGCCTGGCCGGCCGCCCCGTGGAGATCTGGGGCGACGGGCTGGTGGTGCGCGATTTCTTCCATGTCGGGGATCTCGTGGACGCAGCAATCCTGGCCGCCGGCCATACGGGGCCGGAGCGGGTGCTGAATGTCGGCTCCGGCATCGGCCGCTCGGTGCTGGAGGTGGTGGCCTCCATCGATGCATTGCTGGGCACCGCCGGCGCCGGCGTGGTGCACCGCGCGGCGCGGCCGGTGGACGTGCCGGTGAACGTGCTGAACATCGCGCGCATCCGCCGCGTGCTGGGCTGGCAACCGCGGATCGAGTGGCAGGAGGGGCTGGGCGACACCGCGCTGTGGCTGCAACGCCAGGCCGCCACGGCACCGGAACGCCTGCCCGCCACGGCGCAGGGCACGGCATGAGGCGGGCCGCCCCCAGCCTGCTGCAGGAAGCGCCGGTGCCGCCGGGCGGGCGCGGCACCTGGAACCGCATCGCGGTGCAGATCACCCAGTTCGGCACGCCCACCCTGCCCTTCGTCACGCTGCACGATGGCGACGGACGCGCGCTGGAAGGCGAGGTCTTCCTGGAGGCCGCAGGCGAGGCGACCGCCCCCGGCGAGCACCACGTCACCTGGTTCGTGCCGGCGGCGGCACACAGCCTCCGCCTGCTGGCCTACACGCTGGAAGCGGGCGAGGTACAGGCCGGGCCAGTGTCGATGCGGCCGCTGCACCGCGCCATGGCGGCCTGGCAATTGCTGCGCGCGGTACCGCCGGGCACATTGCCGGAACTGGCACGCCTGGGCCTGGCCCACCCGGCCAGCCTGCCACGGGCGCTGCGCCGGGCCCTGGCGCAGCAGGCCGTGCAGGCCACCACGCCGCAGCAGCCCTATCCCCTCTGGGCCGCGATGTTCGACCGCTGGCAGCCGGAGGCGGAAGCCCCGGGGGGCCCCGGCATCTCCTGGCTGGTGTTCGCGCAGGAGGAGGGCTCGGCGGCGCTCGCGGCCACCCTGGCCAGCCTGCGCGCCCTGCCGAACGACCCGCCGCATGTGCTGACGGGCACGGTGGAGGCGGATGCGCTGCGCCGCGCGGTGGCCGGGCTGGCCGGGGACTACGTGGCCATCCTGCAGGCCGGCGAGGTGCTGCCGCCGCATGCCGGCACCCTGGCCGCCGCCCAGCTGCTGGAACGCGGCTGCCCCGAGATCGCCATCGCCGACGAGGACGGGCTGGACACAAACGGCACCCGCCACTCCCCCGCCTTCAAGCCGCGCCCGGACCTCGCCCTCATGCTCTCCGGCGTGCTGGCCCGCGGCCTGTGGCTGATCCGGCGCGATGTGCTGCTGGCCCATGCGCCGGAACGCTCGGCCTGGGCGGAGGCGCTGCGGCTGGCCACCTGGCTGGCGCGGCGCGAGGCCGGCCCGGCGCAATTCAGTGAACGGATCCCGTTCCTGCTGGCCCATCGCCGCCACGATGCCGAGGCGGCCCCGCCCTGGGCGCTGGCGGAGGTGGTGCGCCGCCATCTGGCCCGCTCCGGCATGCCACTGGAGCCGCTGGCGACCCGGCCGCTGCGCCTTGCCCTGCGCGAGGATGCGCGGGCGGAGCGGGTGACGGTGATCATCCCCTCCACCCTGCGTCGGCCGCATTGCCTGCGCTGCATCCGCGCCGTGGCGGAAGACACCGACCACCCGGATTTCGACCTGCATGTGGTGGTGATGCAGCCCGGCCCGCTCGATGCCCGCCAGAAGCGCGCCGCCGAGGCGCTGCGGCGCGAGGCCGGCGCCACGGTGACGTGGCTGGAAGCCCCACGCTTCAACTATGCCACGGCCAACAACCACATCGCCGCGCGCACCCAGGGCGGGCTGATCCTGCTGCTGAACGACGACGTGGCGCCGATCCAGCCGGACTGGCTGCGCTGGATGTGCGCCTTCATGCACGACCCGCACACCGGCATCGTCGGCGCCCGCCTGCTCTATGCCGACGGCCGCGTGCAGCATGGCGGCGTCATCATGGGCCTCGCCGGCCTGTGCGAGCACGCCCACCGCCACATTGCGCCGCAGGACCAGGGCTACATGGGCCGCGCGATGCTGGCGCAGGAGCTTTCGGCCGTCACCGGCGCCTGCCTGCTGGTCCGCCGCCGCCTGTTCGAGGCCGTCGGCGGGCTGGATGAGCGCTACGCCAGCGCCTTCAACGACATCGACTTCTCGCTGCGGGTGGGCGAGACCGGGCACGGCATCATCTACGTGCCGCAGGCGGAGCTGCACCATTACGAGCTGCAGACCTTCGCCGGCCACTACGAGGGCGCGCGGGCGGCCGACAAGGAGGCGGATGTGCAGCGGATGCGGGCGCGCTGGGCCGGCGTGTGCGCCGACGACCCGTTCTACAACCCCAACCTGTCGCTGCTGCCAAGCAGCGACTGGCGCCTGGCGGTCCCGCCGCGCACTTGATCCCAATCCAAAGCAAGGCCAGGGCGCTGCCCTGGACCCGCAAAGGGCCGGCGGCCCTTTGATCCCATTCGTTTGCAGAAAGATAAGGTCCAGGGGCTTGGCCCGTCGCGCAAAGGCGCGCGCCGGACCAGGCGGGTCTGGGCAGAGCCCAGCCTTGCGCGCGCGGGGCTGAGCGGCGCGCAAAACAAAGGACCGCCACCCCCGTTATCCCCGCAACCCACAGGCCCACGATCCCGCCGGGGTGCGCTATGCTGGGGCGATGAACACCATCGACTCCCCGCTGCTCGGCCTCTCCCAGCGCCTGCCGCCCACCAACCTGCAGGCGGAGCAGGCCCTGCTCGGCGCGCTGCTGGCCAACAATAAGGCCTACGAACGCGTCAGCGACTTCCTGCTGGCGGAGCACTTCGCCGACCCCGTGCACGGCCGCATCTTCCGCGCCATCGCCCGGCGCATCGACCAGGGCCAGCTGGCCGACGCCGTCACGCTGAAGGCCGAATTCGAGCATTCCGGCATTCTCGACGAGGTTGGCGGCACCGCCTACCTCGCCCAGCTGCTCACCGCGATGGTCGGCATCATCAATGCCGGCGAATACGGCCGCGCCATTCACGACGCCTGGCTGCGCCGCGAGCTGATCGAGGTGGGCGAGAACCTGGTCAACAACGCCTTCGGCGCCGATCCGGAGCTGAACGCCGAAGGCCAGCTGGAATCCGCCGAGCAATCCCTGTTCGACCTCGGCGCCAAGGGCGTGAGCGACGGCGGCTTCGTTACCTTCGAACGCTCGCTCACCCAGGCGCTGCATACCGCCGAGCGCGCCTTCCACCAGCCCGGCGGCGTCTCCGGCCTTACCACCGGGCTGCGCGACCTGGACAAGAAAACCGGCGGCATGCACCCGTCCGACCTTGTGATCCTCGGCGGCCGGCCCGGCATGGGAAAATCGGCCCTGGCCACCAAGATCGCCTTCAGCGCCGCCAAATTCTACCTCGACGAGGCTCGCGCCGCCGGCGCCGACGTGGCGCCCAAATCCTCCGTCGCCCTGTTCTCCCTGGAAATGAGCGCCGAGCAGCTCGCCATGCGCCTGCTCTCGGAGGCCTCGCGCATCTCCGGCGACCGCATCCGCCGTGGCGACATCGCCCAGAAGGATTTCGACCGCTTCGTGGCCGTCAGCCGCGACATCGGCGCCCTGCCGCTGATGATCGACGACACGCCCGCCATCACCATGTCGGCCATGCGCACCCGCTGCCGCCGCCTCAAGCGCACCAAGGGCCTCGGCCTGATCGTGGTGGACTACCTGCAGCTCATGCGCCCCTCCGCCGGCAGCCGGCCGGAAAACCGGGTGCAGGAAATCAGCCAGATCTCCCAGGGCCTGAAGGCGCTGGCCAAGGAGCTGGAAGTGCCCGTGCTCGCCCTGGCCCAGCTCTCCCGCCAGGTGGAACAGCGCGAGGACAAGCGCCCGCAGCTGGCGGATTTGCGCGAATCCGGCTCCATCGAGCAGGACGCCGACATGGTGATGTTCGTCTACCGCGACGAATACTACCTGCAGCAGCGCGCACCCAAGCAACTCGGCTTTGACAACGACGAGAAGTTCCACAGCGCCGTGGAGAAATGGCAGCGCGACATGGAGGCGGTGCACAACCGCGCCGAGCTGATCATCGAAAAGCAGCGCCACGGCCCCACCGGCAAGATCGACCTGTTCTTCGAGGGCGAGTTCACCCGCTTCGCCGATCTCGACCTGCAGCACGATGATGGTCGCTGAGGCCGGAGGCGCCCTGGCGCGGCTGGAGATCGACCTCGGCGCCATCCAGGCCAACTGGCGCGCGCTGGGCGCCCGCCACCCCTCCGGCCCCGTCGCCGGGGTGGTGAAGGCCGATGCCTACGGGCTCGGCGCCCCGCATGTCGCCCCCGCGCTGTTCGCCGCCGGCTGCCGGCACTTCTTCACCGCGCACCTGCAGGAGGCGCTGGCGATCCGCCCGAAGCTGCCCGGCGCCATGGTCGCGGTGCTGAACGGCCTGCCGCCGGGCAGCGAGGCCACCTTCGCCGCGCACGATATCGCCCCGGT
>CAMDAM010000214.1 GCA_945888575.1 Asaia bogorensis | reverse complement strand
CCGCCGACGGGGATGGTATCCGTGTCGCCCTGGCGGATGCGGACCTTCTCGCCGGGGACGCCGAGCTGGTCGACGGTGAGCTGGACGTAGGCGGTTTCATGGCCCTGGCCGGTGGACTGGGTGCCGACATAGACATCGACGAAGCCGTCATCGGCGAAGCGGATCTCGGCGCGCTCGGTGGCGTCGCCGCCGGTGGCTTCCAGGTAGTAGGCCATGCCGATGCCGCGGCGCTTGCCCTTGGCAGCGGAGGCGGCGCGGCGGGTTTCGAAGCCGGCCCAATCCATGTGCTTCACCGCGTGATCCAGCACGAGGCCGAAATCGCCGCTGTCGTAGGTCTTGCCGACCGGGGTGGTGTGCGGCATCCGCTCCGGGCCGACCATGTTGCGGCGGCGGAGTTCGACGCGGTCGATGCCCAGCTCGCGGGCGGCGGCATCCACCAGGCGCTCGATCAGGTAGTTGGATTCCGGCCGGCCGGCGCCGCGATAGGCATCGACGGGGACGGTGTTGGTGAACACGCCGACGACGTTGCAGTAGATGTTCTTGAAGCCATAGATGCTGGACAGCACGGTGCTGCCGGCGAGCGTGGGGATGTAGGGGCCGAAGTTCGAGAGATAGGCGCCCATGCCGGCGACGTTGCGGGTGCGCAGGGCGAGGAACTTGCCGTTGGCGTCGATGGCGAGTTCGCCGAGGGTGATGTTGTCGCGGCCCTGCGTGTCCGACAGGAAGGCTTCAGAGCGCTCCGAGGCCCACTTCACCGGGGCGCCGAGCTTGCGGGCGGCGTAGCAGACCAGGACGTGCTCGGCGTAGAGGAACAGCTTCATGCCGAAGCCGCCGCCCACGTCGGGGGTTAGGATGCGGAAGGCATCGGCTTCGACGCCGAAGATCATCGGGCCGATCTGGTTCTTGAGCAGCCAGCCGCCCTGGGTGTTGGCACGCAGCGTCCAGCGCTTGGCCTCGGCGTCGTATTCGGCCAGCGCGGCGCGGGCTTCCATGGAGTTCACGACGACGCGGTTGTTCACCACGGTGAGGCGGGTGACGTGGGCGGCGGACTTGAACAGGGCCTCGGTTTCGGCCTTCTGGCCGCATTCCCAATCGAAGGCGACGTTGCCCGGGGCTTCCGGCCAGACCTGGGTGGCGCCGGCATCGAGCGCGGTGGCGAGGTCGGTGATGCTCGGCAGGGTGTCGTATTCCACCATCACGGCCTCGGCACCGTCGCGGGCGGCGCGGGGGTTTTCGGCGACGATGAAGGCGACGGGGTCGCCGACATGGCGGACGGTGCCATCGGCCAGAACGGGGTGGGGGGGCAGGACGCCCTTGGAGCCGTCGCGGTTATCCAGCTGCACCAGGCAGGGGAGGTTGCCGATCTTGTCGGCCTTGAGGTCGGCGCTGGTGTAGACGGCGCGGACGCCCGGGGTGGCTTTCGCCGCTTCGGTGTCGATGCTGGTGATCTTGGCCGCGGCGTGCGGGCTGCGGAGGACGACGCCGTAGAGGGCGCCGGCGGGGGTGATATCGTCCGTGTAGGCGCCATTGCCTTTCAGAAGGCGGGGGTCCTCAACGCGGCGGACAGGCTGGGCGACGCCGAACTGGGTCATGGCGGTTTCTCTCCGGACAGCTGGCCGCTGGGCGGCGGTTCGTTTGCTTACAGCATGTACGGTGGCAAGGCGAAAGGCCAAGGGGGAGATGGTGGGGATTTTAGATACGATATCGTAATATTATAGGCGTGAGTGGGCGTGGTCAGCCTCGGCCGTATTTTTTGATCGAGGCGCGGGCGGCGCGTAGTTCCCAGCCGCGCCATTTCAGCGTGGGGTCGTTGAGGCTGGGGCGCGGGGGCTTGGGGGGTTTGGGGGCGCGCGGTTTGCGGGGCCGCGGCGGAAGCTTGAGGTATTCCGGCGGGCGGACGCCCAGGGCCGTGCAGAGCGGGCGCAGCAGGCGGGCGGCTTGCGGGGCGGCCTGGAGGAAGGGGCGCAGTTCGGCCGCGCGGTTGACGATGAGGTCCTCCAGCGTGCCGGCGGCGGGGGCGGATTCCGGTAGGCGCTTGTTGGCCCAGCCGAAGGCGCGCGGCAGGCGGAGGGTGGTTCGAGCGGTGGGGTCTGCCGGCTTGCGGGTGGTTTTGGGGCGGATTCGGGGTGTGGGGAGGGTGTTGGACTGCCAGCGGGCGAAGAGCGCGAGGAAGCGATGGGCGATGCGGTGGGCGCGGTGCCAGAGCAGTTCGTAGGCCTGTTGGGGGAGGGGCTGGGGGCCGGGCGGGGGCTGCGGCGGTGTGTAGTCGATCGCGAGGCCCATGGTGGGGACGTGCGGGCGCAGGCGTGCCTGGCGGTCCAGGTGGACCCCGATGGCGCGCTTGAGCAGATCGACGAGGAGGGTGAGGTGGTCTGTAATGGACCTCATGGGTTGGTGAATATAAATAACTGTTGGTGGCGATGCAAGGGGGTGGGGTGGGTTTTTTTGGTGGGGTGTGGGGAGGGCTACCGGAGCTGGACGCCTCTGGGCGGAAGAAAGAAAGCAAGAAAAAGATTCACCACAGAGACACAGAGGCACGGAGAAGTAAGGCAAGGGAGAAGAAAGCAAGTGAGGGAGGCGTATGGCGGAGCCGCTTTGCGTTCCGCCCTACGCTGGGTGGTGGGGCGCGTGGTTTGAAAGTCTTTTTGCTTCTTTTTCTTCAGAAAAAGAAGACCTTGTTTTGCTTCAATGGGCGGTGACGACGTAGGGGATGCTGGTGAGGAGGGCGAGGAGGAAGGCGGCGTTGTAGGCGATTCCGGTGACGTGGAGGCGGCGGAGGTGGGGGATGGCGGTGGGGTTGCCGCTGTCGCGGGCGGCGATGTGGGTATCGATGCGGTGCAGGAACCAGGGGCGCGCGAGGCTGGCGATGCAGGCGGCGGCGGCGAGGGTGGCGGCGACCGGGAGGCGGCCGGCGGCGGCGAAGGCCAGGGCGCCGAGGGTGAAACAGGAAGTGGCGCCGATGAGATAGGTGCTGAACAGGCCACGCAGGACGCGGGTGACGACGGGGTCGCGGAAGGTGGCGAGGAAAAAGGTGAGGGAGGAGAAGAAGAAGTAGGCGACCGGGAAGAGCGGGATGACGATGCCCAGCAGCGAGAGTTGGTCCTCGGTCATGGTGGCGCTCCGGCGCTGGTATGTGCCCGGCACGGGCGCGGACAGGCTAGGACAGTAGCCGACCTGACAGACCCTCGGCTATCGCCCTAGCTCTTTGTTTTGGCGAGCAACTTTAGCCCATCAGACGATTCCGGCTGATGGGCTGTTGCTCTGGCAGGGCCGGGGGGCCGTGGCAGCCCATTCAACCTGGTTCGGGGTGCACGTCGATCCCGAGGCCTTCCAGGAGGATGTGCTGCTGGCCCTGGGTGATCTTGAGGCCGGCGTGGCTGGCCAGGGCTGCGAGGGCGAGGCCGCTGATATCGGCGCCGCGCAGGTCGGCGTTGGCGAGGTTGGCGTTGGCCAGGCTGGCCTGGAAGAGGTCGGCGTCGCGCAGGGTGGCGCCGGTGAGGTCGGCGCCGGTGAGGTCGGCTTCGCGGAAGCGGCTGGCGGTGAGGTCGCAGCCCGGCAGGCGCAGGCCGGTGAGGTCGGCGAGCTCGAAGTTGCAGGCGCGGAAGGTGGCGCGGGTGGCGATGACCTTGCGGCTGTAGGCGTGGCTGAAATCGGCCTTGTGGAAGCGGGCGCCGCGCAGGGTGCAGTTGTCCATCGTGACGTCGAACAGTTCCGAGCGGTCGAACAGGGCCATGGACAGGTCGGTTCGGAGGAAGCGTGTGGCGTGGAGGTTGGCGAAGAGGAAAGTGCAGCCTTCGAAGGCGGCCTGCTGCAGGTCGGTGTGGGAGAAGCGGCAGCGGACGAAGCGGCAGCGCTGGAAGCGGGCGCCGGAGAAGAGGGTGTTGGTGAAGGCGGCGGCTTCGAAGAGGCAATCCTGGAAGGTGGCGTCTTCCGCGGGCAACTCGCTCCAATCGACCGCCGTGAAGCTGGCCGACTGGATGGGCTGGCGGGCGGCCAGAAGGGTGGTGAGCTGGTTGGTGTCCAGCTTCGTGAGGTCGCCGGGGTGGGGGACCGTCATGCCATCCGCCATGGACCGATCAAGGATCGGCCCATGGCGGATGGCATGAGTCTCTTTTCGCGCGCCGCCGCCGGCCATCCCGGCGCGCGATGCCGGCGGCCGAACACGCCGGAAGAGTCGGCGCGTTCAATCGCCGACATCATTCGGCCGCTTTGGATGTGGCATCCACGACGCGGGCACGGGTGCGCATGGTGACGAATTCCTCGGCGGCGGTGGGGTGGATGCCCACGGTGCGGTCGAAATCCTGCTTGATGGCGCCGGCGTTGATGGCGATGGAGAGGCCCTGGATGATTTCCGGCGAGTCCTCGCCCAGCATGTGGGCGCCGAGGATCTTCTGGGTGGCCTGGTCGACGATGAGCTTCATCAGGGTTTTGCGGGTGCGCTTGCTGAGGGTGTGGCGCATGGGGGTGAATTTTTCGACGTAGACATCCGTGGGGCCGCGGGCGGCGGCCTGTTCCTCGGTGAGGCCGACGGTGGCGATGGGGGGGGTGGAGAAGACGGCGGAGGCGACGGCATCGAGGCGCCAGATGCGCGGGCCCGGCCCGAAGAGGCGGTCGGCCAGGGAGTGGCCCTCGGCGATGGCGACGGGGGTGAGGTTGATGCGGTTGGTGACGTCGCCGATGGCGTAGATGCTGGGGACGGAGGTGGCGTTGGTTTCGTCCACCAGGATGGCGCCACCGAGGCCGGTCTGGACGCCGGCGGTCTCGAGGCCGAGGCCATGGGTGTAGGGCGTGCGGCCGAGGGCGGAGAAGACCAGGCCGGTTTCGATGACCTCGCCGTTGTCCAGCGTGACGCGCTTGCCGGTGGCGGTGGGTTCCACCTTGGCGATGGTGCGGCCGGGGTGCTGGTGGATGCCCTGGGCTTCGAGCGCTTCGGCCAGGGTGGTGCGGATTTCCTCATCGAAGCCGCGGAGCGGGGCGTGGGCGCGGTAGACGAGTTCCACCTGGGCGCCGAGGCCGCGGAACATGCCGGCGAATTCGACGGCGATGTAGCCGGAGCCGGCGATGACGACGTGGCTCGGCAGGCTGGGCATGTGGAAGGCTTCATCGGAGATGATGGCGTGCTCGGCGCCCTGGAAATCGGGCGGCGTGGGGCGGCCGCCGACGGCGATGACGATGTGCTTGGCGGTGATGGTTTGGCCGGCGACTTCGACGCTGTGGGGGCCGGTGAGGGTGGCCCGGGCCTCGAAGGTGGTGCAGTTGGCCATGAGGCGCTTGTAGATGCCGTTGAGGCGGAGGATTTCCGCATCCTTCGCCGCGATCAGCTTGGACCAGTCGTGGCGGCCGGGCTGGGTGTCCCAGCCGAAGCCGTGGGAGTCGATCACGGCGTTGCCGTATTCGCTGGCCATGACCATGAGCTTCTTGGGGACGCAGCCGACGTTGACGCAGGTGCCGCCCCAGGCGCCCTCCTCCGCGACGGCAACCTTGGCGCCGTGGTTGGCGGCCATGCGGGCGCAGCGGACGCCGCCGGAGCCGCCGCCGATGACGAAGAGGTCGAAGTCGTAGGTCATTTGGTCGGCTCCTTTAGGAAGGCCAGGGCGCTGCCCTGGACCCGCTGGGGCCGGCGGCCCCAGACCCCGTCAATTTTAGTCCATCCACGCCGTCAAGGATATTAAGCCTGATGCTATGGCTCGTCGCCAAATGTGGCACCAGTGCGTTGCAGAGCGACATCGCTGAGGAAAATTGGCGCGCCTGGGGGCGGCTCAAAGTCCGTAGCTACAAATGCGCGGTGGCGGAGCCTCTCAGTGATTATGTTGAGCATCTGGCCTGGCGCTTTACGTATTGCGTCCCGTTTGGGCTCTGGTGCGTCGACGATATCACAAGCATGTCGTCGCGAGTAAAAAGCCAATAGATCGGCTGTTTGTATGGATTTGCTAGAATTTTTTGAAGCCACCTCGACAGAACGGATTTCACTATGAAGGGAGAATTTCTCTTTGATAAAATTTATGTTTTGGACCGATTCTCTATTGTTGGCATGGCCGTCTTCAAAAACAAAACGAACGCCTTTTTCGCTGACTATTTTGCCGATTCCCACATCGGTGAGAATCCAATTTAAAATCACAGTCGAACAATAGGTGTGCGGCGAAACCGTCTGTTTCCGGCCAGAATTAGCGGCCGAGGCATGATATTGCGATTTCCATACAGAGTAACTAACTCCCAGAACGGCTCTTCTGGAAATTATCTGGCTCACACTTGCGACAAATGCTTGCTTTCTTAATATTTTCCAATCTCGAAATTCCTCTCTTCCTTGATGCAGGTTAACCGTGTGTAGCGTCGATACATTGAAATTTTCATATATTGGTGAAATCTCGGATTCGTAGAGAGCCCACTGCTCTTCGGTGGCCACATAGCCAGCTACGGTTAAGGCGGAATTTTGACGGTCCCCACCGCTGTCGTCCAAGAAGCAGACAAGCACGGTTAGGTCCTTCCGTTCACTTCTCATACCTGCGGGGCAACATCAGCTCGCCTGTGCCGGAGCGGGTCGGACGTAGACAATAGTCCGCGGCTCCAAAAATGAGGGTCCAGGGGGCTCGGCCCCCTGGCTGGTCAAGGGCGGAGCCCTTGCCTTCCCTCACTTTGATTAGGTCCCAATACCGCCGATGGCGAGGTATTTGACCTCCAAGTATTCGTCGATCCCCTGGTGCGACCCTTCGCGGCCCAAACCCGACGACTTCACTCCGCCGAAGGGGGCGACTTCGGTGGAGATGATGCCTTCGTTGATGCCGATCATGCCGTATTCGAGGCCTTCGGCGACGCGGAAGATGCGGCCGATGTCTCGGGCGTAGAAGTAGCTGGCGAGGCCGAATTCGGTGTCGTTGGCGAGTTTGATGGCTTCTTCTTCGGTGTGGAAGCGGAAGAGGGGGGCGACGGGGCCGAAGGTTTCCTCGCGGAAGATCAGGGCGTCGTGGGGGACGTCGGCGAGGAGGGTGGGTTGGAAGAAGGTGCCGCCGCGGCTGTGGCGGTGGCCGCCGGTGACGATGCGGGCGCCTTTGGCCAGCGCGTCGGCGATGTGTTCCTCGACCTTGGTGACGGCTTCGGCGTTGATGAGGGGGCCTTGGGTGACGCCTGGTTCCATGCCGTTGCCGACCTTCAGGGCTTCGACGGCGGCTTGGAGCTTGGCGGCGAAGGCGTCGTAGACGCCGTCTTGCACCAGGATGCGGTTGGCGCAGACGCAGGTTTGGCCGGTGTTGCGGTATTTGCTGGCCATGGCGCCGAGGACGGCGGCGTCGAGGTCGGCGTCGTCGAAGACGATGAAGGGGGCGTTGCCGCCGAGTTCCATCGAGGTTTTCTTGATGGTGGGGGCGCACATGGCGAGCAGCTTGGCGCCGACTTCGGTGGAGCCGGTGAAGGTGAGTTTGCGGACCAGGGGGTTGGAAGTGAGTTCCTGGCCGGTGGGGCCGGAGGGGCCGGTGATGACGTTGCAGACGCCCGCGGGCATGCCGGCGCGTTCGGCGAGGACGGCGATGGCGAGGGCGGAGAACGGGGTTTGGCTGGCGGGGCGGATGACGCCGGTGCAGCCGGCGGCCCAGCCGGGGCCGGTTTTGCGGGTGATCATCGCGGCCGGGAAGTTCCAGGGGGTGATGGCGGCGAAGACGCCGATCGGTTCCTTGGTGACGACGATGCGGCGGCCCTTGGCGTTCTGTGGGATGGTGTCGCCGTAGACGCGTTTTCCTTCCTCGGCGAACCATTCGATGAAGCTGGCGGCGTAGGCGATCTCGCCCTTGGATTCCGCGAGGGGCTTGCCCTGTTCGGCGGTCATGATGACGGCGAGGTCGTCGGTGTTGGCGAGCATGAGGTCGAAGAGGCGGCGCAGGATGGCGGCGCGGTCTTTGGCGAGCATGGCGCGCCAGGCGGGTTGGGCGCGGTTGGCGGCTTCGATGGCGCGGCGGGTTTCGGCCTGGCCGAGGGCAGGGACGGTGCCGATGGGCTCGCCGGTGGCGGGGTTGCGGACGGTGAGGGTGGCGCCGGTGTCGGCTTCGATCCACTTGCCGTCGATGTAGTTGGCCTGGCGGAACAGGGTGGGGTCTTTGAGGGGAAGGGGGGCGACCTGGTTCAGCATGGGGCGGGTTCCTCGCCTGGAGAGGCTGTAGAGATAGGGCGGAATGGGGCGGATGTCAGCGTGTGGCCCAGATGTCGTCCAGGAAGGTCAGGCGTGCGGCGAAGCCGGGGCGGAGGTGTTTGTCGTCGGCGAATTTGGGGGCGGCTTCGTGGAGCGGGGGGCAGGCTGGGGTGGGGCCGCAGATGTCGGGGGTGGGGTTCCGCAGCTCGGCGCCGTGGCGGGTGGCGATGGCGTGGAGGCGGTCGGCGTGCGGGGAGGCGAGTTCGGACAGCGGGATGGGGGTGGTGGCGTCGGGCGCGACGGTGGCGCCGTGCCAGGTTCGGGCGACCATGCGGCGGGGGTCGAGGCGGGGGTGGGCGGGGGAGGGGAGGAGCAGGACCACGCGCAGTCCGCGGGCGCGCAGGCGGGCGATTTCGGCTTCGAGGTGGGCGAAGACGGTGTCGGGCGCGGTGGCGGCGGGGACGAGGCCGGTGGGGGTTTGCACCTGCACGCCGGGGAGGAGGTAGCCGGGCCAGTAGGCGCCCAGGACGACGGTGCGGATGTGCGGGTCGGCCAGGGCTGATTCCACCATGGCGGGCATGGCGGTGCAGTGGGTGAAGGG
>CAMDAM010000213.1 GCA_945888575.1 Asaia bogorensis | reverse complement strand
TGAAGGAGCGCAGGCTTGTCTCGGGGGTGCTGGTCGGTTGCGTTAGCATCTAGGGAAATTATAATTAACACAATAGGGCGGTGCAAGGGGATTTGAAAAAATTCCTATGCGATGGATGTGCCCTCGGACCTACGCAAGGCCTTGATTCGCTTTGCCATTCAGGCCTTCTTGGTGGAAGCGCTCTCTCGAGCGGGCGAATGTTTGGGGCCGGTGAGACCATGGATCGCATCGTGCGTGCCGCGCTGGCCTATTTTTTGGCGGTCTTTGCCGTGGGGTTCGTGCTGGGCGTGGTCAGGGAGGGGATTGTCCGGCCGCGGTTCGGGACGCTGGGCGCCATTGCGATGGAGGCGCCGGCCATGCTGCTGGCCTGCTGGTGGGCGGCGCGTTGGTTGGTGGGGCGATTTGGCGTGGCGGCGAGGGGGGCGCGGTGGCGCATGGGCGCCTTGGCGTTCGGGCTGCTGATGGTGGCGGAGCTTGGCGGTTCACTGGTGCTGCGTGGCATGGCGCCCGGACAGTGGCTGGCGCATTTCGCCACGGCGCCTGGTGCGCTGTCACTCGCGCTGTTCCTCGCCTTCGCGGTGATGCCCGTGCTGGTCCGAAAATAGCAAAGCCGGGGCTTGCGCCCCGGCTTCTTTGGTCGAGGGTCCAGGGGGCTCGGCCCCCTGGCGGGGTCCAGGGGCAACGCCCCTGGCCTTACCTCTACTCGTTCCCGAACACGATCGTGCCCGACGCCGCGAACATGCCGCCCACGCCGTGGCAGACGCTGATCTTGGCGCCCTTGATCTGTGCATCGGCCGTGCCGCGCATCTGGCGCACGCTCTCCTGCAGGGCAAACATGCCGTACATCCCGGTGTGGGTGTAGGACAGGCCGCCGCCGTTGGTGTTGAGCGGGAGCTTGCCGCCGGGGGCGGTGTTGCGTTCCCAGATGAAGTGCGCGGCTTCGCCCGGCTTGCAGAAGCCGAGATCCTCCAGGCCGTAGAGCGGCAGGTGGGCGAAGGCGTCGTAGATCATCAGGTGATCGACGTCGCTGTGCTTGATGCCGGCGGCGTTCATGGCGGTGGGGCCGGCGACCTTGAAGGCGGCCGAGGAGGTGAAGTCGCGCATCTGCGAGATCATCGGGGTTTCGACGGATTCGCCGGTGCCGAGGATGTAGACGGGCTTGTTCGGGAAGTCCTTGGCACGGTCGGCGGAGGTGAGGATCAGCGCGCCGCCGCCATCGGTGACCAGGCAGCACATCAGCAAGCGGAAGGGGTAGGCGATCATGCGGCTGCCGAGCACGCCTTCTACGGTGGTGAGATCACGCATGGCGGCGCGGGTGTTCTGCGATGACCATTCGCGCTGGATGACCGCGACCATGGCGAGGTGTTCCTCGGTGAGGCCGTAGGTCTTGAGGTAGCGCAGCACCGGGATGGTGAACATGGTCGGCGGGCCGAATGGCCCGTAGGGGGCTTCGAACTGGCCGGCGAGGGCGGCGGGGTTCGGGGCCGGGCGGTTGAGGCCGATGCGGGAGTTGCCGGATTCGCCATGGGTGATCAGCACGGTCTTGCAGAGGCCGGCGCTGATGGCGGCGGCCGCGTGGCGGACGTGGATCATGAAGGAGCAGCCACCGACGCCAGTGCCGTCCACGTATCTGGGGACGATGCCCAGGTAGTGGGCGACGTTGGTGGGGCTTTCGCCGGCGCAGGCGATGCCGTCGATGTCGCTGACCTTGAGGCCGGCGTCGCGGATGGCGTTCAGCGCGCAATCAGCGTGGAGCTGGATGTTGGACATGCCGGGGATCTTGCCCAGGCTGGTGGTTTCGGCCGCACCGACGACGGCGATTTCGCGGGGTTTCAGCATCGGATCAGCCCTTCGCCGGACGGAACAGGGGGAGCGAGATCTCGTCGTCGATCTTCTCGAAGGTGACCTCGACGGGCATGTCGAGCACCAATGCCTCAGGTGTTTGCGGGCAGTCGACGATGTTGGTCATCATGCGCACACCCTCGTCCAGTTCCACCACTGCGATGGCATAGGGGGCGGTGAAGCCCGGCGGCGGGCGGTGGTTGATGACGTAGCTGTAAAGGCGGCCCTTGCCGGAGGCCTTCACGACCGAGATGTCGGTGCTGCCGGTGCCTGGCACGAAGGGGCGGGGCGGGAAGTAGCACTTGCCGGTGGCGTTGTCCTTCTGGAGCAGGAGCTCGCCGCGGGCGCAGCCTTCCCAGAAGAATTTGGTCTCTGGTGTGGGCTGCGGCCGAGGCCGCTTGGGGGCATCCGACATTGTGGTTTTCCTCCTTGGTGGATGGTCAGCCCTGTTGCTGGCGATACTTCTCGCGCAGCGCGGCCTTGTAGAGCTTGCCCGTGGGTAGCCGGGGCAGGGCATCGGTGAAGTCGATGGATTTCGGCACCATGTAGCGGGCGACGCGGGTGCGCAGATAAACGGTGAGTTCCTCGGCCAGTGCTGCATCGGCTTGCGCGCCATCGGCGGGTTCGACGACGGCCTTCACCTCTTCACCGAGGTCAGGGTTGGGGATGCCGATGACGGCGGCATCGCGGACCTTGGGGTGGGTGACGAGCGCGTCCTCGATCTGCTGCGGGTAGATGTTGACCCCGCCGGAGATGATCATGAAGGCCTTGCGGTCGGTGAGGTAGAGGTAGCCATCGGCGTCGAGGTGGCCGATGTCGCCCAGTGTGGTCCAGGTGGGGTGGTGTGGGTGCTGGGCGCGGGCGGTCTTGTCGGGATCGTTGTGGTAGGCGAATGGCAGGGTTTCGCGCTCGAAGTAAACCAGGCCGTCCTGGCCGGTGGTGAGTTCGGTGCCTTCATCGTCGCAGATGTGGATGATGCCGAGGCGGGCGCGGCCGACGGAGCCGGGGCGCTCCAGCGCCTCCTGGCTGGTGATGACGGTGCGGCCGTTGCCTTCGGTGGCACCGTAGTATTCGGTGATGATCGGGCCCCACCATTCGATCATCTGGCGCTTCACCTCGGCCGGGCAGGGTGCGGCGGCGTGGATGGCGTGGGTGTGGCTGGACACATCGAAGCCAGTGCGCTCAGCCGGATCAAGCTTGAGCATGCGCACGAACATGGTAGGCACCCATTGGCTGTGGGTGACGCGATACTGTTCGATGGCACGCAGGGCTTCGACGGGATCGAAGCGGGGCATCATGACGACCGTACCACCGAACCGCTGGGTGGCCATGCAGAAGGCGAGTGGTGCGGCGTGATAGAGCGGGGCGGGCGATAGATACACCATGTCGCGGTGGTAGCCGTGGCCGAGGAACATCTCGTAGCCGGGGAAGGCCTCGGTGACCTTTGCCACGGTTGGTGCGCGTTTCACGCCCTTGGGGCGGCCGGTTGTGCCGGAGGAATAGAGCATGGTGTCACCCAGCCATTCCTCGGCGAGCGGCGATGCCGGCATGGTGGCTGCGGCGACATCCAGGCTGTCATAGCCAGGCAGGAGACCGCCGATCATGAGGCGGATGGTGCAATTGGGGATCAGGTCCGCCAGAGGGGCCGCGACGTCGGCGCGGTCGAGCGAGGTGACGATGGCTTTGGCGCCGCAATCGTTGACGATGTAGGCGGCTTCGTCAGCGGTGAGGTAGCGGTTGATGGCGGTGATGACGAGGCCGGAGCGGATCGCGGCCCACATCACTACGAAGTAATCGAGCCGGTTCTCCATCAGGAGCGCCATGTGGTCGCCCCGGCGCAGCCCCTTCGCGTGAAGGAGTTGCGCCAGTTGGTTCGACCGCCGGTCAAGGTCGCGATAGCTGAGCGCCTCGCCGGTGTCGCTCCGGATTGCCGCCGCGCGGTCGGGCATAGAAGCGGCGTGCGCGCCGGGGTACATGGACCCCTGCATGCGCGCCGCGCCTGGCTCCTCCCGCGGGGCGGGCTCCGGCATCGTCAGTCGAGGTCCTTGCCGTTCATGCCGGCATTCAGACGCGCCTTCTTCTGCAGTTCCATCATCGTCGGGCCGAGCTTCGAGGGATCGTCCATCGGCGCTGCCTCCGGCCCGCGATGCCAGCCCTCGGCGATGGCCAGCAGCCCGCCGCCGGCTTCCACGATGCGGCCGGTGAAGTCCTTGCTTTCGGCGCTCGCGATCCAGACGATCGGCGGGGAGACCAGGGCCGGATTGCGGGCGGCCTTCTGCTCCTCGCTCATTTCGCGCAGGCCTTCGGTCATGCGCGTGAGCGCCACCGGGGCAACAGCGTTCACCGTCACGCCGTAGCGCTTCAGTTCGCGCGCCGCGATCACGGTGAATGCGGCGATGCCGGCCTTGGCCGCGCCATAGTTGGTCTGCCCGGTATTGCCGTAGATGCCGGAGACGGACGAGGTGTTGATGATGCGGGCATTCACGGGCCCGTTGATGTCCTTGGACTTGTTGCGCCAGTAGGCGGCGGCGTGCCGAGCCGGCGCGAAGGTGCCCTTGAGATGCACGTTGATCACGGCATCCCATTCCTCCTCCATCATGTTCGCCAGCACGCGGTCGCGCAGGATGCCCGCGTTGTTCACGAGGATGTCCAGCGTGCCCCAGGTGTCGATCGCCTGATCGATCATGCGCTTGGCGCCCATGAAGTCGGCCACGTTCTCAGTGTTCACCACTGCTTCGCCGCCGGCTTCCTTGATGGTGCGGACGACTTCCTGCGCCGGCGTCTCGTCCTTGCCGGTGCCGTCGGTGTTGCCGCCCAGGTCGTTGACCACCACGCGGGCGCCGTACTTGGCCAGCATGATCGCGTGCTCGCGGCCGATGCCACGGCCAGCGCCGGTCACGATGGCCACGCGGCCGTCCAGGAATGTCGCCATATGTTCGTTTCCTCACCGGATAGGGGCGCGTCGGAATTCCCCGGCGCGCTGGTGCGCGGAGTTTGCTCCGCGTGCCGCGATGAGTCTAGGCTTGCGCAGCCCGCCGGCACGGAGCGGGAGGCAGGGGACGATGCGGCCATGAACTTCGATTTCTCCGAAGAGCAGCACCAGCTTCGCGACCAGGCGAGGCGCTTCCTTACTGAGCATTCCACCTCCAAGCGCATCCGCCAGGTGCTGGATGGTGTTGCACCCTATGATCGCGCCATGTGGCAGGAGATCGCCGCCATGGGCTGGCTCGGCGCGGCGGTGCCTGAGGAATACGGTGGGGCGGGACTGGGGCATGTCGGCCTTTGTGTGCTCGCTGAGGAGCTTGGCCGGTCGCTTGCTCCGGTGCCTTTCTCCTCCAGTGTTTACCTCGCCACAGAGGCGCTGCTGGTGGCGGGTAGCGCCGAGCAGAAGGATGAATGGCTTCCCCGGCTCGTTGCCGGTGAGGTGATTGGCACGCTGGCGTGGGCAGAGGGCAACGGAAACCCGTCGCCTGCCCGGATCAAGGCGCGCGTCAGTGGCGGCAAGCTGACGGGAGCCAAGTGGCCTGTGCCCGATGGCGGCTTGGCGGATGTGGCCATCGTTGTGGCGCGCGACGAGAGCGACCGGGTTGTGCTTGCCCTTGTCCGCCTGGGTTCTGCCGGCGTGCACCCAGAGACACTCGCGACACTCGACCCCACCCGCGAACAGGTGAAGCTGAGCTTCGATGGTGTGCCCTGCGAAATCCTACCCGGCGATGGCTGGGCCGCGCTGGAGCAGGTGCTGGAACGCGCTGCGATCCTCACCGCCTTCGAGCAGGTTGGTCTTGCCCAGGCGTGCCTGGACATGTCCGTTGCCTTTGCGATGGAAAGACACGCCTTTGGCCGCCCGATCGGCTCGTTCCAGGCGATCAAGCACAAGCTCGCGGACGTGTACGTCGCCACCGAACTCGCCCGGTCGAACGCCTACTACGGTGCCTGGGCCATGACGGCCGGGGCCGCTGAGCTCAAGCTCGCATCGGCCAGTGCCCGCGTGAGTGCCACGGACGCCGCCTGGCTCGCCGCGAAGGAGAACATCCAGACCCATGGTGGAATTGGCTTCACCTGGGAAATGGACTGCCACCTGTATTACCGGCGCGCCAAGGTTCTTGGACTGTCGCTGGGCTCCGCGCCGTTCTGGAAGGACCGCGTGGTGGCCGCCCTCGAAACCCGCAACGCAGCATAGTGAGGCAGGATTTTTGGCAAAGGACGAGTAATCTATCCGTATGCTCCGAGCTTCCCTGATTAGTTTGCGCTATTGGATAGAAAATTTCGTTTCTTCTGGTTCAAAAAATCTAGCTTCCTTCTAAGGAGACGGCACGATGGACTTTGAAGATACCCAGGAAGAAGCCGCCTTCCGCGCCGAGGTGCGAGCCTTCCTTGCCGCCAACGCGGAGCCCAAGAAGCGTGGCGTTCCTGCCCGTGCCCGCCATGTCGACGCCGAGGCGCTTTCCCGGGCTAAGAGCTTCCAGGCAGCAAAGCATGACGCCGGCCTTGTCGGACTCACCTGGCCGAAGCAATGGGGTGGCCGCGAGCTGCCGCAGATCTTCCAGGTGATCTACAACCAGGAGGAGGAGGCCTACGCCGCCCCTCGCGGTGTATTCGAGATTGGGCTTGGCATGTGCATCCCTACCATGATGGCCTATGCCACGCCGGAGCAGCTGAGGCGCTATGTGCCTAAGGCCCTGCGTGGCGAGGAGGTCTGGTGCCAGTTGTTCTCCGAGCCGGCTGGTGGCTCTGACGTTGCTGCCGTGCGCACGCGCGCCGAACGCAATGGCGACGAATGGACGATCAACGGCCAGAAGATTTGGACGTCCGGTGCCCAGTTCTCCGACTTTGGCATCATGGTGGTGCGTAGCAACCCCGACGTGCCCAAGCACATGGGCCTCAGCTTCTTCTTCCTCGACATGAAGTCCCCGGGGATCGAGATCCGACCGATCAAGCAGGCCTCTGGAGCGTCCCATTTCAATGAGGTGTTCTTCACCGACGTGAAGATCCCTGACAGCCAGCGCCTGGGTGCGGTGGGCCAGGGATGGCGCGTGGCGTTGACGACGCTGATGAATGAGCGGCTTGCCATTGGCGACGTACCCCGCCCGGACACTGAGGACCTGCTGGATCTGGCTCGCAGCATCGAGTTGGACGGTGAGCCGGCGATCAACAATGTTTCGGTGCGCGAGAAGATTGCCGATATGCATGTGAGGAGCCAGGGGCTGAAATACACCCGGTTCCGTACCATGACGGCGTTGTCGCGCGGCCAGACGCCGGGGCCGGAATCCTCCATCGGCAAGCTCGTTAACGCTGCGAAGTTGCAGGAGATCGCGAGCTTTGGCCTCGATCTGCTCGGCGCCGGAGGTAGCGTGATGGACAAGGACCTCGCCCCCATGCATGCGATGTTTCAGGAGGCGTTGCTTGCCTCCCCTGCGTCGCGCATCGCCGGTGGAACGGACGAGATTCTGCGCAACATCATTGCGGAGCGTGTTCTCGGCCTACCTGGGGATATCCGCGTGGACAAGGACATCCCCTTCAATCGCCTGCCCAGCGGCAAGCGGTGATGGAGCGCCGGCAATTCGGCCGCACCGGGCTGCATCTTGGCGTGCTTGGGTTCGGCTGCGGCGCAGTTGGCGGCCTTATGGTGCGTGGTTCGGCCGCGGACCAGGAGAGGGCCGCGGCCAGGGCCATCGCGGCGGGGGTAAATTACTTCGATACCGCGCCTGATTACGGCTCCGGCGAGTCTGAGATCAACCTGGGCCGGGTGCTGAGGGCGCTGAGCGCCGATGTGGTGGTGGGAACCAAGGTCCGGTTGCGTGAGGCGGTTCCAGGGCGCATCGGTGCGGAGATTGTTGCGTCGTTGGATGCCAGCTTGAAGCGGCTTGGACGCGATAGCGTCGATCTGTTCCAACTGCACAATCCCATCGCGCCTTCGGGGGCTCCCGCGAACCTGACGCCGCAGGTGGTGCTGGAGGAGGTGGTGCCGGCATTCGAGCGCCTGCAGGCGGATGGCAAGGTGCGTTGGGTGGGCGTGACTGCGATCGGTGATGCTGAGGCGATGCACGAGGTGGTGATGTCGGGGGCTCTCGACTCTGCGCAGGTGCCGCTGAACATGCTCAATCCCAGCCCGGTGCGCGGGCTGCCAAAGGGTTTTCCCGCGACGGACTACCGGCAGTTGATGCTGCGGGCGCGGGAGAATGGTGTGGGAGTTATCGGGATTCGGGTCCTGGCGGCCGGTGCGCTTTCAGGCCTCGAGGATCGGCATCCGACGGCGATGCAGAGCGTGGCACCGATCGGATCCTCGCCGACCTACGATGCGGACTTGGCGCATGCCCGGATGTTTCTGCCGCTTGTGCAGGAGGGGTTTGCAAGCTCCTTGGCAGAGGCGGCCATGCGATACGCCATCAGCAATGATTGTATGACGACGGTATTGGTGGGCTTTTCTGATCCTGACCACCTGGATGCTGCAATAGCGGCCTTTGAGAAGGGGCCGCTATCGCCCTATGCAATGGCCCGGGTCGCCCAGCTACAGGCCCGGATCGCGATGGGATAGGCGGTTACCAGCGCCTGGCATGATCCATGTCGTAGAGATGGGATTGTAGCGAGCGTGTGCTTTGCGCGGCCGCTTCATCCTGCTCGATCTCGGGCGTGACGACGACGGAGTGGGAGTCTTGCGGGGCGTATCCGATCAGTCGCTTGGTCGTCTCGATGTCCCAGCGCATTCCGGAATTGTCGCTCATCAGGTTCAGCACGGCGAAGGGCAGGTTATCTGCCAGGACCGCTTGCTCCATCGCGTTGCAGAGATCGCGATTGGACAGCCACATCAGTTGGCCCCAGCGCCCCCAGCCCATGTGTGGGCCGGGGAGGTTGGCACCTGTCTGGCAATAGCCGATGCGGAAGCTGATGGAGGAGACGCC
>CAMDAM010000212.1 GCA_945888575.1 Asaia bogorensis | reverse complement strand
GCGGAAAAAATTTGGGTCCAGGGACCTCAGGTCCCTGGCGGGTCCAGGGCAGAGCCCTGGCCTTCCTGTCGTCCTGCCTTCCGTCTAGCCTCCGGCCGCCATTTCCGGAGCTGGGCGACATGGTTGAGATCCGCCGCGACAGTTGGGGCGTGCCGCATGTGTTTGCGGACACGCTGCGCGGCGTTTATCGCGGCTTCGGCTTCGCGGTGGCGGAGGATCGGCTGTTCCAGATGGACATGTCCCGCCGCAGCTTCACCGGCCGCGTTGCGGAAGTTCTCGGCGCGGACTACCTCGCCTTCGACCGCATGGTGCGGAGCAACTACACGCCCGCCTCCATCGCCGCCCAGATCGCGGCGCTGAAGCAGGAAGACCGCGACATCTTCGAAGGCTATGCCGAGGGCTACAACCAGCGCCTGGCCCAGGTGCTGGCGAACCCCGCGCAGCTGATGCCGCGCGAGTATCTCGATTTCGGCTTCCAACCCACGGCGATCACGCCGGAGGATGTGGCGATGGTCTGGGTCGGCTCGCTCGCCAACCGCTTCTCCGATACCGCCTCGGAGCTCACCAACCTGATGCTGCTCGGCGAGTGCATCGAACAACACGGCGCGGAGAAGGGCAGGGCGGTGTTCGATGCGCTACGCTGGCGCAACGACCCTGCCGCGCCCACCACCGTGCCGCGCCAGGATCACGACGGCCCCTCGCCGCAACATTGGCCGCGCACCAACCCGGTACCGCTCTCGAAATCCGCAGCGCGGGAATGGATGGAACTCGAACGCCTCCGCCTCGGCGCCTTCGCCGCGGATCTGGAACCCAGGGCCAGCAACATCTGGCTGGTCCGTCCGGAGCGCGTGGCGGAAGGCAAGACGGTGCTGGTGAACGGCCCCCAGTTCGGCTGGTTCAACCCGTCCTACTGCTACGGGATTGGCCTGCACGGCCCGGGCTTCGACATCGTGGGCAACACGCCCTTCGCCTACCCGATCATCCTCTTCGCCAGCAACGGCCACATCGCCTGGGGCTCCACCGCCGGCGCCGGCAAATGCGTCGATATCTTCCAGGAACACCTGAACCCGCAGAACCACCGCCAGTACCGCCACAAAGGCGAATGGCACGAGATGCAGTCCCGCCGCGAAACCATCGCGGTCCGCAGCCAACCACCGGTCGAGATCGAAATCCTCTCCACCCACCACGGCCTCGTCGCCCTCACCGACCACGAGAACCACACCGCCTACGCCAAGCAACGCAGTTGGCACGGCAAGGAGATCGAATCCCTCCTCGGCTGGATCGGCTCGATGCATGCGAAAGACCACGAAACCTTCCGGGCCGAGATCGCCCGCGTGGCCAGCATGGTGAACACCTACTTCGCCGACCGAAACGGAACCATCGCCTACGCCCTCGCCGGCCACTACCCCGACCGCGCCCCCACCCACGACCCGCGCCTGCCCGCCGACGGCCGCGGCGAGATGGAATGGCGCGGCACGAAACCCTTCGCCACCAACCCCCAGGTCGTAAACCCCGCCCAGGGCCATATCGCCAACTGGAACAACAAGCCCGCGGTGGACCACGACAACACCTGCACCTTCGTCTGGTCCGCCGCCGATCGCCTCAGCGAGATCGAGCTCCGCCTGCCCGCCACCGCCACGGTGGAACAGCTCTGGGGCCTGATCGAGCAAACCTCGCTGATCGACCTGAACGCCCGCCTCCTCGTCCCGCGCATCCTCGCCGCCACCGCAGCGCTGCCCGACAACACACTCCGCCGCGCCGCCGAGGCGATGCGGGGGTGGGAGGGAAGCCTTGCGTCCTCTGGCGAAGACTACATCTCTCCCGGCGTGCCGATCCTTCACGCCCTGCTTCCCGCCCTGCTGCGTCGCGTGCTGGCCGACGTGCCGCCGCGCGAGTGCGCCGCCGGGCTCGCCGCCCTGTTCCCCGATCCCGCCGTTCCGCAATCCTACAGCTACAACATCCCACCTTTGGCCAAGCTGCTGGACCGCGTGTTGCGCGGCGACGCCACCGAACACGACTTCCTCGCCGGCCGCGACGCCGATGCCCTGATCCGCGAAGCCCTCGCCGAAGCCGTCGCCACGCTCACCGCCGAACAGGGACCGGACCCCGCGCAGTGGCGCACGAAGGCCAGCACCACGCTGTTCCGCACGCAGAACTTCATGGGCATCCCCCAGGCCCGCCACGCCGACACCATGGCGCTGCCCGCGCTGATGAACCGCGGCACCGAGAACAACATGGCGGTGCTTGGCGCGGACGGCATCGAGCTCTACGACATCATGCCCCCAGGCCAGTCCGGCTTCACCGCGCCGGACGGCACGCCCAGCCCGCACCGCAACGACCAGCTCGCCCTCTACGGCGCCTATGGCCGCAAGCGCCAATGGCTCACCCGCGACGAAGCGCTTGCCAACACCGAACTGGCCCACACCCTATGACCCTGCCGCGCCCCCATGCAGCCGTGATCTTCGACATGGACGGCACCCTGCTGGACACCGAGAGCATCTACATCCGCACCTTCCTGGAGACCTCCACAGCCCTCGGCTACCCCCTGCCGGAAAGCTTCCTGCACGGCCTGGTCGGCCTGCCGGGCACCGAGTTCCAGTCCCGGCTGCGCGCGCATCTCGGCGAGGCGTTCCCCTACACCGAGCACCGCCAGATGTACCTGGCACGACGGACGGAGCTGCTGGACCAGGGCGTGCCGATCAAGCCCGGCGCGCTCGAACTGATCGCTCATCTGGAGCAAACCCGCACGCCGATGGCCATCGCCACGGCGGCCACGCGGGTGAACGCGGAGGACAATTTGCGCCGCACCGGGTTGTGGGACCGCTTCGAGGTGATCCGCACGCGTGATGACGTGGAGCACTCGAAGCCGAAGCCCGACCTGTTCCTGCGCGCCGCCGCCGACCTTGGCATCGACCCCACCCTGTGCGTGGCGATCGAAGACAGCCACAACGGCGTCCGCTCCGCCCATGCCGCCGGTATGATGACGGTGATGGTGCCCGACATCATCAGCCCCACCGACGAGATCCGCGCCATGTGCGTGGCCGTAGTGGAAAGCCTGCATGATGTGCGAAAGCTGGTCGGCGGCTAGCCCGGCTTCGGCCGAAGCACCGCCATCCACGCCAGCCCCGCCGCCAGTGCGGCCACGCACACGCCGAACGCCACCGCATAGCCCTCCGGCGCGTAGCCGCCGTTGGCGGTGCGTGGCCAGAGATCCAGGATCACGCCGATCCCCCACTGGAACAGGAACACGGTGCTGAACATCAGGAAGTTGAGGCAGGTGGTCACCCGCCCGCTCAACTCCAGCGGAAAGGCTTGGGTCAGCACGGGGTAGTAGACGATCACATAGGTGCCCAGGAACGCGAAGGCGCACCACCACACCAGCGGCCCCAGCGGCAGCGCCGCGCCGAACAGCGCCAGGGCAGCCAATGAGAGGGTGAACACCGCGATCGCCCCGGTGGAGGTGGCGAAGTGGGAAACACCGCGCTTGGCCAACGCCCCCGCCACAATGCCGGAGGAGAGGAACCCCGCCGTCATCGCCACGGCGGCCAGCAGCATCGATGTGCTGCGCGTGGCCGCATCCTGCCCGGCCACGTCGCGCAGCCAGGGGCCGATCCACAGCGTCTGGATGCCGATGAAGCTCGCCTGCTGCACGGAGGCCAGCGGCGCCAGGCGCCAGAACGGCCGGCTGCGCAGGATGGTGCCGATCGCCGCCATCTGCTCGCCCAGCGTGCCGCTGGCCCGTGTACCCTCGCGCTCCGGCACCACGGTGAAGATGAAGGCGGAGACGGCAAGCGTTGCCGCCGACAACCAGAAAAACAACGCGTGCCAACTCATCACCGCCAGTGCCGCCTGCGCCGGCGCGGTGGCCACCAACGAGCCCAGCCCGCCGGCCGCCATCAGCACACCGTTCATCAACGGCCAGTGCTCGGCGCGGAACCACAAATTGATCACCTTCAACGCGCCCATCAGCCCGGCGGCCACGCCAAGCCCGATCAGCACCCGCCCGGCTACCAGCTCCGGCAGCGACGTGCCCAGCCCGAACACCGCCGCCCCCGCCGCCGCGAACAGCAGCAACGTGGCCTGCACCCGGCGCGGCCCATAGCGGTCCAAAGCCAGGCCCAGCGGCAACTGGATGCCGGCGAACATGATGAAATAGGCGCTGGTGAGCAGCCCAAGGTCGCTGGCGGAAAGGTTCAGCTCGGCCGCAATCACCGGGCCGACCACGGCATTCACGGTGCGGTAGAGATAGGAAAGGAAATAGGCCGCCGCGAAGGGCAGATACACCCGCGCCAGCAACGCCGGCAGGCGCAACGGCGCCGGCTGAAGTGCCGTAGCACTCATGTCCGTTTCCCCCGAATCATTGGGGGCAGACTACCGCGGCGTCCGCAGCGCGGGAATCAGCGGCGGTGCATGGGCGGTATGAAGGAAGAGTCTTCTTTTTTCTGAAGAAAAAAGAAGCAAAAAAGACTTCATCCGTTTGCGCCCGCGTTAAGGCGAGCCGCAAACGGATGAGAACTTCTGGGTTGATTTACTGCCGATAAGACGCGTCCACACTATCCAGCACATCCAGAAGCCCTGGCCACGACAACTCACCCCTATCCAGCGAGAAATCCTTCTCGCTCAGCAGCGAGCCGAACCAGGCCGAGGTCTTGGCCGTCACCGGGTAGAGCGGCGACCCACCGGCCAAAGCGGCAATCTGGGCCTGGCAGGCGCGTTCCAGCGTGTGCATCAGCCAGAACGCCTCGCCCACGGTGCGCCCGCAGGTGAGCAGGCCGTGGTTGCGCATGATCAGCGCGCGGTGCGGCCCCATGTCCCGCGCCAGCGCCGCGCGGCCGCCGATCTCCTCGGCCATCGCGTCGATGTCGTGGTAGCCGATATTGCCGGTGAAGAAGCAGGCGTGCTGGCTGGCCGGCAGCAGGCCCTGCGCCTGCATGGAAACGCCCATGCCGGCGGTGGTGTGGGTGTGCATCACGCACGCCGCATCCGGGCGCGCCATGTGGATGGCCGAATGGATGATGAAGCCGGCCGGGTTCACCCGGAACGGGCTTTCCATCACCTTGTTGCCCTCGCTGTCGATCTTCACCAGCGAAGAGGCCGTCACGCGTTCGAACAGCACGCCGTGCGGGTTGATCAGGAAGTGCTTGTTGTCGCTGCCGGGCACGCTGAGCGAGGTGTGGGTGCCGGTGAGGTCGGCCATATTGTAGCGCGCCAGCAGCCGGTAGCAGGCGGCGAGGTCGATGCGCGCCTGCCACTCCTCGGCGGAAACCTTGGCGCGCACGCTGGCGGTGATGGCACTGTCGTTGGGCATGGGCGGCTCCTGTTGCGGGATGGGATCAGCCGAGATGGTTCACCTTCGGCAGCGCGTAGACCGGCGTAGGGATGCCCTCCAGCCGCGCCTTCAACTGCAGCGCGAGGTAGCGCGAATAGTGCCGCGCCTGGGCCAAATTGCCGCCGTGGAACCACAGCCCGGGCTGCTGGGTGGGCTTCCACATGTTGCGCAACTCGCCTTCCCACGGGCCGGGATCGTAGGTGGTGTTGCTGCCGAGGCCCCAGCACTTGCCGACGCGATCCGCCACGTCCTGGCTGATCAGCTTGGCCGCCCAGCCGTTCATGCTGCCATAGCCGGTGGCGAACACCACGAGATCGGCCGGCAGCGTCTCCCCGGTGCCCAGCGTCACCCCCCCGGCGGTGAAGCCGGCCACCTCGGTGCCGGCGCGCAGGCCAATGCGCCCATCGGCCACCAGCGCGCTGCCACCGACATCGATGTAGTAGCCAGAGCCGCGGCGGACGTATTTCTGCGACAGGCCCGAGCCATCCTCGCCGAAATCCAGCTTGAAGCCCACGCGGCGCAGCGCGTCGTAGTACTCGCGGTCGGTTTCCTGCAGCTTGTCCGCGATCGGCTTCTGCACGCGCGGCTGCACGGCGTAAGGCACGGAAGCCACCATCAAATCCGCCTGGTCGGTGCTGAGCCCACGCTGGGCGGCGGCTTCGGAATACGGCCCCTTGTCGCCATTGGCCCGCAGCGTCTCTGCCCGGGCCACCATGGTGGAGGAGCGCTGGATCATCGTCACGCTCGCCGCCTCGTGCTCCCACAGATCGACGGCAATGTCGTGGGCGGAGTTGTTGGCGCCGACCACCACGCAGTGCTTGCCCTCCCAGCCCGGCCCGCCGGGATGGTTGGAGGAGTGGTAGATGTTGCCGGCGAAACCCTCCATCCCCGGCAGAACAGGCATGTTGGGCACGCCGGACATGCCGGTGGCCAGCACCAGGTGCTTCGGCCGCAGCACGTGCGGCACGCCATCGCGCAGCACCTGCACCTCCCATTCGCCCACCGCTTCATCGTAGCGGCTGGCGACGCATTCGGTGCCGCCCCAGAAATTGAGCTGCATGATGTTGGTGTACATCTCCAGCCAATCGCCAATCTGATCCTTCGGCGTGTACACCGGCCAGTGCGCGGGGAAGGGCAAATAGGGCAGGTGGTCGTACCACACCGCATCGTGCAGGCAGAGCGACTTGTAGCGGCTGCGCCAGGCATCCCCGGGGCGCGGCAGCTTGTCGATCACGATGGTGGGCACTTCCAGCCGCCGCAGCCGGGCCGCGAGCGCAATCCCGCCCTGGCCGCCGCCGACGATCAGCACATAGGGCTGCACGGTGTGGCCAAGCTCCGCCACTTCCTTCGCGCGCGCTTCCTTCCACGTCACGCGTCCCTTGCGGGCACCCCATTCCACGCCTTCCGGCCGGGTGAAGCCCTGCTTCTCCTCGAAGCCCTTCAGCTCCTGCAGCGCCGTGAGCAGCGTGAAACCCTTGCCATCCACCAGCTTCACATGGCCACGGCCCCGCCCCGTGGCGGTCTCGAAGGTGAACCAGCCTTCCTCGCCGCCATCGGCGGTGGCGCCGGCGGTTTCCAGCTTGAATCCGCCGGGGCGTGCCGTGCTGGCGGTGAGCATCGCGACGATCGCATCCCGCCCATCGGCGGTGTGGATGTTCCAGGTGAGGGCCGCGAGATCGCGCCAGTAGCATTCCGTGGCGGAGAACAGCGCGGCCGCCTGCTGCGCTTCGCCACGGGCGAGCGCGCCTTCCAGTGCCGAAAGGAAGTTGCCCACCCGCGTGGCTGCCTGTGCTTCGCCCATCATCCGTCCCCCGTCGCGCCCGGGGATGATAGGGCGCGCTTGCGGGTGTGCCTACCCGGGGGTAGAGAACGAGGGCAAGGCAAGGAAGGATGTTCTTTTTTGAAAAAAAGAACCAAAAAACTTTTGTCTGCTTGTGCGCGTGCTGGCCGGGGTGCGAACGAATGAAGTCTTTTTTGCTTCTTTTTTCTTCAGAAAAAAGAAGACTCTTCCTTTCCTCCCTGTCCATGGTCCGCCGCGCCTGGGTACCCCTGCTCGTGGTCTATTTCGCCTACGGCGCGCTGGGCCTGATCGACATCAGCCGCGACTTCTGGGTGAAGGAGAGCCTTCACCTGTCGCCGGCCGATCTGGCATCCCTGGGCGTATGGCTGGGCCTGCCCTGGACGATCAAGATGGTGTTCGGCCAGCTGGTGGACAGCCTGCCCTTCCTCGGCTCGCAACGCCGCTCCTATCTCGTGTTGGGCGCCGGGCTGATGGCCACGGGCCTTCTGGTGCTGGCCGGCGCCGCGGGCGGATGGCTGGCCTTCATGGCGCCCTCGGGGCTCTACGTGCTCGGCAACCTGCTGCTGGTGCTCGGCACCGTGCTGCAGGACGTGGTGGCCGATGCGATGACCACGGAGGTGGTGGATCGGGTGAACCCGGATGGCACCCCGCGCGCGGAAGCGGCGGTGCAGGCCGATCTCGGCATGGTGCAGCTGCTCGGCCGGATCGCGCTGTCGCTCGGCATGCTCTCGGTGGCCGGGCTGTCGGGCTGGCTGGCGCAAATCCTGGCGCGGGAGACGGTGTTCCTGATCGCGCTGGTGATCCCCGTGATCACCCTGCTGGCCGCAGCAATGGCGCGGGATGAGGCCCACCAGCCGCACGCGCCGGATTGGCGCATCCTCGGCGGCGGCCTCGCCTTCGGTGCCGCGGTGGTGGCCCTCGCCCTGGTGAAGGTGCCGGCGGCGCAGGAGATCGTATTCCTGCTCTCCATGGCCGTGGTGATCCGCATGCTGGCGCTGGTCACGCGGGAGGTGAGTGCCGAGCACCGCCGCGCGATCCTGGCCACCTCCATCATCATCTTCGCCTTCCGCGCCACGCCCAGCGCCGGGGATGGCGCCTTCTGGTTCACGCTGACGAGCTGGGCTTCGACGAGGCGTTCCTCGGCCATCTGCGCCCAACCTCGGCCATCATCGCGGTCGCCGCGCTGTGGCTGCTGCGCCATCAGCTGACGAAGCATTCCGTCGCCCGCGTGCTGTTCTGGCTGACCCTGGCCAGCGGCGTGCTGAGCCTGCCGACGATCGGGCGGTTCTACGGCGTGCATCACTGGACAGAGGCGCATCTGGGCTTCGGCGCCCGCACCATCGCGCTGGTCGATTCCGCCGCCGGCGGCCCGTTCGCGCAGCTGGGCATGGTACCGCTGCTGACGCTGGTGGCCTTCTACGCCCCGCCGGCGGCGCGGGCCACGTGGTTCGCCCTGATGGCATCCCTGATGAACCTGGCCTTGGTGGCGGGCAGCCTGCAGACCAAGTATCTCAACATGGTCTTCACCGTCGGCCGCGGCGACTACGGCCAGCTGGGCGCGTTGCTGATCACGGCCACGTTGATCGGGATGGCCCTGCCGCTGCTGGCGCT
>CAMDAM010000211.1 GCA_945888575.1 Asaia bogorensis | reverse complement strand
GCGTCTTCGGGCTTCGGCTCGGACGGCTTGGAGACGTCGGAAGGCATCAGAACATGACCTGTTCGACGCGGACGACCTCCGGCACGTAGTGGCGCAGCATGTTTTCGATGCCGTGCTTCAGCGTGGCCGAGGAGGAGGGGCAGCCGGAGCAGGCGCCCTGCATGTGCAGCTTCACGATGCCGTCGCGGTAGCCGCGGAAGACGATGTCGCCGCCGTCTGACGCCACGGCGGGGCGCACGCGGGTGTCGAGCAGCTCCTTGATCTGGGCGACGATCTCGGCGTCGGCGGGTTCGACGTCTTCATCGAGCTCGTCGGCGTCGCCTTCGATGACAGGGCGGCCGGCGACGAAGTGCTCCATGATGGCGCCGAGCACCTGGGGCTTGAGGGATTGCCAGGCCTGGCTGTCGTTCTTGGTGACGGTGATGAAATCGCCGCCCAGGAAGACGCGGGTGATGCCGGGCAGGCCGAACAGCGCGGTGGCGAGCGGGGAGCGCTCGGCGGCGTCGGCGCTGGCGAAATCGGCGGTGCGCTCGCCCATCACGTCTCGGCCGGGCAGGAACTTCAGCGTGGCGGGGTTCGGGGTGCCTTCGGTCTCGATGAACATGGGATCACCTCTCATGTGCCGCGTGGGGCGGCTGGGGTCCAAAGCGGACCCGCTTGGTCCGGTTGGGGTTACATCGTCTGATCAGGTGCCGTTGGCAAGCCCCGGAGGTGAAAAGGTCGGCCGGTGTCTGGTATGAGGGGGGTATGACACTCTCGCGCCGGTTTCTCCTGGGTGCCCTGGGCACGTTGCCGCTGACCCGCATTGCCGTGGGGCAGGCGGCGCATCGGGTGACGATCCTGCACATGAACGACTTCCATGCGCGGCATGAGGCGGTGGATGCGCGGGCGCTGGCGTGTTCGGCGGAGCGGGCGGGGTGCTTTGGGGGGGCGGCGCGGCTGGCGAGTGCGATTGCGGCGCAGCGGGCGGCGGCGGAGGCGGATGGGCGGGCGGTGCTGCTGGTGGATGCCGGCGACCAGTTCCAGGGCAGCCTGTTCTACACGGCGTGGCGGGGCGAGGTGGAGCTGGCGGTGATGCATGCGCTGGGCACCGAGGCGATGGCGGCGGGGAACCACGAGTTCGACCATGGGCCGGCCAATCTGGCGCGGTTCGCAAAGGCGGCTCGGTTTCCGGTTTTGTCGGCCAATGCGGATGTGTCGGCCGACCCGGATCTGCGTGGGGTGTTGCGGCCGCATGTGGTGATGGAGAAGGGCGGGCTGCGGATTGGGCTGGTGGGGCTGACGACGCAGGAGACGGCGATCGGGTCTTCGCCGGGGCCGCATGTGACGTTCGGCGATCCCGGGGCGGCGCTGGCGCGGTCGGCGGCGGTTGTGCGGGGGGAGGGGGCGCGGCTGGTGGTGGCGTTGTCTCACCTGGGCTGGGATGTGGACCAGGGGTTGGCGGGGCATGTGCCTGGCGTGGATGTGCTGGTGGGCGGGCATACGCATACGCTGCTGAGCGACAGCGAGGCGGGGGCGGCGGGGCCGGCGCATGGGGTGGCGCGTGGGCCGGCGGGGCAGGCGGTGGTGGTGCAGGCTTCGGCCTATGGGCGGTATCTTGGGCGGCTGGATTTGGACGTGGCGGCGGATGGGACGGTGCTGGCCTATGGCGGGGATTGCCGTCGGGTGGGGCTGGATCTGCCGGAGGAGCCTCGGGTGGCGGCGATCGTGGCGCGGTATGCGGTGCAGCTGGATGGGGTGCGCAAGCGCGTGGTGGGGCGGGCGGAGGCGGCGGTGGGCAATGCGAGCTGCCGGGTGGGGGAATGTGCGCTGGGGAGTTTCATCGCCGATGCGCTGCTGCGGTCGGTGCAGGGGGCGGAGGTGGCGTTGATGAATGCGGGGGGCATTCGCACCGGGTTGCCGGGGGGCGAGCTGACGCTGGGGGATGTGCTGACGATGCTGCCGTTTGGGAATGCGGTGGCGACGCTGGAGTTGTCCGGCGCGGATCTTCGGGCGGCGATTGCCAATGGGCTGGCGCGGATGGGGGCGGGGGCGTTTCCGCAGGTGGCGGGGATGCGGATCACCTGGAACCCGCTGGCGGCGGAAGGGGCGCGGCTGGTGGGGTTGGAGGTGGCCTCGGACGGCGGGTTCGTGCCGGTGCAGGAGGGGCGGATGTATCGGGTGGTGACCAACAACTTCCTGCGGCAGGGCGGGGATGGGTATGGGGTGCTGCGCGATCGGGCGGTGGCGCCGTATGATTCCGGGCCGGGGCTGGATGTGGTGGTGGCCGAGGCGATCGGGGCGGTGGGCGTGTTCGCGCCGCGGACGCACGGGCGGTTTGTGACTCCTTGAAGGATGGATCGATGACGGATGCTGAAGGGCTCGTGCGGGCCTATTACGACGCGTTCAACCGGGGGGACCGGGAGGCGTTTCTCGGATTGCTGACCGAGGATGTGGAGCACGGGATCAGCCAGGGGGGCAGCGAGGCGGGGCGCGAGGCGTTTGGGCGGTTCATGGCGCATATGGACCGGTGCTACCGGGAGCGTATCACCGACCTGGTGGTGATGGTGGACGCGACCGGGACGCGGGCGGCGGCGGAGTTCGTGGTGCACGGTACCTATGTGGCGACCGATCCCGGGGTGCCGAAGGGGACGCCGGAGGCTGCGGGGCAGACGTATTCGTTGCCGGCGGGGGCGTTCTTTACGCTGCGGGATGGGCGGGTGGCGCGGATTTCGAACCACTACAATCTGGGCGATTGGGTTCGGCAGGTGGGTGGGAAGGCTTAGCGTTCAGGGCGTTGCCGGTTGGGCGTGGCGGCGGACCCAAGCGATGAAGGTGGCGTCGTCTAGGTCGCCGGCGGCCATCGACAGCATGGTGATGGTGGCTTCGACCTCCGGTGGGTCGAAGGCCGTGCCGTTCAGGGCGAGGAACAGGACGAGCGCCATGAAGGCAGCGCGTTTGTTGCCGTCGATGAAGGGGTGGTTGCGGGCAATCGCAATGGCATAGGTGGCGCCGAGTTCGGCGATGTCGGGCTCGTTGTAGGCGGCGAGGTTGAGTGGGCGCGCGAGGGCGCTTTCCAGCAGGCCAGCATCGCGCATGCCGGCGGCGCCGCCGTGGCGGGCGAGCTGTTCGTCGTGGATGGCGAGAACGAGGTCGCGGGAGAGCCAGACGGTCACTTCGCCAGCTCGCGCAGGACGTTGTGCCACTTCTTCATGAGGCCGCGGGCGACCTCCATCTGCGCCTCGAACTCGGGATCGGAGGTGGTGAGGCGGATGCCGTTCTCGGTTTCGACGGCGTAGACCGTGTCGCCCTTTGTGACGCCGAGCTTGGCCAGCATCTCCTTGGGCAGGATGAGGCCGACCGAGTTGCCGATCTGGGTGAGCTTGAGGGCGGACATGGTGGGGTTCCCGTTGATACGGGAGTTATAACACGGTGAGGGGCCGGCGGTCTATCGCGATGCGATGTCGCGAGGCGTGGGTGGGGCGGTGACGCGGGCGCGGCAGAGGGGGGATTGGAGGCAGAGATCGGCGAGCGCGTTCCAGCCGGATTCGGCCCAGGCGGTGGGGGAGAGGTTGGCGGTGCGGGCGGTGTCGATCGCTTCGGAGGCGGTGGCCAGGGCCGCGGCGGCGAGGCGATGGGTGGTGGCGGCGGCGGCGGCCAGGGCGGTGTCGGCGGCTTCCAGCGTGGCGTCGATGGTGGGGGAGAGGGCGCCCGCCAGGGTGGTGCCGGTGGCGCGGGCGGTTGAGGTGGTGGCCTCCAGCGCGGCGCTGGCGGTGGCGATGGTGGCGCCTGCGATGCGGGTGGCGACGGGGGCGGCGCGGTCGGTGAAATAGAGGACGCCGGGGGTGAGGGATTCGCCGACGGTGCAGAAGCTGGCGAAGACGACGCCGACGACGCCGATGGCCAGGACGGCGGAGTTGGCGGGGGTGACGATGCCGCCGGAGACCAGGTTGACCAGGTTTTCCGGGCCGAAGCCGATGGCGGCCAGGGTGCCGGCGCTGCCGGTGGCGAGGCAGCCGAAGGATTTCATGACCTCCATGGAGAGGTCTTCGGTGGCCGGCTGGGCGATGGGGGTTTCGGCGTGGGTGGGCAGGGCGGGGAGGAGCAGGGCCGCGGAGAGGAGGGCGGCGCGGACCAATCGGGACATTCTGACCATCCTGGCGACAGTGAGCGGTGCCGGGTGGAGGGGGTCTTCCACTCCCTCCGGCAACCGACTGCCCTAGCTAGGACGGTTCGCTGAAGAGCGGATTAACGCTACGTGGCCATCGCCTCGCGCACCGCGGCCTTGAGGAAGGCGAAGTCGGCGGGGATGACGGAGGGGTTGGGGTTGCCGGCGCGGTGGCCCCAGATGCTGGGGATGGGCTTGAGGACGCCGTTGCGGAGGAAGGGGAGTTCGGCGGCGTTGTCGGCGACGCGGAAGTAGAGGTCGGTTTCGCTGGGGAGGAGGACCATGCGGGCCTTGATGGCGCCGAGGGCTGTTGGCAGGTCTCCGCCATCGGCGATGTCGCCGTGGTACCAGGTCATGAGCTGGGCGTAGAGGTTGGCGGCGGGGCGGGCGCCCATGCGTTCGGTCCAGTCGGTGCGGAGGTAGGTTTCGAGGTCGGGCGCGCCGAGGGCGGTCATGTGCAGGTTGGCGCGGTAGAAATCCTGGCTGAGGGCCCAGCCGGCGTAGATGTGGGCGAAGGCTTTCTTGGCCAGGGCGGGTTCGGCGCTGAACTTGCCGTCGCCGGCGTATTCCGCGGCGGATTCCAGGGTGCGCAGCAGGCCGCTGTGGAAGACCTTGTTGTGGACGCTGGTGCGGGCGGTGCCGCAGACGACGAAGGCGCGGTCCACGGCATCGGGGTGCAGGGCGGCCCAGTGGTAGGCCTGCTGGGCGCCCATGGAGAAGCCGTAGACGGCGGCGAGGCGGGTGATTCCGAAGATGTCGAAGAGCAGGCGGCGCTGGGCTTCGATGAGGTCGGCGTAGGTGACCAAAGTGGGCCAGTTCGGCGTGGCGGCGGCCGACGAGGCCAGGCCGTTGCTGAACATGTTGGGGATGACGATGAACCAGCGGGTCGGGTCCAGGATGCCATCGGGCCCGATGAGGAATTCCATATCGGGGTGGGAGGCGCCGTAGGAGCAGGGGTAGAGGATGACGTTGCTCTTGTCGGCGTTCAGGGTGCCGTGGGTTTTGTAGGGGATCTGGCAGTTCTCGATCACGCCGCCCTTCTGCACCGGGAAGTTGCCGAGGACGAAGGTGCCTTGGGCCTGGGGCCAGCTCATGAATCGGGATTCCAGCGAAAAGGAGGAAAGTCTTTTTGCTTCTTTTTCTTCAGAAAAAGAAGATTCTATTCTTTCTTGCCGGCGAGCCGCGATTCGGCGAGCTGCTTGCGGAGCAGATCCACTTCCCGGCGCAAGGCGGCGATCTCCTCCTCCTGGGGCGAGGCGGGGGCGCGGGGGGCTTCCGGCTCCTGCGGGAGGAAGGGGGAGAAGAGGGACATGGCGCGTTCCATCATGGCCATGTTCTGGCGGCCGACTTCCTGCAGGCTGGGCGGGATGAAGGTGCCCATGGTGGATTCGACGGCGCGGCGCATCTGGTCTTGCTGAACGGCGAAGGCGCCCATGGCCTGTTCCAGGTATTTCGGCACCACGGACTGCATGGAGTTGCCGTAGAAGCCGATCAGCTGGCGCAGGAAGCCGGTGGGCAGCATGGCGCGGCCCTTGCTTTCCTCCTCCACGATGATCTGGGTGAGGACGGAGCGGGTGATGTCTTCGCCGGTTTTTGCGTCGTAGACCACGAAGTCGCGGCCGAGGCGGACCATTTCGGCGAGCGAATCCAGCGTGATGTAGCTGGAGCTTTCCGTATTGTAGAGGCGCCGGTTGGCGTATTTCTTGACGACGACCGGTGCCGCGTCGCCAGGTTTGGCGTCGGCGCTGCGGGCGTCCTCGAGCGGCGCTGATTGCGACATCCTGCCCCCTTGCTGCCCCGGGTGGGGTTTTGTGCGGTGCAATGTAGCACGGGTGTGCGCGGGATTGAAATCTTGCGCGTGGTTTCCGCCGAATGGGCGTGTGGGTATGCTGCGCCGCGGAGGGGCGATGCGGGATGACGGGCGGGCCGGAGGATGCGGGAGAGGGGGCGGTGCGGGGCGACCCGGCCGCGCTGATGCGCGACTGGATGACGCTGATGCAGACGGAGTTGGCGGGGCTGGCGACGGACCGGGAGGCGCTGGAGACCTGGCAGGCGCTGGCCGGGGTGTGGGCGCGAGGGCTCGGGCCGCATGATCCGGCGGGGTCCGCGGCCGTTGCTGCTGCACCTGCTGCTGGCGGGGATGCCCCAGGGCGGGACGGGGTGGTTGCCGCCCTTCTGGAACGGATCGATGCCCTGGAGCGGCGGGTGGCCGAGCTGGAGCAGCGGGGGCGGCGGCCGAAGCGGGGCGGCGCCGGCTGAGCTGATTGCGGGGGTGGCGGCGTATCGGCGGCATCCGTGGCGGCGGGAGGTGGCGGAGCCGGCGGTGGTGTGGTCGGAGGGGGGCTCGCGGCTGCTGGACTATGGCGGGGCTGGGGAGCCGGTGCTGTTCGTGCCGAGCCTGGTGAACCGGGCGTATGTGCTGGATCTCGATGAGGGGCGGTCGATGCTGCGGTTCCTGGCCGCAGGTCGGCGGGTGCTGTTGCTGGATTGGGGGTGGCCGGGGGAGGCGGAGCGAGGGTTCACGCTGACCGACTATGTGGCCGGGCGGCTGGAGCGGGCGCTGGTGGCGGTGGGGGCGCCGGTGGTGCTGGTGGGGTATTGCATGGGCGGGTTGCTGGCGCTGGCGGCGGCGCAAAGGCGGCCGGAGCGGGTGCGGGGGCTGGGGTTGCTGGCGGTGCCGTGGGATTTCCATGCAATGGAGGCGCAGGCCGCGCGGGGGCTGGGGCAGTTGGTACCGTTGCTGAAGCCGCTGATGGCGCTGACACAGCGGCTGCCGATCGATGCGATCCAGACGTTGTTCGCGATGATGGACCCCGGCGGGATCGCGGCGAAGTATGCGGGGTTCGCGCGGGTGGACCAGGACAGCGCGCGGGCGCGGCAGTTCGTGGCGATCGAGGACTGGCTGAACGACGGGGTGCCGCTGGCGGCCGCGGTGGCGCGGGAGTGCCTGGGCGGGTGGTATGGCGAGAACACGCCGGCGCGCGGGCTGTGGCGGGTGGCGGGAGAGGTGGTGGATCCGCGGCGTTTGCGGGTGCCGGCCTTCGTGGCGGTGCCGGGGCGAGACCGGATCGTGCCGCCGGAGAGCGCGCTGCCGCTGGCCGGGCTGATCGCGGGGGCGGTGTTGCACCAACCGGCGGCGGGGCATGTGGGGATGGTGGCAGGCGCCAGTGCGGAGCGGGTGCTGTGGGGGCCCTTGCAGGACTGGATTGCTGCGCTTTGATCCCGTTATGCGGCGCGGTAAGGTAGGGGCAAACGCGGACATATCCGCCGCAGGAGAACGCCATCATGGACGACATCGTCATCGTCTCGGCCGCGCGTACGCCGGTTGGGAGCTTCAACGGGGCCTTCGGCAGCGTGCCGGCGCATGTGCTGGGTACGGCGGCGCTGCAGGCGGCGCTTTCGCGCGCCGGACTGGAGCCGGGCGAGGTGGATGAGGTGATCCTGGGCCAGGTGCTGACGGCGAACCAGGGGCAGAACCCGGCGCGCCAGGCGGCGCGGGCGGCGGGGATTGCGGACACGGCGACGGCGTTCGGGATCAACCAGGTGTGCGGGTCTGGCCTTCGTGCCGTGGCGCTGGCGGCGCAGCAGGTGCGCACCGGCGAGAGCGCGATCGTGGTGGCCGGCGGGCAGGAGAGCATGAGCCAGAGCCAGCACGGCACCTATCTGCGCGCGGGCGCCAAGATGGGCGACATGCAGCTGGTGGACACGATGATCAAGGACGGGCTGTGGGATGCCTTCTTCGGCTACCACATGGGCAACACGGCCGAGAACGTGGCGCGTGCCTACCAGATCACCCGCGAGGAGCAGGACGAGTTCGCGCTGGGCAGCCAGCAGAAGGCCTCCGCCGCGCAGAAGGCCGGGCGGTTCAAGGACGAGATCGCGGCGGTGACGGTGAAGGGCCGGCGCGGCGATACCGTGGTGGAGAACGACGAATACATCCGCCACGATTCCAGCATCGAGGGCATGGCCAAGCTGCGGCCGGCTTTCACCAAGGACGGCACCGTGACCGCCGGCAATGCCAGCGGGATCAATGACGGCGCCTCGGCGCTGGTGGTGATGTCGGGCGCGGAAGCCGCGCGCCGGGGGCTGACGCCGCTGGCGCGGATTGCGAGCTTCGCCACCGCGGGCGTGGATCCCTCCGTGATGGGCACCGGCCCGATCCCTTCGAGCCGCAAGGCGCTGCAGCGGGCGGGGTGGGGTATTGGTGACCTCGACCTGAT
This sequence comes from Asaia bogorensis, assembly GCA_945888575.1. Classification (GTDB taxonomy): domain Bacteria; phylum Pseudomonadota; class Alphaproteobacteria; order Acetobacterales; family Acetobacteraceae; genus CAMDGX01. The sequence goes on along the minus strand of CAMDAM010000211.1, from coordinate 383 downwards.
CGAGGCGAACGAGGCGTTCGCGGCGCAGGCCTGCGCGGTGAACAAGGACATGGGCTGGGATACCAGCAAGGTGAACGTGAACGGCGGGGCGATTGCGATCGGGCATCCGATCGGGGCTTCCGGCGCGCGGGTGCTGGTGACGTTGCTGCATGAGATGCAGAAGCGGGACGCCAAGAAGGGCTTGGCGACGCTGTGCATCGGCGGCGGGATGGGCGTGGCGATGTGCCTGGAGAGGTAAGTGTCCATCCGGGAACAAGGGCAGCGAGTTGAATCGGTTGTGATTTTGGCCGACGCGGAGTCGGCGTCGATGCTTACGTCATGTGGACGAACGCAAATCGCACCCGCTACGAACGTCGTGGCCTGCGCTACCCGAGTGACCTGAC
>CAMDAM010000210.1 GCA_945888575.1 Asaia bogorensis | reverse complement strand
CGCCAAAGCTGGATCGAGACCCGCTCGGAAAGGTTCAACTCGTGATGCCCGACCATCCCAACCTCCAGTACAACGCAAACATCAAAGGCGTTGCACCTGGAGTTGGAAACCGCCGTCTTTTTGCTTCTTTTTCTTCAGAAAAAGAAGATGCTTACTTAAACCCCCGTCCCTTCACCACCGCGTTCGCCCCGAACTTGGCGCGCAGGGCATCGATGGCGCCTTGGGCGGCGGCGCGGCGGGGTTGGCCGGGGTCGGCGAGGTCTGGTGGGTCGGCTTGGGCGGCGGGGGCGAGGGGTTGGGCGCCGATGCCGATGAGGCGGTAGGCGGTGCCATCGACTTCACGGGCGAGCATGGTGCGGGCGGTTTGGAAGAGCAGGTCGGGCAGGCGGGTGGGGTGGGGCAGGCGCTGGGTGCGGGTGCGGTTGGCGAAGGCGGCGGTTTTCAGTTTCAGGACCACGCCGGCGGCGGCGTATTCGGAGGTGCGGAGGCGGTTGGCGAGTTTTTCGGAGAGGCGCCAGAGTTCGCGTTCCAGGGCGGTTTGGTCGGCGAGGTCGGTGTTGAAGGTGGTTTCGGCGCTGATCGACTTGGTGTCTCGATCCGGGTGGACGAGGCGGCTGTCTTCTCCGCGAGCGCGTTGGAGGAGGGCGGGCCCGTCTTCGCCGAAGCGGCGGCGGGCGGTGGGTTCGTCCATGGCCTGGAGGTGGGCGAGCTTGGTGATGCCCAGGGATTCCAGCTTTTTCGCGAAGGCGGGGCCGATGCCGGAGAGGAGGCGGACGGGTTCCGGGGCGAGGAGGGCGGGGGCTTCCTGGCCGATGACGCAGTAGCCGCGCGGTTTGTCTCGCCCGGCGGCGATCTTGGCCATGAGGCGGTTGCGGGCGAGGCCGATGGAGATGGTGACGCCGACCTGGCGTTCGACATCCAGGGCGAAGCGGGCGAGGACGGCGGCGGGGGTAGCGTTGTGCAGGGCCTGGGTGCCGGCGAGGTCGAGGACGGCTTCGTCGATGGAGAGGGGTTGGACGAGGGGGGTGAGGGATTCCATCAGGGCGCGGATCTGGCGGGCGGCGGCGGTGTATTTGCTGAAATCCGGGCGGATGACGACGGCGTCGGGGCAGGCTTTCAGGGCCTTGAACATGGGCATGGCAGAGCGGACGCCGTGGATGCGGGCGATGTAGCAGGCGGCGGAGACGACGCCGCGGACGCCGCCGCCGACGATGACGGGGCGGGAGAGCAGCTCTGGCCGGTCGCGCTTTTCGACGCTGGCGTAGAAGGCATCGCAATCGACGTGGGCGATGGTGAGGGTGTTCAGTTCCGGGTGGCGGACGATGCGGCGGTGGGTGCAGGCGGGGCAGACGGGGGCGTCGCCGGGGTCGGCGCCGCAATCTCGGCAGAGGGAGGGGGTCCCGGAGGGGAAGGGGGGCGGCATGGGAGGTTGTACGGGCGGGGGGCGGGTTGGGGTCAAGCGGGTTTAAGTTACGATATCGGAACAAAATGGGCGTGAGTCGGCGGTTGCTGCTGGAGGGGTGATTCGGGGCGGGGCGGTGGGTGGCGGCGCGCGGGCGGTGGTGATTTGGATGTGGGGGAGGGGGCGCTTGTGGGGGCGCATGCCGCGGTTGGGGCCGGGGCCGAGGACCCAGAGGATGGGGTGCTCGATGCCCTGATGAGTGTGGCAGGGCAGGCGGTACTCGCGCGGGGTGCTGGACGGATTGAGGGCGTGGGAGGCGAAGAGGACGGCGTAGGGGAGGTCTTCGTCGTCGTTCACGTAGTCCAGCGGGGAGAGGGGGTGCCAGTTGGCCGCGGTGCGGCGGCGGCCGAGGACGGCCGCGAGCAGGGCGAGGATGAACGCCTCCAGCGTGGCGAGCAGGCGCAGTTCCCCTGCCAGGGCACTTTGGCTCTGGTGGGCGCGCGCGGCGGCCTGGGGGGAGGGGATGTTCTGCATCCGGTGAATGTAGCTCACCGGTGTTAGTGATGCAAGGAATTATTGCGTGGATTGGTGAAAAAATGTTAGTTCGGTGGCGGCCAGAGCCAGGCGGCGCCGCGGACGCCGGAGCTATCCCCGTGCAGGTTCTTGACGATGGGGGTGTGGACGAAATCGCTGAAGACGTGCGGGGCCATCAGCGTGGGCACCTGTTGGTAGAGGTGATCGAGGTTGGAGAGGCCGCCGCCGAGGACGATGACATCGGGATCGAGGATGTTGACGATGACGGCGAGGCCGCGGGCCAGGCGATCGGCGTGGCGATCCATGGCGGCCTGGGCCTCGGCGTCGCCGGATTTGGCGCGCTCGACCACGGCGTGGCCATCGCGGGCATCGGGGCCGTCGCAATCCATGGCCAGGCCGGGGCCGGCGATGAGGGTTTCCAGGCAGTTGCGGTGGCCGCACCAGCAGAGGGTGCCGGGCAGTTCCTCCGGCTTCGGCCAGGGCAGGGGGGTGTGGCCCCATTCGCCGGTGACGCGGTTGCGGCCGCGAATGACCTTGCCATCCACCACGATGCCGCCGCCGCAGCCGGTGCCGAGGATGACGCCGAAGACCACGGATTGCCCGGCGCCGGCGCCATCGGAGGCTTCGGAGAGGGCGAAGCAGTTGGCATCGTTCTCCACCCGGACCTCTCGGCCGAGGAGGGCGGCGATGTCCTTGTCGAACGGGTGGCCGTTGAGGGCGATGGTGTTGGCGTTCTTGACCATGCCGGTGACGGGGGAGATGACGCCGGGAATGCCGAAGCCGACGGAGGCGCGGCGCAGGCCATGGCTTTGGGCCATCTGCTGCTCGATCGCGTGGACCATATCGGCCATGCCGCGCACGGAGGCCTCGTAGCCCGCGGGGGTGGGGACACGGTGGCGGTGAAGAAGGCTGCCATCGGGGGCGAGGGCAGCTATCTCGGTTTTGGTGCCGCCGAGGTCGATGCCGATGCGGAAGTCGTAGGGCGTGCTCATGGGCGCATGGTGCGCCGGTGAGGGGTTTGGCTCAAGGCGGGGTGCGTGCCCCGGGCGGATCAGGCGGGGCGGCGGAGGCGCCGCAGGGCGAGCAGAGCGGTGGCAAGGACGAGAGCGGAGGCGGGCTCCGGCGTGTCGGTGATGCCGACTTGGGTGCCCTGGAGGGTGAAGCGGAGGTCGGCCGTGGGGATGTCGAAGTAGAGGTCCGAGGAGGTTGGGGAGGACTGGAAGGCGATGCCACCGGCGTAGGGGTTGCCGGAGCTGAACAGGAGATCGGGGCCACCGACGTAGCTGCCCATGTAGAAGAAGTACTGCGTGCTGGCCTGGAGGGCGACGGAATCCTCGAAATCCCAGGCGCCGGCGGTGATGGTGCCGGTGTCGGCGATGTAGCCAGGGGTGGCGTTGCTGAGGGTGGTATGGCTGCCGGCATAGGGCTGGGAGAGGAGGAAGAGCGTTCCGACCGCGAAGGGGGTGGGGCCGGATTGCGTGTCGGCAAGTAGGTTGAAGGAGAGGGTGTTCCAGGGGCCGCCGGCCCCGGTGGTGACGGACTGGCCGACGGCGAAATTGGCGCCGCCCGAGAGGGTGGTGCCGGTGTTGTTGCTGGTGATGATGTCGGCGAGGGCCGGGGCTGCGAGGCCGAGCAGGGCGGCGAGGGATGCGGCGGCAAGGCGGGGGAAGGTCATGGCGATGCAATTCCGGCGCTGGAAGGGCTGGGTGGCGTTGCCACGGTTGAAGCAAGAAATGGGCCGCCAGAAGGAAGTGCGTGAATACAATGGGATGCGGGAACGGGTTGGGAGGGTTTGGCGCTAGGTGTAAAGTTTACCGACACGCGGCAGGCTGGGTCGATGTGCCTGTTACGTTATAATGTTTTGATTCGGGTGTGGGTGGTGGTGGCCACGTCGGCGCGGAGGGCGGCGATGTCCTTGTTGAACGGGGGGCCGTTGAGGGTGTTGGCGTTCTTGAACATGACGGTGCCGGGGGAGATGACGCCGGGGATGCCGAAGCCGACGGAGGCGCGGCGCAGGCCATGGCTTTGGGCCATCTGCTGCTCGATCCCCAGCACCATATCGGCCATGCCGCGCACGGAGGCCTCGTAGCCCGCTTGGGTGGGGACACGGTGGCGATGGAGAAGGCTGCCATCGGGGGCGAGGGCGGCGATCTCGGTTTTGGTGCCGCCGAGGTCGATGCCGATGCGGAAGTCGTAGGGCGTGCTCATGGGCGCATGGTGCGCCGGTGTGGGGTTTGGCTCAAGGCGAGCGCACTGGAGGCGAGGTCCGCTTCTGTTACGGTCTTCCTACATTGACCTTAATCTGAAACGCCTACAAACTTATCTTGAACGCGCCGGCAAATGGGGCGGCCCGTGAGTAATGGGTGTACCGGGAGTCTCTGTCGTGCCGATGTGCTATTCAGCATGAAGAATTTTTCGAGCGCTGACGCAATCGAATGTGCGTCGATAAACGGCCGAGAGAATATCTACTTCCTGGGCTCGTTTGCTGATCGGATAAGTTTTGCGAGTCAGCAACGACGAGCGATTCGTCTTATCAATGCTATGGTTGAAGAGAAAAAACTACATCCTACGATGAAAGTTGCAGTGGTCGGTGCTGGAATTGCCGGTCTGACGGCGGCTTGTGCAGCAATTTCTGTCGGTTGTTCGGTAGATATATACGAGAAGGGAGATGATTACTGTCACTTGCAGGCGGGTACTTCTCGTCGTTGGATTCATCCGACAGCCAATTTCTGGCCACAGGAACCAATACGTCATGTTACAGAATTCCCTTTTCTCAATTGGCATAGTGCGACTTGCAAGAAAGTCATCGAACAAATCGTATATGGCTGGAAGACATACGGGCAGGGAAATTGCAGAACATTCCTAAACACAACGGTAACAAAATTAGAAAATAGAGCCGAAACAGTCGAATTATATTGCATTAATAAGTTTGGAGTGCAGCCAAGTGTAATTTATGATAGAGTAATATTATGCGTCGGTTTTGGATTTGAGCAATCAACCTCATTTTCTGGCACTCAGTCTCGTAGCTATTGGATCGACTCCGGTTGGGATACCAGGGATTTTCAGAGAGGGCGGTCCGTATGGATAAGTGGATCGGGTGATGGAGCATTTTTTGACGCGTTAGACATCTTGTATTCGAAATTTAATGAAGGCCGACTTGTATCCGAGCTAGCGATACAAATAGATCATCTAAGAAAAGAATTTATTCGCATAGAAAATATATGTGATTCTATGTCAAAAGAAGAAGGGGATAAGTACGCTCATAATGAATATTTAAAGCTTGCTGAACATAATGACGTCGCAAATTTCCTAAATTCGCGACTCGCTCCAGAAGGGCGTCGAGTAACCATTCTTCACCGATCAAAATATTTGCTCAATCGCCGACCGGCCCCATTGCACCGACTTATGATCGCACATGCGCTCAAGGCGAACCGCATAGACGCGGTCTGGGGAGAGCTAGACATCAATTCCGCCGAAGCATCGTACTTGCCACTTCCCTCTGGCCCTCGGAAGCGGATCGAGAATGCGATTGCAGTCGTCGTGCGCCACGGCGCCACCACCCCCTTACGGGATTTGTTGGGTGACGCGACGCTTAAGCGCTTGCTTGCCAGCCCCACCCACTGTAAGCAAGAAGCCCTTCTCGATATGCAATGGGCGCATGGCGGTCATGAATTTTTTGCTAGCAGGGCTCGATATAGACGCATATTTCCGTGCCGCCGCGGCGCTGCCGATGCATGGAACAGCGAGATAGTGTATCTCGTGTCAGGCGTATTGCAGAGTTACAATATCCACCATGGTGCTATTGGATGCAAACGCATCCGCAGCACCGGCGAATGGGTCATTGAGATTGATGTGCCGGGCAATGGTCCGCACACAACATTGGGTGATACTTTTTCTGAATTCTTTGGTATGGCAATTCAATGGAAGCTTGGTCGCGTATCGCCTGTGGGCTTTCGGGCGGCTGAGTTCAGGAGTGCGGCCTAATGTCGAGGCAGTTGCCCGACTATGGGCCTTTGCGGCCTGGGGTGAGGCTGGAGGTTGACGAGAAAGTAACTGAACGCGACCCGTTACCGCGCCTGAACCTCACTTGTTTTGTAAGAGAACAATATAGATCGGATTTACTAGCTCTCACAGTTTGTCATGGCTGGGCACCGTCGCTCGATAGTCCGTGCAGGGCATCGTTCGGAGGCGCCGTTCATCGGATAGGTTTTGTGTACAAGGTGCTCCGCCTGGATAGCGCTCCCAACGTTGGAGGTGTATCCGCGCCCAATATATTTATTGTTTTAATTTCTCTTTCATCAAATTATTATAATATTAAAATAGATTCTCAAATTATTCAAGGCATACATGATAAGCAATTTTTGCTAGCAGAGTTGACCGAGTATGTACTGAAGAATCCGAGGGGAGCACGAAAAGAACGTGATATAGCATCGAAGGCTGCGATCATCGGACGCGTCCAGTGCTCAGTGCCCATAAGCACCTCCCGGGGAACGTTCATATTTGATAATTTAGTTGAAGTAGATCATCCCTCAAGGGAGTCGTTCAGCGATATTGGTGAGTGTGGTTTGTTGGTGGTTGATGAAAGCCATATAGCCATCGGTGTAATAATTGCAGGGACAACAGATCATACTTATTTGTTGTTTTTATTTAATATTTTAAAACAAAATAGATTGCTGTTGTTCTATGGGGAGCAAACAATAATACTGGCGAATGAACGGAATACTATTTTTTCCGAAATAGATACGGGCTTCGTTTCTGGTGGAGTAAAGCAACATTCCGAAATTTATTCGGGATGAACCGCGCTCATTAGATCGTTGGAGTTATTAATCATCTTGGTGCGACACAATATATTTGGCATTTTGATTTTACGATCACTGAGCGCTTCAAAGTGTTTCTGGTCGATATCCCTAAAGTCACCACTATAGCCATTGGCTACGGGAAAATGGAATAGGATTCAACTCCCTATCGCTTGGTGCGCCGCGATCGTGGCGATGTCCACGATCTGGCTGACGCTGCTGTCCATCGCCACCAGCTGCACGGCGTGGGTGAGGCCGATCATCAGGGGGCCGATGGTTCCGCCGCCGCCGAGCCTCGGGGCCAACCTGCTGGTGATATGGGCGCTGTGGAGGCCGGGCATGACCAGGATGTTGGCGGGGCCGGTGAGGCGGCAGAAGGGGTAGAGGGCGCGGTAGCCATCATCCAGGGCGACGTCGGGCGACATTTCACCGTCGTATTCGAAGTCCACGCCTCGGCTGTCCAGGATCTTCACGGCTTCGCGCATGGTGTCGCCCAGGGCGGAGTGCTGGTTGCCGAAGGTGCTGTAGCTGAGGAGCGCCACGCGGGGTTCGTGGCCCAGGCGGCGGGCGGCGGCGGCGGCGCCGATGCAGATGTCCGCCAGTTCCTGCGGGTTGGGGCGGAAGTGCATCAGGGTATCCGCGATGAAGATGGCGTGGCCGCGGTCCCCCAGCATCAGCGTCAGGCCGAAGGAGATGGCGCCGGGGGCGGTATCGATGACGTGGCCGATATCGGTGAGGCAGACGGCGGCGGAGCGGGTGAGGCCGGTGACCATGGCGTCGGCGTCTCCGGTTGCCACCATGCAGGCGGCGAAGACGTTGCGGTCTTGGTTGACCATGCGCTGGCAGTCTCGGGCCAGGTAGCCTTGGCGCTGGAGGCGGGCGTAGAGGAATTCGGCGTATTTGGCGTTGCGGCCGGAGAGGCGGGCGTTGTGGATTTCGATGCCGTCGGTGTCGCCGAGGCCGAGGGCGGCCATGGTGGCGCGCACGCGGTCTTCGCGGCCGATCAGCACGGGGGTGCCGTAGCCGGCGTTGCGGAAGGCGACGGCGGCGCGGACGATCTTTTCTTCCTCGCCCTCGGCGAAGACCACGCGGCCGGGGTGGGCGCGGACGGCTTCGCTGATGCCGTCGAGCGCGTTGGCGGTGGGGTCGAGCCGGCCGGAGAGTTCGCGGGTGTAGCGGCGCAGGTCGCTGATGGGCTTGCGGGCGACGCCGGAGTCCATGGCGGCTTTGGCGACGGCGGGGGGGAGGCGGGAGATGAGGCGCGGGTCGAAGGCGTTGGGGATGATGTATTCGGCGCCGAATTGCAGGCGGGAGCCGCCGCCGGCGGCGTTCACCTCATCGGGCACGTCTTCGCGGGCGAGCAGGGCCAGGGCCTCGGCGGCGGCGATCTTCATGGGTTCGTTGATGGTGGAGGCGCGGACATCGAGGGCGCCGCGGAAGATGTAGGGGAAGCCGAGGACGTTGTTGACCTGGTTGGGGTAGTCGGAGCGGCCGGTGGCGATGATGGCGGTGGGGGAGGCGGCGCGGGCTTCCTCCGGGGTGATTTCCGGATCCGGGTTGGCCATGGCGAAGATGATGGGGTTGGGGGCCATGGCGCGGACCATGTCTTGCGTCAGCGCGCCTTTGACGGAGAGGCCGAAGAAGACGTCTGCCCCTTCGATGGCTTCGCGCAAGGTTCGGGCGGAGGTGGCGACCGCGTGGGCGGATTTCCACTGGTTCATGCCTTCGGTGCGGCCCTGGTAGACCACGCCCTTGGTATCGGCCAGGGTGATGTTCTGCGGGTGCATGCCCATGGCCTTGAGGAGTTCCACGCAGGCGATGGAGGCGGCGCCGGCGCCGTTCACCACTAGTTTCGTGGTGCGCAGGTCTCGGCCGGTGAGGTGGACGGCGTTGATGAGGCCGGCGGCGGCGACGATGGCGGTGCCGTGCTGGTCGTCGTGGAAGATGGGGATGTCCATCAGCTCGCGCAGGCGCTGCTCGATGACGAAGCACTCGGGCGCCTTGATGTCTTCGAGGTT
>CAMDAM010000209.1 GCA_945888575.1 Asaia bogorensis | reverse complement strand
GCCCGTCGCACCAACCATCTCGATCTCATCGGGCTCCGCCGGCGGCGCTTCCGTTGCGCTTAGCGCCAGGGCAAGATCAGTGAGATCGGGACGCAGATCCTGGCGCAGGTAGTGCAGCAGCGGGTTCTCCGCGTCGCTGCCGTCCAGATAGTGGTCCATGTAGCGGCGGGATGGAAAATTCGCCGCTGGATCGCGGCCTTCCCGAAACCCTACTTCCAGATAGTGCGCGAACAGATCGAGATTTGTTCCAAGAAGGTCCGGGTTGTTGTCGAGATAGAATGCGACATCGAATTCTGCGACCGGGCTTACTTCACCCGACCGCGCATGCTCCAGAAAGTGCCGTAGCGGAGACTCCCCGTCTGCCAAACTATACCGCCGGCGATACCAGGATGGATCGAAGTAAAAGTTGGGACGCAATCCCTGCGGTTCGCCAACTCGCGCGTAGTGGAGCAGGGGGTTGATTGTGCCGCGCTCCTCCGGCGGCATCTGCTCTACGTACCACGCGACATCGAAATACCGGTTCGGATTACGCCCCTCACGCCACCCCTGGCGGGCGAAATGTTCTACAGCCCCCTCGCCCTGGGCCGCCACGTCGGCGAACGTTGCCAGGTAGAAGTCCTCGTCCACCAGGCCCGTCGCACGAACCATCTCGGTCTCACCTGGCTCCGCCTGCGGCCATTCCGATGCGCCAGGTGCCGGGACGAGACGAGTGAGATCTGGACGAGGATCCTGGCGAAGGTAGTGCAGCAGCGGGTTCCCCGCGTCGCTGCCGCCAAGATAGTGGTCCATGTAGCGGCGTGACGGAAAATTCGCCGCCGGATCGCGGCCTTCCCGAAACCCTACTTCCAGATAGTGCGCGAACGGATCTAGATCTGTTTCAAGGACGTCCGGGTTGCTGTCGAGATAGAATACGACGTCGAACTCTGCGACCGGGCTTACTTCACCCGACCGCGCATGCTCCAGGAAGTGCCGTAGCGGAGACTCCCCGTCTGCCAAACTATACCGCCGGCGATACCAGGATGGATCGAAGTAAAAGTTGGGACGCAATCCCTGCGGTTCGCCAACTCGCGCGTAGTGAAGCAGGGGGTTGATTGTGCCGCGCTCCTCCGGCGGCATCTGCTCCACGTACCACGCGACATCGAAATACCGGTTCGGATTACGCCCCTCACGCCACCCCTCCCGGGAGAAGTGCAGGGCAGCCGGCTCGTCGGGCGCAAGGACGTCGGCATTAGCCTTCAGGTAGTAAGGTTCATCTAACAGTCCAGTCGCAACGAGCGTCGCGGCTTCATCCACGATAACGTCTCGTGCTGCGTTTCTTCGTGAACTTGTGGACGCCACCTTGGCGGCGCTAGTATTTTTAATCACTGTCCGCATTTAACATCCTCTTGTGGCGTCGCCCGGGGGGGCACCGGTCAATCCGCCTGCTAGCACAACCGATCATTAGCAGTCCGGGTTCGGCTTCGGCAACTGCTTCCGCGAATCATTCCAAGCCGATCTGGTGAACTTCGATGCCGGCGCGGCGTGGGGCGAGTAACGACGAACAGGGAAGCGGGGAGAGCCGCGCCATTGTCGCCAGTGGTGCCGCTGGAGGCCCATTCGGAGCCACGCACCGCTTCATGCCCCGACATCCCGCCTCGCTAGTCGGTTCCAATTCCAGATGCGACGCCTTTGATGACGTCGCAGGTACGGAAGTCTGGATGCGTCGCTATCATGAATTGAGCCTAGCTGATCGTGTGTCGGTCCAACTTTAGCATGAAGGCGCGCGCGTGTGCGGGTCATCGGGTGATCGGGTCTCGGTTGGGTCGCGCGGCCAGCACGATCGGCGGTGAACTGAGCCGCGGGGGTCTGCATGGCGCGTATTGCGCGATGCGCGCGCAGGCGCAGGCCTCTCGGCTGAGGCACAAGGCGCGTACGGCGCGCAAGATGTCCGGTCCCGAACGTTGGTCGGAGGTTGTGGGGCATCTGCGGTCGGGCTGGTCGCCGCAGTAGATTGCGCGAAGACTGCTCCACGAGCGGCCAGATGACCGGCGAGGGCGCATTGCGGCGCGAGTTGGTGTAGTGCCTGCGCCATGTCCATGCCAGCCGACTTTCGCGTACGCGCGGCAAGGACCGTCGCAGCTAGGAGCCCGTCCCGGTAACGGTTGAAACTGCTCGACAGTGGATGCGAGTGGTGATTCGCTCATTGGCATGACAAAGAGTTTTCGACCCTGGCAAATGGACGAGGTGTGGCTGCTGCCGCCTTCGGTGCAGGAGTTCGTGCCTGAAGGGCATCCTGCGCATCTGGTCCGCGACATCGTGGCGGAGGAGCGTAAGCGAAAGCCCACCGCCACATTCCGGCACGGTGCTGGCTTGAGCATTCTGCGTGCCGTAGTGGGTGAGGCGGCGCGTTATGGACGAGACCGAGTACTCTTACGAGCAGTCATACGACAGTCGGAGAAGTGCTCTTCATGACCGGATCGAGGTGCGCACCCGGCCGGAGCGTCGCCGTCGATGGAGTCCTGCGGCCAAGCTGGCCATTGTTCGCGAGACGCTGGCGGCTGGCGCGACGGCGCAGGCTGTGGCGGATCGGCATGGGATTGGCACGGGGCTGATCTACACATGGCGCAAGCAGATGCTGCGCGCGGCGATGACGGGCTTCGCCGCGGTCGAGATCAAGCCGGACGTGCCGGTCGCCTTGGCGGGTCCGGTCCAGGACACCGTGTCCCTACCGACCTCGCCGCCTGTTGCCGCATCGCGTGCGATGCCCGGCGGGATCGAGGTCGAGCTGCCATCCGGGGTTCGGCTGCGGTTCGGCTCCGACGTGGATGGCCCAGCATTGCAGCGCATTCTGTCGGCACTGGCCGCGCCATGATGCTGCCGCCGGCCACCCGGGCGTATCTGGCCTGCGGGTTCACCGACATGCGCCGCGGCTTCGACGGGCTGGCGGCCCAGGTGCAGACGGTGCTGTCGCTCGATCCCAATGGCGGGGCGTTGTTCGTGTTCCAGGGCCGCCGGGGCGACCTGCTCAAGGCGCTGCATTGGGATGGGCAAGGCCTGTGCCTCTACGCCAAGCGGCTTGAGCTGCCGCGCGCCCGGTTCGTCTGGCCGCAGAGCGACAGCGGCACCATCACGCTGACGGCCGCCCAGGTGTCGATGCTGTTTGAACCCGCATTTCCCAGATGCCTATGGATTTCCTTGTACGTTCCCACCAAATCTGTCATGAATATCAGCGTGTTATGGCGGATTGGACGCACGCAGATGGAGCACCCAGCGGGTGAATCGGACGATGGCTCCCTGCGGGTCGATTTCGACCGCCGCCTGAGGCTGGAATTCCACGGCAGTCGCGTCACCTCCGATGCCGGGCTGTTGGCCTATCGGGAACTGGACGACGCGATCCGGCTCACCGATCTGGCGGGCGCGGCGTTATCGGAATGCCGTCGCGGCAAGAACACCCGGCATCTGCTGAGCGGGCTGCTGCGCCAGTCGGTGTTCGGCCGCCTCGCCGGCTATGAGGATGTCAACGATGCCGACCGCTTGGCGCATGACCCGGCGATGCGCGCCGTGGTGCATCGCAGCGGTCTGGATCGCCACGCCGCGTCAACCAGCCATACGGGCCGCTTTGAGACCGAATGGCTGACCAGCGAGGCCAACCTTGCCACTCTGGCCGATCTGTCCGGTGCCTGGATCGACCAGGTACACGCGCTTAAGCCGCACACAACCATCGTGCTCGACATGGACAGCAGCGTCAGCGAGACGCACGGTGCCCAGGAGGGTAGCGCCTACAATGGTCATTTCGGCTGCACCTGCTACCACCCGTTGTTCGTGTTCAATCAATTTGGCGATCTGGAGCGGTGCAGCCTGCGGCCGGGCAACGTCCACAGCGCCGCCGACTGGCGTGATGTGCTGGAGCCGGTGGTGGCGCGTTACCGACACCGGATGAAGCGCCGCTATTTCCGCGGCGACGCGGCCTACGCAAACCCCGGCATCTATGAGTTTCTTGAGGCCGAAGGCTACAAATTCTCGATTCGCCAGCCTACCAACGCAGTCCTTCAGCAACGCATCGGCTGGTTGTAGAAGCGTCCTGTCGGGCGCCCACCCAATCAGGTGCGGCGCTGCTACGCCAGCTTCAGCTACCAGGCCGGGTAATGGACCAAGCCCCGTCGGGTGGTGGCGAAGGTCGAGTGGCATCCTGGTGAGCTGTATCCGCGCGTTAGATTCATTGTCACCAACATGACCAGCCCAGCCGAGCGGGTCATCGCCTTCTACAACCAGCGCGGCACGGCGGAGCAGCACAACAAGGAAGGCAAGAACGCGATCACCTGGACGCGGCTGTCCTGCACGCGGTTCGCCGCCAATGCCGTGCGGCTGCAGCTGCACGCGCTGGCCTACAACCTGGCCAACTTCCTGCGCACCCTGGCGCTGCCGGAGGCGGTCAGCCATTGGTCGATGACGACGTTGCGAGACCGGCTGGTGAAAATCGGTGCGCAGATCGTCCGGCACGGGCGCTCGATCACGTTCCAGATGGCCGAGGTCATGGTCTTTCGTGGGTTGTTCCAGCAGATACTCGACGCCATCACGGCGCTCCGACCGTTGCCGCCCGCCCGATGTTAAAGGACCAGCGTCGGACCCGCGCGATCTGGCTGGCGGCTGGTGACGCGCGTCCTGACGAAGGCGAGCGTGCCCAGATTTCTGCCGACACAGCGAGCGTCGGCCAGTCAGCAAGGCTCCAGCAGTCTTCCCGACGGGTCGCTGTTGCTACACGCCCGCCTTGGAGCTTATCCTGGCTCCGTCGCGGCCAAGGTGGCAGTTCATCCGGGGAATCCCGGTCAAGATGTTCTTGGACGGGCACTTACCCCTGCCGCGAAGCCTTGCCCCGCCGCCCGGCTTCGGCCATGAGTCCGGGCACGCATGTCAGAACAAATTCCCCCCTCCGCCCTTCACGGGCACATTGACCAGGCCGACCGCCACGGGCTGACCGGGTGGGCGATGGACCCGGCGCGGCCGGGCGAGGCGGTGGAGCTGGAGCTGTTGCTGGACGGCGAGCAGGTCGGCCGGTTCCCCGCCGACCGGCACCGGCCAGACCTGGAGGCGGCCGGGCTGGGCGATGGCCGCCACGCCTTCCGGGTGCAGATTCCCGGCGGGTTGTCGCTGCATGCCGAACGGCGGCTGGATTTGCAGCGCGCGTCGGACGGGACCGCGGTGCCGGGTTCGCCGGTGGTGCTGGCGCGCGTGCCCCCGGTGGGCGAGGCGGCGCAGCGGGCGCTGGAGGATGCCGTGGCGGCGGCGATGCTGGGGGCCGAGGCGCCGGCGCTGGAGGCGCTGCTGCGCGAACTGGTGCGGGCCCTGGCCGCCCGACTGCCGCAGCCGCAGCCGCATCACGCGGCGTTACTGGAGCGGTGGGGGGTGGCGTCGCCCGTGCCGCCTGTGACGGACCGCCGGCGCGCGCTGGTGATCGACGAATCGATCCCCGACCCCGACCGTGACGCCGGGTCCTCGGCGGTGCTGTCGCACATGCACGCGCTGCGCCGGCTGGGGCATGACGTGGAATTCGTGCCGGCCCATGCGATGGAGGCGGCGCCGGAGGCGCAGGCGCGGCTGGCCGCTTCCGGGTTCCTGGCGTGGACCGCGCCCTGGGCCGGCTCGGTGGAGGAGGTGCTGCGGCGCGGCGGCGACAGGTTTGCAGTGGTCTATGTCCATCGCCTGGCGGTGATGCTGAAATACGGCGCGCTGGTGCGGCGGTGGTGCCCCAGTGCGCGGCTGGTCTATTGCGTGGCGGACCTGCATCACCTGCGCGCCGAGCGCGAGGCCGGGCTGCTGACCGGGGTGTCCGGCAATCCCGAGATCGACGAGCTGCGCGAGGCCGAGCTGGCGGCGATCCGGGCTGCGGATGCGCCGATCACCCATTCGGCGGTGGAACAGGCGCGGCTGGCAGCCCTGCTGCCGGGGGTGCGGGTGCATGTGGTGCCGTGGCAGGTGACGCCGCCGCCGCCGGTGGCCCCGGCGGCGCGGCGGCGCGGGGTGGCGTTCGTGGGCAGCTTCGGCCACGCGCCGAACCGCGATGCGGCGTGGGAGATGCTGGAGGCGGTGATGCCGCTGGTCTGGGCACAGGACCCCACCATCCCATTCCTGTTGGCCGGCAGCGGCATGCCGCAGGATGTGCGCGATGCCGCGGCACAGGCGCGCGGACCGGTGGAGGTGCTGGGCCAGGTGCCGGTGCTGGCGGAATTATGGGGCCGCACCCTGCTGGCCGCAGCCCCGCTGCGGTTTGGGGCGGGGATCAAGGGCAAGGTGCTGGACAGCCTGGCTGCCGGGATCCCGTGCCTGTGCAGCGCGATCGCCGCCGAGGGGCTGGGGCTGCCGCCGGCGCTGGCCGGGCTGGTGCAGGACGGCGTGGCCGGCATGGCGCGCGAGATCGTGCGGCTGCACCACGAGGACGAGGAGGTGGACCGGCTGGGCGCGGCGGGGCGGGACTACATCGCCGCGCAGTACTCCGCGGCCGTGGTGGATGCGGCGCTGGCCCCGGCGCTGGGGTTTGACGGAGAGCAGGATGAGTGACGTTGCTGCCATCGACGGCGTCGCGGTGCCAACCGCGGCGATGATCGCGGCCACGCGCGCCGAGTTGGCGCCCTGGATTGCCGAGACGCCGGTGTTCACCCGCGCCGGCATCGGCGCCGGGCCGGATGGGGCGGCGTTGCAGTTCAAGTACGAGCTGTTGCAGAACGCCGGCGCCTTCAAGGCGCGCGGCGCCTTAGCCAATATCCTGGCGCTGGACGCGGCCCAGCGGGCGCGCGGGGTGACCGCGATCTCGGCCGGCAACCATGCCATCGCGGTGGCCTATGCGGCGCAGAAGCTGGGCGTGCCGGCCAAGGTGGTGATGCTGGCCAGCGCCAACCCGGCGCGGCTGGCGCTGGCGCGGGCGTGCGCGGCAGAGGTGCTGCTGGCGCCGGACGGGGCGGCGGGGTTCGCCATGGTGGGCGACATCCAGGCGCGCGAGGGCAAGTATTTCGTCCATCCGTTCAACGGGCTGCGCACGATCCTGGGCACCGCGACGCTGGGGGCGGAATGGGTCGCGCAATCCGGTGGGCTGGATGCCGTGGTGCTGCCGATCGGCGGCGGCGGGCTGGCCGCCGGGGTGGCGACGGCGTTCAAGCTGCTGATGCCCGGCGTGGCGGTGTATGGCGTGGAGCCCGCCGGGGCCACCGGCATGGCGCAGAGCTTCGCCACTGGCGGGCCGGTGAAGATGGGGGCAATGGCCTCGATCGCCGACAGCCTGTGCGCGCCGCATACCGAGGCCTATAGCTACGGGCTGTGCCGAAGGGCGATCGACGGGCTGGTGACGGTAGATGACGGCGCCCTGCGGGCCGCGATGCGGCTGCTGTTCGATGAGCTGAAGCTGGCCGTCGAGCCAGCCTGCGCCGCGGCGACGGCGGCGGCCTGTGGCCCGCTGCGCGACCGGCTGGCGGGCCAGAGGGTGGGCATCCTGCTGTGCGGCAGCAACACCGACATGGCCACTTTCACGCGCCACATGGGCGGCTAAGCGCGCCGGTCTGAGATTTATCGCACCGTGCCTTGCACACAGGCGCATTGGAGCGGATGCGGATTGAAGGGATCGACTGGCGCATGCCCGACCCGGCAGCCCTTGAGACACCGGTTCGAACCCGCGCCAAGGCCGTCCGACGTCCATTGCCTGACCATCTGCCGCGCGAGATCGTGCTGCATGAGCCGACGACGCTGTGCACCTGCAGCACACCCGCCAAGCTGGCCCGGCTCGGCGAGGACGTCAGCGAGGTTCTGGAGAAGATCCCGGCCCGGCTGAAGGTGATCCGCCACGTCCGGCCACGCTATGCCTGCCGGGTGTGCGAGGCGGTGTTCCAGGCGCCGGCGCCCGCCCTGCCCATCGAGCGAGGCCGCCCCGGGCCCGGGCTCATCGCGCATGTGGCGGTCTCGAAATACTGTGACGGCCTGCCGCTGTATCGCCAGTCGGTGATCCTTGCGCGCGAGGGCGTCGAGCTCGACCGGGTCACCTTGGCCGACTGGATCGGCCGGGCTGCCTGGTGGCTCGCGCCCTTGGCCCGGCTGATCGGCACCACGGTGATGGCGCAGCCCGTGCTGCACACCGACGACACGCCCAACCGTGCGCAACGGCTTACGCTTACGGAGGAGCTGGACCTCTGCGCCATCCTTTCGGCCTACACGGAGCCGCGCGGCTATCCGCCGTACCACCCGGCAATGATGGTGGCGCTGCTGCTCTACGGCTACAGCCGTGGCGTCTAAGCGGGTGGCGCGGGAGTTGGATGCACTGATCGCGCGTCGCGGCACGCCGCTGATGGTGGTGAGCGACAACGGCACCGAGCTGACGAGCATGGCGATCCTGAGATGGTCGCAGGACGGGCAGGTTGCATGACACTACATTGCGCCAGGCAAGCCGCAGCAGAACGGGTTCGTCGAGAGCTTCAACGGGCGATTGCGCGACGAGTGCCTGAACGAGACCCCGTTCACCTCGTTGGCGCACGCCCGCGCGGTGCTGGCCGCCTGGCAGCGCGACTACAACGAGGTGCGGCCGCACTCGGCGCTGGGCGGGCGCGCCACGGCCTCGATCATGCTGCCGCCGTGCTTGCCCGCGTCAAGGCCGTTGCGCGTCGCCTCGGGCGATGGCCTTCGGCAAGCCTTGACCCCGGCTGCGCGCGACGGCCGCGACGAGGGAGGCCGGGACAGAGAAACGGCGTTTGACCAATCAGAGAAACATAGCGATGATCCTTGTGGCGGAACCCTAGGACTCTAC
>CAMDAM010000208.1 GCA_945888575.1 Asaia bogorensis | reverse complement strand
CGAACGCGCGGCAATCAGCCGGTCCGCCAGATCCTGCGGGGGCCACGTGGCCGCCACCGCCGCCTGGCCTTCCATCACGCACAAGGGAGCCTGCAACACGTCCGAGCCCTCATCCAGCAACCAGATGCTGCATACGGCGCCACCACCTGTGCGTCGGCCTGGGGTAAATCCGGCCCGTGAAACTACGTACTCCCCCCTAGGCCGTCCCGCGCCGCGCGGCTCAGAATTCCATTGCCACCATGCCCGGGCCGGGGCCATGCTCTCCTCAAAATCAAGGGGGAAACGCGATGGTCCGCATGCGGAATCTGTCTCGCCACGCTGTGCGCCTGCTCGCCGCGGGCATGGCCGCCTGGGCTGTGGGATCGGCGGCTGGCACAACCGCCCAGGCCCGCCCCCTCACCATCGCCGTCGGCAGCGACGTCACCTCGCTCGACCCGCATTTCCACAACACCGCCATCAACCACGCCACCGGCGACCATATCTATGAGCCACTCACCTTCCAGGACGCCCAGGGCCAGGTCATCCCCAACCTCGCCCGCAGCTTCAAGCTGATCGACGACCAGACCTGGGAATTCGAGCTGCACCCCAACGTCGCCTTCCACGACGGCACCAAGCTCGACCCGGAAGACGTCGCCTTCACCATCGCCCGCATCCCGCAGGTGAAAGGCCCCAGCTCCTACACCCACTTCATCGAATCCGTGGTCGGCATGGAACGCCTCTCCGCCACCACCTTCCGCCTGAAAACCCGCAAGCCAGACCCGTTCCTGCCCTTCAACCTCGCCGGCGCCAAGATCCTCAGCCGCACCCTCCATGCCGACAGCCAGGCCCCCGATTTCAACTCCGGCAAACTGGCCATCGGCACCGGCCCCTACCGCTTCGCCAGCTACGCCCGCGGCGATCGCCTCATCCTCAAGCGCAACGACGCCTGGTGGGGCAACCGCGACCCGAAAACCGCCCAGCCCTGGACCGACGTCACCATCCGCGTCATCTCGTCGGACGCCTCCCGCATGGCCGCCCTCCTCGCCGGCGAAATCGACCTCGCCGACCGCGTCCCGCCCGACGACCTGCCCAGCATCCGCGGCAACGCCGCCCTCTCCCTCTTCTCCATCCGCGGCCACCAGGTCGCCTACCTCTTCCCCGATTCCACCCGCGACGGCCCCCTGCCGCAAACGGTGGACAAGAAAACCGGCCAGCCCCTGGCCACCAACCCCCTGCGCGACCGCCGCGTGCGCGAAGCCCTGTCGCTGGCCATCAACCGCCGCGCCATCTCCGAAACCATCATGAACGGCGGCTCCTTCCCCGCCGACCAGATGGTCGCCCCAGGCGCCATCGGCCGCGACGACACCCTTCCCCCGCTGCCCTTCGACCCCGCCCGCGCCCGCACCCTCCTGGCCGAGGCCGGCTACGCCGATGGCTGGCGCTGGACCATCGTCGCCCCCAACGGCCTCTTCTCCGGCGACGCCAAGATCGCCCAGGCCATCGCCCAGATGCTCACCCGAATCGGCATCGAAACCCGCCTGGAAACCATGGTGAACGCCATGTTCATCCCCAAGATCAACGCCCGCGAACACCCGATGTTCATGATGAGTTACCTGTCCTCCACGTCGGTGACAGTCCTGCGCTCCGTCTGGGTCAGCAAAGGCAGCGGCCCCGGCAACGGCGTCGCCAACCGCATGCACTACAGCAACCCCGCCCTCGACCAGGCCTTCCTCTCCGGCGTCACCCGCATGGACGACGCACTGCGCGCCCGCGAACTCGCCCAGGCCATGCGCCTCGGCATCCAAGACCTCGCCACCATCCCCGTCGTCTTCGCCGGCTACAACTGGGCCACCCGAAAAGACCGCGTGGTGATCGAGCCGAACGTGCTCGGCTTCACCCAGGCCATGCTGATCAAGCCAGCGAAATAGAAGGAAGCACGTTCTTTTTTGAAAAAAAGAACCAAAAAACTTTTCTGACTCCGCAGCGTCACGGCCTCGCCAGACCTCCACCCGTCATTGCGAACGCAGTGAAGCAATCCAGGGATGCCACCCCGGATGCGAGCCCCCCACCCCGACCGCATGGGCGACACATACCATGGCCTGGAATAAAGGCGCCTTCCTTCCCCCTGGAAACCCCCCGCATCCCAGCTAGAATGCCCCCAGGCGCCCTTAGCTCAGTTGGATAGAGCAACAGCCTTCTAAGCTGTCGGTCACTGGTTCGAATCCAGTAGGGCGCGCCAACCAACCCACCCCACCGGTCTCTCCAGGCGCACGCGGGACCTCGAAGTCCACTATTTCGCGGCCCGATCCGCCAAGCGCCGTCCGACGCGTGGGCGGAAAGGCCGCGAAAAGGAACTCTAGCCCCAGGCGGTGTGGCGTCGGTCACCGCGAACGGTCAAAACCGACGCCACACGCCAGGGGAGGTCCCTGGGGTCATCATGGCCGACCCTGAACGCACCCTCGGCTCGCCCGGGTGGTCGTTGGACCGCCCGGCTCTGGCATGGAGGCGTGCTGGAGACGCGGAAGCCGGTGTTTGTGTTTCGGTTTCCGGCGGTGTCCCTGTTGCGGTTCCCGGCGCGGACGTTCCTCGGATTGTTGTTCCAGGAGCCGCCGCGAGCGACGCGAAGGGAAGGGGTCGGCCAGGCCTCGGCAACAGCCCGGCCGGTCCCGCAGGATCGAACCATCCGCCGCCGAAGATCGCGTGGCGCAGCCGCCACGTATTGGCATGTCGCGCATGGGCGATCCAAGCACCCACCCGCTGCTCCACATCATGAGGGTCGATACTGCCCGCCTTCCATCGGGCGCGCAGCGCGCGAAGCCGGTTGCGAAAGCGCCGCACTCCGTCTTCTGGCAGGCGGCGCGAGCCGGGCGCCAGAACCAAGCCAAGGAACGTCGCCGGTTCCTTGCAAGCAACGATCACCGTCTTGCGCGGATGCAGCGAGAGTCGCCGTCCGACCAGCCAGTGCCCCAAACGGCGCTGCCACTCTGCCAGCAAGGCCGGATCATCGGCGAACAGCGCGAAGTCATCGACATATCGCAGGTAGGGCGCGCGCAGCACTTCCGTCGCGAAATGGTCAAGCCCGTCGAGATAGATGTTGGCAAAAAGCTGGCTGGTGAGGTTGCCGATCGGCAAGCCGCGCCGGCGTTGCAGCGGGGTCAGGATATCATCCCCGGGATAGTGGAGATGCACCGGCTCCTGCCTGTTCGATCCATCCACCACCGCGTCCATCAGCCATAGAGTGGAGGGGCAAACGATCCGTCGACGGAATTCGGCCTTGAGGATCGCGTGGTCCATGGCGGGGAAGAAGCGCCAGATGTCGCAGCGCAAAACGTGCGCATGGCGGTCGCGCAGTCGTTCGTAGTGCCCGATCGCGGCATGGGTGCCCTTGCCAACGCGATTCGCGTAGCTGTGATGGATGAACCCCGCTTCCCACAGTGGATCCACTACCGCGCACAGGGCGTGGTGCACGACACGGTCGCGAAATGGGGCCGCCGACACCATACGAGGCTTCGGATCGCGGATCGCGATCTCAACATACCGCCCCGCACGCCACGTACGGTTCAGCAGTTGCGCTTCGAGCTTCAGGATTTCCCTCTCAAGGTTGGCGGCAAATGCAGCGGCCCCGGGCTTGCGCCGCTTGCCGGCGACGGCTCGCCGATAGGCGGCGAGCAGCGCCGGAAAGCTGGCGATACCGCCAAACAAATCGTCATGCCTCTTGGGCACGGTGCGCCTTGGCCCAGCCGCCAACCAGCCGGCCGATCTCGTTGAGGGCGCGCGCCGCATGCTCATAGCGGCGATCATCCAGGCACTTGAGGTCGTGTGATAGCCGCATCAGGAAGCGCAGGCGTTCCAGCCCAAGGTTCGCTTCGCGGAGCAGTGTGTCGCGCTGCCGGGTGTAAGTGGCGGCAATCAGCCGGTCTTGCACATCCAGTGCAGCCGCCTCGATGCGGTCCCCGAGGGTAAACTTGCGTGCCCGCGGAAACTTGTCCACCGCCGGCACCAGCCAGAGCAGGAATTGGTACATCGCTTCCAAAGCCGGGCCTGTCCGGCGCGCATTGTCTTCCGTCGAAACCATCTCATGTGCCCCCGAGTCGCGACCAGGGGGCTCCGCCCCCTGGACCCCCAAGAGGTAAAGGAGAAAAGAACCAGGATGCTACGGTGTTCTGGAGACGCGGAAGCCGGTGATCGTGTTCCGGTTCCCGGCGGTGACCCTGCCGCGGCTCCCGGCGCGGACGATCCACGGAAGGTCGCTCCAGGAGCCGCCGCGAGCGACGCGAAGGGAACAGTCACCGCTCAACCTGGGGTTGCCGTTCGTGGGGATGCCCTTGAGATCGGTATTCCAGCAATCCTGCGCCCATTGCCAGACATTGCCCAGCATATCGTGAAGCCCGAACGGGTTGGCCGCGAACGCCGTCACCGGCGAGGTGTGGGAATAGCCATCACTGCACTGGAAAAACGTCTCGTTGCGTACAAAGTTGTAATGGCCGGCAAGACTGAAATCCCGAACATTCGCGTACGCGCACGCAGTCTCCCGACCACCTGGCCACCACCGCGGCCCTGGCGTTCCCGCGCGCGCCGAATACTCCCATTCCGCCTCGGACGGCAGGCGATAGCGTTTGCCGGTCCGCTGCGACAGCCAGGCGGCATAGGCAACAGCGTCGTTCCAACTCACGCAAACCGCTGGATCGTCGGGCGTCTGGGAGAAACCCGGATTCTGCCAGTTCAACTCCGGTCGCTCCTGGTAACGCCAAGACCCGCCGCCCACATCGGTCAGATGCCAACACGACGCCCCCGGCGGGTGCCTCGTCGCGGACAGGAAATTCCAGTATTCCTGCCGGGTCACCGGGAACTTGCCAATCATCACCCCGGCCGGGAAGGTGATGCGCGTCTGTGGCGCGGAGCGTCCGCGATATTCCTGCGGCACCCCCTCTGCGGCCTCCTCGCTGGCGGGCGCTCCCATCATGAATCCCCCGGGTGGCAATGCAACCATAACCGGACAATCCGGACAGTCGCGGAACTGCCGGATCCCCTGGGACGACGCCGGGCTGACCAAGAAGAGAAGGCCGGCTATGAGAAGAAGCGAACGCATAGCGCCTCCGTAATCCTGCTGCAGCAACCGTATCTGGCGGCAGCCGGAATGAAAAGCCGGCCGGCGTGCACACGCTGAACGTCTCTGCAATGGCCCACACGCAGCCCATCCAGACCCTGCCCAAACCGGCGAAGCCGCATTTCGCTGTCAAACACATTTTTTCCATTTTCTGTAAAATTTTTCCTATTCCATCGGTGTTTCATGTGCTCTTATTCCCGGTGATGCCCCTTCAACCCGCCGCACCGAGCGAAGCCGACGCACCGCGCCCCTGGGCGCGGGCGATCCTGCACGCCCAAATTCCGGCGGCCTTGAAGCTCCTGTTGCTGGCCCTGCTCACCGTCTTCTCGAAGGCCGAGCCCACCGCCCGCACGCGCCACCTTCTGCGCCAGGACTGGCTCTTCTCCACCAACACCGATTTCGCCGACGACCTGGACTCCGCCCAGGACCCGTACGCCCTCCGCCGCGTTCTCCAACTGCGCGCCGAGATCGGCTGGCTCCTGCGCGGCACGCCCAACCGCGGCATGCCCCTGTCAGGCCGCCGCGCGCCCGCACTTTGCCCGGCGCAATCCGCCCGCGCACCCCCATAGCCAGCGCATGCCCAAAATCACACCGAATCCGTCGCCAAAACCCCGCCTCCCGCGGCGACGACTCATGCCCAACACCCAGCCTGCCCTAGATCGCCCCCGCCGCCGCCGCCAATGCAAACCCGCGCAACCGCCCGGCGATCACCTCGCCCACCGCCGCCAGTGCCGCCTGCCGCGGCGAGCGCGCCCGCCACACCAGCCGCACCGTCCGCCCGGTCCGCGCCGCCAACGGCTTCAGCACAATCCCGGCATCCTGCGCCGCCCCCGCCGCCAGCGCCGGAATCAGCGTCGTCCCGTACCCCGCCGCCACCATGTTCAGCAGCGTCGCCAGGCTCGTCGCCCGCAGCGTGCCGGCCAGCGCCCCGGTGCCGCCGCAGGCCTCCAGCGCCTGGTCGCGCAAACAGTGCCCATCCGCCAGCACCAGCACATCCGGCGCCAGCTCCGCCTCCGCCACCACCGCCTGCCCGGCCAGCCGGTGCTCCGGCGGCAACGCGGCCAGGAACGGTTCGGCGAACAACGCCCGGCCCACCAAATCCGGCTCCGCCACTTCGGTCGCCAACACCGCGGCATCCAGCTCATGCGCCCGCAACCGCCGCAGCAGGGAGGCGGTCTGGTCCTCCCACGGCTCCACCTCCAGCCCCGGCAGGGCCGCGCGCAGCGGCGCGAACACCAGCGGCAGCAGATAGGGCGCCAGCGTGGGGATGATGCCCAGCCGCAGCCGCCCGGCCAGCGGGTCGCGCAGGCTCACCGCCTCCGCCCGGATCGCCTCCATCTCCGCCACCGCCGCCCGCACATGCCCGATCAGCCGCCCGCAGGCATCCGTCTGCGCCACGCCCTTGGCGGTGCGCTCGAACAACGCCACGCCCAGCTCCGCCTCCAGCCGGCGCACCTGCACCGAAAGCGTCGGCTGGCTCACCCCGCAGGCTTCCGCCGCCCGGCCGAAATGCCCGTGATCCGCCAGCGCCAGCACATAGCGCAGGTCCCGCAGCGTCACGCCGCCCCCTCTTTCCGCTCACCGGATGCGATCATAGGCAGTCTCTATCACAACCTTCACAACATCGGCCTATCCTCTATTGCCTAAAAAGCGCTAAACCCCTCCACGCTACGGTCCACCGCGACCGAGCCCGCCGGCATGTTCGCCGCGCCGGGCCGATCGCGTCCGGCCGGCCCGCACGAAGCAGCACCCGAGGGGAGAGCAAGATGGACGGAAATACTGGGGGCAAATGCCCCTTCATGCATGGCGCCGCGCGCCACGTGACCTATGGCGGCCGCACCAACAAGGATTGGTGGCCCAACCAGCTCAACCTGAAGATCCTGCACCAGCACTCCGCCCTGGTGAACCCGATGGGCACCGGCTTCAGCTACGCCGAGGCGTTCAAGACCCTGGATATCGAAGCGCTGAAGAAGGACATCTTCGCGCTGATGACCACCACGCAATCCTGGTGGCCCGCCGACTATGGCCACTACGGCCCGCTCTTCATCCGCATGGCCTGGCACAGCGCCGGCACCTACCGCATCCAGGATGGCCGCGGCGGCGCCAGCAACGGCGCGCACCGCTTCGCGCCCGAGAATTCCTGGCCCGATAACGCCAACCTCGACAAGGCCCGCCGCCTGCTGTGGCCGATCAAGCAGAAATACGGCAACAAGATCTCCTGGGCCGACCTGATGATCTTCGCCGGCAACTGCGCCATCGAATCCATGGGCCTGAAGCCCTTCGGCTTCGCCGGCGGCCGCGCCGACATCTGGGAGCCGGAAGATGACATCGACTGGGGCGTGGAAGACACCTGGCTGGACGACAAGCGCTACAGCGGTGAGCGCGACCTCGCCGACCCGCTCGCCGCCGTGCAGATGGGCCTGATCTACGTCAACCCCCAGGGCCCCAACGGCAACCCGGATCCGCTGGCCTCCGCCCGCGACATCCGCGACACCTTCAAGCGCATGGCGATGAACGACGAGGAAACAGTCGCCCTCGTCGCCGGCGGCCACACCTTCGGCAAGTGCCACGGCGCGGGCGATGCCGCCCAGGTCGGCGCGGAGCCGGAAGGGGCCGACATCACCGAGATGGGCCTGGGCTGGAAGAACAGCCAGGGCACCGGCGTGGGTGTGGATACCATCACCAGCGGCATCGAAGGCGCCTGGACCCCGAACCCCATCAAGTGGGACAATGGCTACTTCGACATGCTGATGGGCTATGAGTGGAAGCTCACCAAGTCCCCGGCCGGCGCCTGGCAGTGGATCCCCACCGACCCCGCCGCCGCCACCCTGGTGCCGGATGCGCACGACCCCACCAAGCGCCACGCCCCGATCATGACCACGGCAGACATGGCCCTGCGCATGGACCCGGCCTACGGCCCGATCTCCAAGCGCTTCCACGAGAACCCCGAGCAGTTCGCCGATGCCTTCGCCCGCGCATGGTTCAAGCTGACCCACCGCGACATGGGGCCGATGTCCCGCTACCTCGGCGCGCTCGCCCCCAAGGAAGCGCTGATCTGGCAGGACAACGTCCCCGCCGTGGATCATGCCCTGATCGACGCGCAGGACATCGCTACCCTCAAGGCCACCATCCTCGCCTCCGGCCTCACCGTCTCCCAGCTGGTCTCCACCGCCTGGGCCTCGGCCGCCACCTTCCGCAATTCGGACAAGCGCGGCGGCGCCAATGGTGCCCGCATTCGCCTGGCCCCGCAGAAGGAGTGGGAGGTGAACCAGCCGGCCCAGCTGGCCACCGTGCTCAGCAAGCTGGAGGCGATCCAGTCCGCCTTCAACGCGTCGGCCACCGGCGGCAAGAAGGTCTCGCTGGCCGACCTGATCGTCCTCGGCGGCACCGCCGCGGTCGAGAAGGCCGCCAAGGACGCCGGCACCCCGGTGGATGTCGCCTTCACCCCCGGCCGCACCGACGCGACCCAGGACCAGACCGATGTCGAGTCCTTCGCGGCGCTGGAGCCGAAGGCCGATGGCTTCCGCAACTACCAGAAGTCGTCCGCCTCCGGCCCGGCCGAGGCCCTGCTCATCGATCGCGCCCAGCTGATGAAGCTGACCGCGCCTGAGATGACAGCCCTCGTCGGCGGCCTGCGCGTCCTCGGCGCCAATGCCGGCGGCAGCAAGCACGGCGCCTTCACCTCGCGCCCCGGCGTGCTGACCAACGACTTCT
>CAMDAM010000207.1 GCA_945888575.1 Asaia bogorensis | reverse complement strand
ACCCGGCCTGCCCCGCCACCGTCACCACCGCCGTCAGCACCTCATCCCCGGCCCCCACCAGGATCGGCTCCCCCCGCGGCGCATCGCACCGGTCCGCCGCCCGCGGCAGGATGCCGAGATCCAGCAGCATCCGCCGCTCCGCATCCATCGCCGCCGGCGCAACCACCGGCGCGGCGGCCAGCAGGAAAAACGCATCCGAAGCCATTGCCCCTGGCCCGCCCGCCGGCCGCAGCAGCACCCGGATGCTGCGCATCGGCCCCGCAAACCGCTCCAGCGCCGCCGGCAGCCGGTCGATATCCGCCGGCGCCAAGCCCTCCAGCTCGGCGGCCAGCGCGGTGCCGATCGCGCCCCCGGCATCCGCAACGGCGGCCAGCAGCAGCGCCCGCCGCTCCGCATCCGCATCGCCCAGCACGCTCAGCACCAGCACCGGCAACGCCACCAGGATCGCCAGCAACGCCAGCACCTTCAGCCGCAAGGAGCCCAGAAGCCTCATCCCACCTGCCAGCGATAGCCGAACCCAGCATAGGTGCCCAACGCATCGAAGCACGGATCCAAATCCGTGAACTTGCGCCGGATGCGCTTGATCATCGCCCGCACATTGGCCCGGTACCCCTCCTCCCCCTGCCCGGCCAGGAACCCGTCGCCATGCAGCGCGTCGTACAGCGCGCGATACGGCACGTCCCGCCCGGCATGCCGCGCCAGCAGCGCCACCATCTCGAACTCGCCCCGGCTCAGCGGCACCGCCTGCCCACGCCACACCGCCCGCTTGCTGCCCTCCTGCAGCAGCAGCGCCCCCACCGCCACATCCTGCACCGCCTCCGCCGCCACCCCGCGCGACAGCGCCAGCCCGATCCGGTGCAGCACGATCGCCGGCCCGCGCGACTTGTCGATGAAATCCACCGCACCCGCGGAAAGGGCTGCCTCCTCGAACATCTGGCTGGCATGCCCGGTCAGGAACAGCACCGGATACGAAGCCCCGCGACCCCGCATCGTGCGCAGCAGCTCCAGCCCATCCAGCCCCGGCATGTCCCAGTCGAACAGGCACAGATCCGGGCTGTCGTTCAGCAATGCCGCCAGCCCCGCCTGCGGATCGCTGAACGCCGTCACCGCATAGCCCGCCGCCCGCAAATTGCCGGCAAGCAGCCGCAGGAACACCGGGTCGTCATCCACCAGCACCAGCCGCGCGTTAGGCCCCATCGCGCATCCGCCGCAGGCATTCCTGCTCGCCCGCCCCACCCGCGCGCCGGTCCAGCACCACCAGCCCGCCACTGCCGATATCGGGGAACAGGAACAGAT
This sequence comes from Asaia bogorensis, assembly GCA_945888575.1. Classification (GTDB taxonomy): domain Bacteria; phylum Pseudomonadota; class Alphaproteobacteria; order Acetobacterales; family Acetobacteraceae; genus CAMDGX01. The sequence continues at coordinate 7,576 of CAMDAM010000207.1, read as the reverse complement.
CGAGCGTGCAGCCCGGCCCCTGATACCGCCACCGCTCCCCAGCCCCCGAAGCCGTCCGCGACTCCGGCGCCCCCAGCACCGCTTCCACCTGCCCCGCCGGCATCCGTGCCAGGGAGGGCAAGGCGGCCGGGGCCGGTGCGGGCTGTTCGGACGCCGGCAGGTCCGGCTGCGGCACCACCGGGCGGGGCGGCGCCGGCCTGGGCACCGGCCGAACCGCCGGTCGCTGCACCACCACCGGGCGCGGCGGCGGGGGAGGCGCGAACGCACCGCAGCCCGCCAGCAGCGCCAGGCACGCCGCCATGCCGGGCAGCCGCCATCGCGCTGGTGCCGGCCGGTTCGCAGGGCGCATGCCATCGACCATGCCGCCACACTGTCCCGCCCGGCCCGCTTCGCGCAAGTCCCGTCCGGTCACAGCGCGTGAGAAGGCTGTGACCTGGATTGAAGCCCGGATTCCAGCGGCTTACCTCTACCGCACGACCCGAACCGTGACGTGAAGGAACCGACCCAAATGACCTGGCGCACCCTCCCGCTCCTCGCCCTTTTCGCCCTGCCGCTGGCCGCATGCTCCGGCATGTCCTCCACCCAGCAGCGCATGCTGAGCGGCGGCGCCATCGGGGCAGCCGGAGGCGTGGCGCTGACGGCGCTCACCGGTGGCAGCCTGCTCGCCGGCGGCCTCGTCGGCGGTGCCGGCGGCACGGCGGTGGGCGCGCTGCTGAAATGAAGAAGGAGCCGCTTCCATGCGACCAGACGCAACGGTGATCCGCTGGGCAGCAGGGGCGGCTTGCCTGATGGGCCTCGCCGCCCTCGCCACGCCGGCGCAGGCCGATCCGCCGTGGGAACGCGGGCGCGGGCACCATCATCGCTGGGGCCCACCGCCGCACCGCTACTACCCGCCCCCGGTGCGCTACTATCCGCCACCGGTCTATTACGCGCCGCCGCCGGTGTACTACGCCCCGCCGCCGCCCGTGTACATGGCGCCGGGCTTCAGCTTCGGCCTGAACATCCCGCTGAGGTAATTCAGTTGCCCGTGAGATAGGCCAGCGCCGCCTGCACCCCGCCCTCCTTGTGCGGAATGCCGGCGGCGCGCAGCCCCATCTCCACGCCGCCGAGCGTGCCGACCAGCTGCAGATCGCCGAAATCGCCGAGGTGGCCGATGCGGAACACCCGGTCGTTCAGCTGGCCAAGCCCGTTGCCGAGCGACATGTTGAACTTCTCCAGGATCGTGGCCCGCAGCGCGTTGGCGCTGTGTCCCTCCGGCACCCGCACGGCTGTCAGCGCGCTGGAATAGTGCCGTGGCTCGGCGCACTGGATCTCCAGCCCCCAGGCCCGCACGGCGCGGCGTGTCGCCTCGGCGAAACGGTCGTGGCGGGCGAAGACGTTGGCCAGCCCTTCCTCCAGCAGCATCCCGCAGGCGGCATCCAGGCCGTAGAGCAGGTTGGTGGCCGGGGTGAACGGGAAATAGCCGGTGGCATTCGCCGCCAGCATCGGCCGCCAGTCCCAGTAGCTGCGCGGCAGCTTGGCAGTCTCGGCCGCGGCCAGTGCCTTGGCGCTGACGGCGTTGAAGCTGAGCCCCGGCGGCAGCATCAGCCCCTTCTGGCTGCCGGCGATGGTGACATCCACGCCCCAGGCATCGTGCTTGTAGTCGATGCTGGCCAGCGAGGAGATGGTATCCACCATCAGCAGCGCCGGATGCTTCGCCGCATCGATGGCCGCGCGCACCTCGTCGATCCGGCTGGTGCAGCCGGTGGAGGTTTCGTTGTGCACCACGCACACGGCCTTGATGCGATGCTGCGTGTCCTTGGCCAGTGCCTCGGCGATGGCAGGCACATCGGCACCGCGGCGCCAGTCGGTTTCGATGAACTCGGCGACGAGGCCCAGGCGGTTGGCCATCTCGTGCCACAGATGCGCGAACCAGCCGGTGCGGCACATCAGCACGGTGTCGCCGGGGGAGAGGGTGTTGGCCAACGCCGCCTCCCACGCGCCGGTGCCGGAGGCCGGGTAGATCACCACATGGCCCTCGGTCTGGAACACCTGCTTCAGCCGGGCCAGCACCTGCGCGCCGAGCTTGCCGAAATCGGGGCCGCGATGGTCCATGGTGGGATTGTCCATGGCGCGCAGCACACGATCCGGCACGTTGGTGGGGCCGGGGATCTGCAGGAAGTGGCGGCCGGCGGCGGGCTTGGTCTGGTAGTAGGCCATCGTGGTGCTCCTCGTTGGCGGCACCATGCCCTGCCGGGCCGCGCCTTGGCCAGATCAGCCGCCGAACACCATCCGGCCGAGGATGCGCGGCGGCACGAAGGTGAAGGCGCCGGCAATCACCAGCCCGCCCAGGAACAACCCCTTCATCGTCCGCTCATGCGTGGCGATCCGCCCCGTCCGCGCGCCCCAGATCGCCACCGGCAGCATCACCAGCGTCAGGATCGAGAGCAGGTGAATCCAGGAGAACCGGCCCGGCCCCGCCACCTCCGTGATCAGGAAGCTGGACAGTGCCACGCCCACCATCAGCCCCGCCCAGATCCAGCCCAGCATGCGGTGCGGGCGCGTGCCCTTGGGCGAGGCGAACTGCACGATCCCCAGCACGAAGGCAGAGGCGGCGGCCAGCGCGTGCAGCTGCACGGCGAGCGGGGCATTCAACAGCGGCGCGAGCGTCATGGCGGGCCTTCTTGCCAAAAGGGACGGGGCAGCGCCTATCCTCCCGCATGAACGCACCGTTTGCCACCTCCTCCATCGCCGACCGCCTGAAGCGCGAAACCGAAGGCGAGGTACTGTTTTCCGCCGGTGATCGGGGGCGCTACGCCACCGACGCCTCGATCTACCAGATGATGCCCGTGGGCGTTCTGGTGCCGAAACGCATCGAGGACGTGCAGGCCGCCATGGCGATCTGCCGCGAGGCCGGCATCCCCGTGCTGCCGCGCGGCGGCGGCACCAGCCAGTGCGGGCAGACAGTGAACCGCGCGCTGGTGATCGATTGCTCCAAGCACCTCAACCGCGTGCTGGAGGTGGATGCCGCCTCCCGCCGCGCCCTGGTGCAGCCCGGCATCGTGCTCGGCCACCTGAACGGCGCGGTGAAGCAGCACGGGCTGTTCTTCCCCGTCGATCCCTCCACCCATGCGCGCTGCACCATCGGCGGCATGGCGGGCAACAATTCCTGCGGCAGCAAGTCCATCCGCTACGGGCTGATGGCCGACAACGTGAGTGCCATCGACGCCATCCTGGCCGACGGCACCGGCCACCGCTTCGGCGCCCTGCCGGACAATCTCGGCGCCGACATGCCCGCCCGCGTCGCCGCCCTGATCCAGGACCTGCGCGCGCTGGGTGCCGCCGAAGCCGACGAGATTGCCGCGCGTTTCCCCACCGAATTGCGCCGCGTTGGCGGCTACAACATCGAGACGCTGACACCGCGGGCCCGCGCCGAGGGGCGGGAGAACCTCGCCCGCCTGCTGGTGGGCAGCGAGGGCACGCTGGCCTTCTCGGCGGCGCTGGAGCTCATTCTCCACCCGATCAAGCCGCGCAAGATGCTGGGCATCTGCCAGTTCCCCAGCTTCCGCGCCGCGATGGCCGCCAGCCAGCACCTGGTGACGCTGGACCCCGAGGCGGTGGAGCTGGTGGACCGCACCATGATCGATCTCGGCCGCGCCATCCCGATCTACCGCAGCACGATCGACCGCATGCTGATCGGCGAGCCGGACTCGATCCTGCTGGTGGAATTCCACGGCCACGAGGATGCACCGCTGCTGGCCAAGCTCGCCGAGCTGGACACGATGATGGCCGATCTCGGCTACCCCGGTATGGTGGTGCGTGCCACCGACGCCACGTTCCAGGCCGAGATCGCCTCGGTGCGCGAGGCCGGCCTGAACATCATGATGTCGATGAAGGGGGATGGAAAACCCGTCTCCTTCATCGAGGACTGCGCCGTGCCGCTGGCCGACCTCGCCGACTACACGGAACGACTGAACGACGTATTCGAGAAACATGGCACCAAGGGCACTTGGTATGCCCACGCCTCGGTCGGCTGCCTGCATGTGCGCCCGGTGCTGAACATGAAGGACGGGGCCGATGTGACCCGAATGCGCACCATCGCCGAGGAATGCTTCGCCCTGGTGCGGGACTACAAGGGCTCGCATTCCGGCGAGCATGGCGACGGCATCGTGCGCAGCGAGTTCCACACGCCGATGTTCGGCGAACGGATCGTCGGCGCCTTCGGCCGGGTGAAGGCGGCGTTCGATCCCGCGGGGCTGCTGAACCCCAATCGCATCGTCGATCCGCCGCGCATGGATGACCGCTCCCTGCTGCGCTACCCGCCCGGCTACGGCGCGGCACCGGGCTTCACGCCGAAGCTGGACTGGTCCGCCTGGCCCGGCCCGCTTGGCGGGATGCTGGGGGCCGTCGAGATGTGCAACAACAACGGCACCTGCCGCAGCTTCGATGCCGGGGTGATGTGCCCGAGCTACCGGGCCACGCGCGACGAAAAGGACGTGACTCGCGGGCGGGCGAACACGCTGCGGCTGGCGCTGACCGGCCAGCTCGGCGCGGACGCGATGGCCGGCGATGAGGTGGCGGAGGCGCTTGCCCTTTGCGTCTCCTGCAAGGCCTGCCGGCGCGAATGCCCCACCGGCGTGGACATGGCCAAGATGAAGATCGAGGTGCAGGCCGCCCGCGCCGACCGCCACGGCGTGAAGCTGCGCGACAGGCTGGTGGCCGCCCTGCCCCGCCTCGCCCCCTGGGCCAGCCGGTTCCCCGCACTCGCCAATCTGCGCAACAAGGTGCCGGCGCTGCGCGCGCTGTCGGCAAAGGTCGGCTTCGCTGCAAGCCGCGATCTGCCGGAATTCACATGCAACCCGTTCCGCAACGACGAGGCCGACACGAACGGCGACGTGCTGCTGCTGGCCGATACGTTCAACCGGTATTTCGAGCCGGAAATCCTGCGCGCCGCCGTGAAGGTCTTGCGCGCCGCCGGGCTGCGGGTGGAGATCGCCGCCAGCTGGGACGGGCGCAACCTGTGCTGCGGCCGCACCTATCTCTCCGCGGGGATGGTGGACCGGGCGCGCGAGGAAGCCCGCCGCACGCTGGAAGCCCTTGCCGGAGACCGCCCGGTGATCGGGCTGGAGCCCTCCTGCCTGATGACCCTGCGCGACGAATTCGCGTCGCTACTCCCTGGGCCGGAGGCGGAAAGCCTGGGCAAGCGCGCGTTGCTGCTGGGCGAGTTCCTGGCCAAGCATGCCGAGAAGCTACCGTTGCAGGTGCTGGCGGCCACCGCGCACGTGCATGGCCATTGCCACGCCAAGAGCTTCGGCGCGTTTCTGCCCGGCCTCGCCGCCCTGCGCGCGGTGCCCGGCCTGACAGTGAAGCCGATCGCCTCCAGCTGCTGCGGCATGGCCGGCGCCTTCGGCTACCAGGCGGAAACGCAGGATGCCTCGCGCGCCATGGCCGAAGCCGGGCTGCTCCCGGCGGTGCGCGCGGCGGCGGCCGAGGACCTGATCGTGGCCGACGGCACCTCCTGCCGGCACCAGATCGAGTCGCTGGGCGGGCGGCGCGCGCTGCATTCGGTGCAGGTGCTGGCCCGGGCGCTGGGGTGAAGCGGCTCCCGGCCGGGCTGCTCGCGCTCCTCTCGCTGCTGCTGCCCGGGCTCGGGCATGCGCTGGCGCGCGACCATCGCCGCGCCTGGCTGCTCGCCGGGCTGGGGTTGGCGGGGCAGCTCGGCTACCTCGCGGTGCAGTCCGCGGCGCGGGTAACGGTTCCGCTGCTGCTGCTCGCCGCCGCCTGGCTGGTGCTGATGCTGGCCCTGGCGCTGTTCGCGTCCTTCGATTCCTGGCGCCGGGCACGCACCGCCGAGCCGGGTGGCTGGCGTAAGCGACTGGGCGTGGCGGCAGGCACGATTGCCCTGGGCGCCGGCCTGGCGCTGGTGCCCGGCGAGCCCTTGGCCTGGCGCAGCTTCTACGCCCCCAGCGGCTCCATGATCCCCAGCCTGCTGGTGGGCGACCGCTTCGTGGTGCAGGAGGGCTGGTACGAGGCCAACCCGCTGCGTCGCGGCGAGGTGGCGGTGTTCACGCTCACCCCCGGCGGGGCCGCCTATGTGAAACGGGTGATCGGCCTGCCCGGCGACTCCGTGCAGATGAACCGCGGCCAGCTGGTTCTGAACGGCACCCCGGTGTCGGTCACGCCCGGGGCTGAGGGGCGCGAGTCCTGGGCCCTGCCCGATGGGCCCGTGGTGGAGGTGCTGCGCATCCCCGGCGCGGCCATGGGCCAGAACACGGAGCGGTTCGACGTGCCGCCCGGCCACGTGTTCCTGATGGGCGACAACGTGGAGAACAGCCTGGACAGTCGGCTGGATGGGCGAATGCGCTATGTTCCCGTCGAATCCCTGGTCGGGCGCGCCGCCATCATCTACTGGCCCTGGACCGGGGGCCGATTTGGCAAGGTGATCCAATGACCGACAGCATCACGGCGCACAACGTGCTGGACTTCTGGTTCCAGGGCGCGCCAGACACCTGGCGCATCGATCCCTGGTTCAAGAAAAGCGACGCGTTCGACACCACGATCCGCACCCGCTTCGCCACCGCCGTGCAGGCCGCGCAGGATGGCGTACTGGATGGCTGGGCCGTCACGCCGGAGGGCGCGCTGGCGCTGCTGCTGCTGCTGGACCAGTTCGGCCGCAACATCCATCGCGGCAGCTACCTCGCCTTCGCCGGCGACGCCCATGCCCGCCGCATTGCCCGCACCGCCATCGACGCCGGCGCGGAGGCGAAGCTCACCCCGGTGCAGCGCGTGTTCCTCTACCTGCCCTTCGAGCATTCGGAAGCGTTGGCCGATCAGGACCTGTCGATCCGCCTGTTCGAAAGCCTGCCCCCGGCGGAATGGCGCGCCAGCGTGGTGGACTATGCCCACCGCCACCAGGACGTGATTCGCGAATTCGGCCGTTTCCCGCACCGCAATGCCGCGCTGGGGCGGACAAATACCGCCGCCGAGCAGGCCTGGCTGGACGCCGGCGGGGGTTTCTGATCCGCTGACGAACCTGTTCCACCAAAGGCCATACGATGACGACACCCCTCGCCAACCCGCTGGATGTGCTCGATTGCTGGTACGAGGGTGACCCGACCGTCTGGCGCCGCGACCCCTGGTTCACCAAGCGGCCAGATTTCGACGACGCGATCCGCGACCGCTTCGGCCCCACCGTCGCCGCCGCCCAGGCCGGTGCGCTCGACCACTGGACAGCGGACGACCAAGGCACGCTGGCACTGCTGCTGGTGCTGGACCAGTTCGCCCGCAACATCCATCGCGGCTCCCCCCTCGCCTTCGCCGGGGATGAGCGGGCGCGCCGGATCGTGCGCCACGCCCTGGCCGACGGCATCGAGGCGCGCGTCACCGCCGTGCAGCGCGCCTTCCTCTACCTCGTGATCGAGCATTCCGAGGCGATGGTGGACCAGGATGTGTCGGTGCGGCTGTTCGAATCGCTGCCGGAGACGGAGTGGAAGCCGCGCATGGTCGATTTCGCCTGGCGCCACCTGGTGGTGATCCGCGATTTCGGCCGCTACCCGCACCGCAATGCCGCGCTGGGGCGGGAGAGCACCGAAGCCGA
>CAMDAM010000206.1 GCA_945888575.1 Asaia bogorensis | reverse complement strand
CGCCGACCTGCTGAGCGGGCGGGTTCACCCGATGCTGGTAGATTTCGACGCCGACCTTCGCGCGATGCCGCCGGTGCTGGGGGCTGCGATCCAGGCGCTGTACGAGCCGGCCGGCGTCGGCTCCCTATGGAAGCGGCGCGAGGGCACATTCCAAGCCCCGGGCGCACAGGCGCGGGCCGGGGCCATGCCCTGAGGTTGCGCAACCCGGGCGGGGCCGCCACCTTACGTTCAGAGTGATCCTGCCGGAGCCTGCCGCATGAACGAGATGTCCACCCTTCACGCCCCCGACATGCTGGCCCCCGGCCGCTTTGCCGTCGGCCAACCGGTGTCGCGCCTGGAAGACCCGGTGCTGCTGCGCGGCGAGGGGCGCTACACCGACGACATGAACCTGCCCGGCCAGGCCTATGCCGTGGTGGTGCGCAGCCGCGTGGCGCATGGCGTGCTGAACGGGATCGACACCGAAGCCGCGCGCGCCATGCCCGGCGTGCTGGCGGTGGTGACGGCGGCGGACCTGGTGGCGGCCGGCATCAAGCCGATGAATGCCAACGTGATCGGCAAGAACCACGACGACCGCCCGATCCCCAAGCCCATCCAGATGGCACTGGCCACCGGCAAGGTGCGCTATGTGGGCGAGCCCGTGGCCTTCGTGGTGGCCGAGACGGTGCAGCAGGCCAAGGACGCCGCCGAGGCGGTGATGCTGGATATCGACAGCCTGCCCACGGTGCTGACCGCGGAAGAGGCGGTGAAGCCAGGCGCCCCCCAGCTCTATGAGGAAGCCCCGGGCAATGTGATCCTGGACTTCAAGTTCGGCGACCATGCGGCGGTGGAGGCTGCCTTTGCCCGCGCGGCGCACATCACGCGCATGAAGATCGTGAACTCCCGCATCGTGGTTTGCGCCATGGAGCCGCGCTCGGCGCTGGCCGAGTGGGATGCCGCCGAGGGGCGCTTCGTGTTCCGTGTCGGCTGCCAGGGCGTGTTCGGGATGAAGAGCAACCTCAGCAAGATCATGGGCGTGGAGGCGGACAAGCTGCGCGTGCTGACCGGCAACGTGGGCGGCAGCTTCGGCATGAAGGGCGTCTATCCCGAATATGTCTGCGCGCTGTACGCCGCGAAGGCGCTCGGCCGCCCGGTGAAGTGGACCGACGAGCGCAGCGACAGCTTCCTGTCCGACAGCCAGGGCCGCAGCCATGAGCATGTGCAGGAGCTGGCGCTGGATGCCGAGGGCAATTTCCTCGCCATCCGCGTGACCGGCTTCGGCAATATCGGCGCGGTGCTGTCCAACTCCACCACCCAGCCGCCGACGATGAACATCGTGAAGAATGTCATCGGCGTGTACCGCACCCCTGCCCTTTCGGTGCAGGTGCAGTGCGTGGTGACCAACACCACCCCGGTGGGCGCCTATCGCGGCGCCGGGCGGCCCGAGGGCAACTACTACATGGAGCGGCTGATCGACACGGCCGCCCGCGAAATGGGCAAGGACCCGATCGAGCTGCGCCGCCGCAACCACATCCTGCCGGGGATGATGCCCTACAAGGCGCCGTCCTCCATGGAATACGACAGCGGCGACTTCCCGACCATTCTCGACCGCGCCCTGCAAGCCTCTGATTGGGATGGATTTGCCGCCCGCAAGGCGGAGAGCCAGGCGCGCGGCAAGCTGCGCGGGCGGGGGATCGGCCAGTATCTGGAAGTGACCGCGCCGGCCAACAACGAGATGGGCGGCATCCGCTTCGAGGAGGATGGCAGCGTCACCATCGTCTCCGGCACGCTGGATTACGGCCAGGGGCATTGGACGCCCTTCGCCCAGGTGCTGGTGGACAAGCTCGGCGTGCCCTTCGACAAGATCCGCCTGGTGCAAGGCGACAGCGACCAGTTGCTGGCCGGCGGCGGCACCGGCGGCTCGCGCTCGGCGATGAATGGCGGCAATGCGATCGCGGTTTCCTCCGAGGAGGTGATCGCCCGCGGCACCAAGATCGCGGCGCATGTGCTTGAGGCATCGGCGGCCGATATCGAATTCTCGCGCGGGCGGTTCAGCATCGCCGGCACCGATCGCGGCATCGGCATCATGGAACTGGCGGAGAAGCTGCGCGGCGGGCTGAAGCTGCCGGAGGGCGTGCCGGCCACGCTGGACGTGGCGATGGTGGTGCCCGGCGTGCCGAGCGCCTTCCCGAACGGTTGCCACATCGCGGAGGTGGAGGTGGATCCCGAAACCGGCGTGGTGGAGGTGGTGAAATACAGCACCGTCAACGATTTCGGCACGCTGCTGAACCCGCTGATGGTGGAAGGCCAGGCGCATGGCGGCATCGTACAGGGGATCGGCCAGGCACTGGGCGAGGCGATGGTCTACAGCGAGGACGGCCAGCTGCTGACCGGCTCCTACATGGACTACCACATCCCGCATGCCGCCGATGTTCCAGGCTTCGGCTTCATCAGCCACCCGGTGCCGGCCCGCACCAACGGGCTTGGCGCCAAGGGCTGCGGCGAGGCGGGCTGTGCGGGGGCCCTGCCCTCGGTGATGAACGCGCTGGTGGATGCGCTGGCGGAGTACGGCGTCACCCACATGGACATGCCGGCGACGCAGGAGAAGGTGTGGGCGGCGATCCAGGGGGCGAAGCGGGCCTGAGAGCCCGCGCGCCGAAGGGGGGAAACGATGGCGAAAGACCTGATCCTGGCGCTGGACCAGGGCACCACCTCCACGCGCTGCATCGCCTTCCGCGCGCCCACCCTGGCGCCGGTGGCCACGGCAAGGCGCGACCTGCCGCAGCATTTCCCCGATAGCGGCTGGGTGGAGCACGAGCCTGAGGACCTGTTCCAGCACTCGCTGGAGGTGCTGCGCGAGGCGATGGCGATGGCGGGCGCGACCCCGGCCGACATCGCCGGCATCGGCATCACCAATCAGCGCGAAACCACGCTGGTGTGGGATCGCGAAACGGGCAAACCCGTCCACCGCGCCATCGTCTGGCAGGATCGCCGCACCGCGCCGATGTGCGCCGCCCTGCGCGACGGCGGGCACGAGTCGGCGGTCTCGGCCAGCACCGGCCTGCTGCTCGACCCCTATTTCAGCGCCACCAAGATCGCCTGGATCCTGGACAACGTGCCCGGCGCCCGGGCCGATGCCGAGGCCGGGCGGCTGGCCTTCGGGACCGTGGATAGCTGGCTGCTCTGGCGCCTGACCGAAGGCCGGGTGCATGCGACCGACGCCACCAACGCCAGCCGCACCATGCTCTACGACATCCGCGCCGGTGCCTGGGACCCCCGCCTGCTCGCCCTGTTCCGCATTCCGGCCAGCCTGCTGCCGGAGGTGCGCGACTGCGCCGGGATGTTCGGCACCACCGCGGCGCTGGGCGGCGAGATCGCGATCGCGGGGATCGCCGGGGACCAGCAGGCGGCGATGATCGGCCAGGCGTGCTTTTCGCCCGGCATGGTGAAATCCACCTACGGCACTGGCTGCTTCCTGCTGCTGCACACCGGCGATACCCCGGTCGCCTCGCGCAACCGCATGCTGACCACCGTCGCCGCGCAGCTCGATGGCCGCCGCACCTACGCGCTGGAAGGCGCCATCTTCGTCGCCGGGGCCGCGGTGCAATGGCTGCGCGACGGTCTCGGCACGCTGAAGGACGCGGCGGACTCCGGTAGGCTCGCGGAGTCCGCCGATCCGGCGCAGCGCGTCTATCTCGTGCCGGCCTTCACCGGCCTGGGCGCGCCGTGGTGGGATGCCGAGGCGCGCGGCGCGATCTTCGGCCTCACCCGCAATTCCGGCCCCGCCGAATTCGCCCGCGCCGCGCTGGAAAGCGTCGCCTACCAGACCCGCGACCTGATCGAGGCGATGCGCGCGGATTGGCAGGGTGCGGCGCAAACCGTGCTGCGCGTGGATGGCGGCATGGTCGCCAGCGACTGGACGATGCAGTTCCTGGCCGACCAGCTCGCCGCCCCGGTGGATCGCCCGGTGGTGCAGGAAACCACGGCGCTGGGGGCGGCTTATCTCGCGGGCCTGGCCACCGGGGCCTGCCCTTCGCCAGAGGCCTTCGCGCAGAGCTGGGCGCTGCAGCGCCGCTTCCTGCCCCACATGGCGGAAGCGGAGCGGGCGCATCTGTATGCCGGATGGCAGAACGCGGTGCGGCGCACGCTCAGCTCCCCTTGAGCCACAGCTCCATCGTATTGGCCGGCAGGTTGCGGTAGGCGCGGGCCAGGCTGACGATCTGCACGTCTGGCAGGTTCAGCGCCTTGGCGATGGCGCGGGCGCGGGGCTCATCCTCGTCGCGGTAGATGCGGATCTGGTCGCGGTCCGGAACCTGCTTCACGGCCTCGGCGCCAGGGGTAAGGATCCGTGTGCCTTCGGCCACCAGCCCCTGGCCGACCTGGCTGCGGATCCGGCTGGCGGCCGCCTGGCCCGGCGTGCCAACCTCGTACTGGATGTAGAGGGTGAAGGTGGCGCTGACCGGTGCCACCAGGCCAGTGGCAGGCGCCGGGGCGGGCGCGGGTGCCGGGCGCTGCGCCGCTGCCGCGGCGCCTTGGGGCGGGGTGTAGGTGGCGGCCACCAGGCCAGGCTGGGGCTCCACATAGGCAATGCCCCCGCCGGAGGCCCCAACCGAGAGCGTTCCCTGGCATTCCTCGAAACGGCGCTTGTCGAAATTGGCCACCAGCGCCACGGCAAGGCGCTGCTCGCCCTTCAGCTTCGCCGCCTCGGCCCGCGCGCGGCCGGCGGCCTGGGCTTCCTCCAGCGTCATGCGCGCGAGGATGGTGGAGGCCTCGGCGAACACGGCCCCCTCGCGGCACCAATCCGGTCCCTTGAGGGTGGCCAACTTTTCGAAATACAGCTTGGTGATGGTGACCTGGTTGTCGAAGACCTCCTTGGCCGCGCGGGAGTCCCGGTCTTCAAAGTAGAACCAGAGATTGAGGCCGCTCGCGCCCAGGGCCACGACCAGGGCAATGTTCTTGGCGGCGCTGCCGATCCGGTCGAGAAGGGATGCCTGCGCGTCGCTCATCGCCCGCCTCCATATGCCATTCGTTTCGATGTGGCATAATTTGGCGAAGGCTGCAACCGCAGGCGCCTAGAAGCTCAGCGCATTCATCGCATTCAGCAGCCGGCTGGTGAAGGTCGTGAACGCACCGGCGATCCCGACGGCGATAATGCCGGCAATCATCCCGTATTCGGTGGCACTCCCGCCCTTCCTGTCTGCGGCGAGGGTCTTGGCATTTTTCGGCATGGCGGGAGCTCCTGTGGCAGGCTCGGCCGCGCACCGGAATGCGCCGCAGCGCTGGGCGCTGGTGGACCAGATGTAACGGCTGAATGTTACATCCGGCTTACGGCGCGCGCCGCCCGGCCCCATGCGGCGGACCGGGCGGTAACGGTGTCAGAAGCTCAGCGCGTTGAACGCGTTGGTCAGGCGGCCGGTGAGCGAGGTGAACGCGGTGACGAGGCCCACCGCGAGAACACCGGCGATCAGGCCGTATTCCATGGCGGTAACGCCACGACGGTCGGCGGCGAGGGCGCGAAGGAAGCGGGACATGGCAGCATCTCCTGTGCCGTGCCGGGCGTGGCGGCGGAGGGAACCGCGCCAGGAACCGGCACGCATCAAGTTACGGCGAAGTGGTTACAGCGCGCTTTCAACGACAGTATTTGTGCCGATATATCAAATAGTTGGAATCATGAATGCATCGTTAATTCACGGTGCCATCGGTATTTTGACGATGACGATAAATGATTTTTTCCAATACTTCCGTCACGATTGGAGATCTGCATTGCCCAGAACCGCGTGGACGGTCTCTGTTTTGACCGTGCAGGCCGAATGATCTCCGGCCACGCATCTCATGCCGCGCCAGGGGCCAGCCGCACGGGAAGGCCCCGGCATCATTTGACCCCTGCCCCGCCCTCGGCCAAATTGCGTGCCATGATCCTCCTGATCGACAACTACGACAGCTTCACCTTCAACCTCGTCCACTTCCTGGGCGATGTCGGCGCGCGCTGCCAGGTCTGGCGCAACGACAAGATCAGCGTCGAGCAGGCCATGGCCATGGCGCCGGAGGCGATCGTGCTCTCCCCGGGCCCGTGCACGCCGAACGAGGCCGGCATCTGCCTCGACCTGATCGCTGCGGCGGCCGGGCGCATTCCGATCCTGGGCGTGTGCCTCGGCCACCAGGCGATCGGCCAGGCCTTCGGCGGCGAGGTGGTGCGCGCGCCGGTGCCGATGCACGGCAAGGTCAGCCCCGTCACCCATGGCGGCACCGACATCTTCTCCGGCCTGCCCTCCCCGTTCGAGGCCACGCGCTATCACTCCCTGGTGGTGAAGGCCGAGACGATGCCGGACGTGCTGGTGCCCACCGCCCACACCGACGGCATCGTCATGGGCCTGCGCCACCGCTCGCTGCCGATTTTCGGCGTGCAGTTCCACCCCGAGAGCATCGCCAGCCAGCACGGCCACGAGATCCTGAAGAACTTCCTGGATATCGCGCGCGGCCTGAACTCGCCGGCGAAAGCGGCCTGATCCCATGTCCGGCACGGCAGGAGACCTGAAGCCCGTTCTCGCACGGCTGGCCACGGGCGAATCGCTCAGCGAGGCCGAGGCGGAAGCCGCGTTCGGCGTCATCATGGCCGGCGAGGCCACGCCCGCGCAGATCGCCGGCATGCTGATGGCGATGCGCGTGCGGCGCGAAACGGTGGCCGAGCTCACCGGCGCGGTGCGGGCGATGCGCGCGCGCATGAACCGGGTGGAGGCACCCGAAGGTGCGATCGACGTGTGCGGCACCGGCGGCGACGGCTCCGGCAGCCTGAACGTCTCCACCGCCGTCACCTTCGTATTGGCCGGCCTCAGCGTTCCGGTGGCCAAGCACGGCAACCGTGCCCTCTCGTCCCGCACCGGCGGCGCCGATGTGCTCACCGCCCTGGGCGTGAACGTGGAAGTGCCGCTGCCGCGCCTGCCCGCGGTGCTGCGCGCCGCCCATTGCGCCTTCCTGTTCGCCCCCCGCCACCACGCCGCCCTGCGCCACGCCGCCGGCCCGCGCGTGGAACTCGGCACCCGCACCATCTTCAACCTGCTCGGCCCGCTGGCGAACCCGGCCGAGGTGAAGCGCCAGCTCACCGGCGTGTTCGACCCCGCCTGGGCCCGCCCCATGGTGGAGACGCTGGCCAATCTCGGCTCCACCGATGTGTGGCTGGTGCACGGCCAGGGGCTGGATGAACTCACCATCGCCGGGGAGAACAAGGTGGTGGCGCTCGCGGACGGTACGGTGCGCGAGTTCACCGTCACGGCCGAAGAGGCTGGCTTGCCTTACGCCCCGCTGGAGGCGATCCGCGGCGGCGATGCCACGGTGAACGCTGCGGCCATGATGGCACTGCTGCAGGGCGCGAAGGGCGCCTACCGCGATACCGTGCTGCTGAACGCCGCTGCCGGGCTGATCGTGGCCGGGCGCGCCGGCAGCCTGCGCGAAGGCGTGGGCCTCGCCGCCGCCAGCATCGACGGCGGCGCCGCCCTGGCTGCCCTCGAAACCCTCAAGCGCGAGACCGCGGCATGAGCGCGCCCCCCGACATCCTACTGCGCATCTGCGCCGACACCGCCGCCGAAGTCGCCCGCCGCAAAGCCGCCGGGGCCGACCTGTCCGCACGCCTCGCCCAAGCCCCCGCCCCCCGCGGCTTCGCCGCCGCGCTCGATCGCAAGGTGGCAGCGGGCGAATTCGGCATCATCGCCGAGATCAAGCGGGCCTCGCCCTCCGGCGGCGACATCCGCCCGCATTTCGACCCCGCAGAACTCGCTGCCGCCTACCAGCGCGGCGGTGCGGCCTGCCTCTCCGTGCTGACCGACGGCCCCTATTTCCGCGGCACCGACGACGACCTGGTGCGCGCCCGCGCCGGCTGCGACCTGCCGGCCCTGCGCAAAGACTTCATGATCGACCCCTGGCAGATCGACGAAAGCCGCGCCCTGGGTGCCGATTGCATCCTGCTCATCATGGCCATCCTGTCCGACGCCCAGGCCGCCGAGATGGAAGCCCGCGCCTTCGAACTCGGCATGGACGTGCTGGTCGAAAGCCACGATCGCGCCGAGCTGGAGCGCGCCCTCAAGCTGCGCACGAAGCTGATCGGCATCAACAACCGCAATCTCAGGATCATGCAGACCAGCCTCGAGACCACGGTGGAACTCGCCCCGCTCGTCCCCTCCGATCGCGTCATCGTCGGCGAGAGCGGCTACAGGCTGCACGAAGACCTCGCCCGCATCGCCGGCCACGGCGTGAAGCGCTTTCTGGTCGGCGAAAGCCTGCTGCGGCAGGAGGATCTCGCAGCCGCCACCCGCACGTTGATGCACGGATGAGCGACAAGCTCACCCATTTCGACGCCGAAGGCCGCGCCGTCATGGTCGATGTCGGCGCCAAGCCGGTCACCGACCGCGCCGCCACCGCCCGAGCCCGCGTGGTGATGCAGCCCGCAACGCTCGCCATGATCCGCGGCGGCACGGCCAAGAAAGGCGACGTGCTGGGCGTCGCGCGCCTGGCCGGCATCATGGCCGCCAAGCGCACCGCCGACCTCATCCCGCTGTGCCACCCGCTGCCGATCACCAACGTGACCATCGACCTCGAACCCGAAGGCGAAGACACGGTGGAGATCGCCGCCACGGTGAAGACCACCGGCCAGACCGGCGTGGAGATGGAGGCGCTCACCGCCGCCTCGGTCGCGGCGCTGACCGTGTACGACATGTGCAAGGCCGTCGATCGCGGCATGCGTATCGAGGGGCTGCGCGTGGTCGCGAAGTCCGGCGGCAAGTCCGGCGATTTCACCCAGGAGTAGGCCGATGATCCCGGTCGAGGAAGCCCGCACCCGCATCCTGGCCGGCATCGCGCCCACACCCGCGGAAGTGGTGGCGCTGGCCGAGGCCTGGGGCCGCGTGCT
>CAMDAM010000205.1 GCA_945888575.1 Asaia bogorensis | reverse complement strand
ACCCCGCTACCCCCACCACCCCCCCACCGACCACGGCACCCGCCACCCCGTCATCATCGTCGGCGGCGGCATGGTCGGCCTCGCCACCGCCCTCGACCTCGCCCAGCGCGGCATCAAGCCCGTCCTGCTCGACGACGACGACACCGTCTCCATCGGCTCCCGCGCCATCTGCCACGCCAAGCGCAGCCTGGAATATCTCTCCCGCCTAGGCCTAGGCGACGCGCTGCTGGCAAAGGGCGTCACCTGGAACACCGGCCGCGTCTTCGCCGGCGAGAACCAGGTCTTCGCCTTCGACCTCCAGCAGGAACCCGGCCACGAATTCCCCGCCTTCATCAACCTCCAGCAGTACCATCTCGAAGAACTCCTGGTCGAAGCCTGCCAACAAGCCGGCGTCGACCTCCGCTGGAAGCACCGCGTCACCCACGCCACCCCCGACGGCACCCTCACCATCGAAACCCCGCACGGCCCCACCACCCTCCACGCCGAATGGCTCCTCGCCGCCGACGGCGCCCGCAGCGAAATCCGCCGCAGCCTGAACCTCCCCTTCGTCGGCAAGGTCTTCCAGGACCGCTTCCTCATCGCCGACGTCACCATGCAGGCCCCCTTCCCCGCCGAGCGCTGGTTCTGGTTCGACCCCCCCTTCCACCCCGGCGGCTCCGTCCTCCTCCACCGCCAGGCCGACAATGTCTGGCGCATCGATTTCCAACTCGGCTGGAACGCCGACCCGGAAGAGGAAAAGCGCCCCGAAAACGTCCGCCCCCGCGTCCAGGCCATGCTCGGCCCGAACACCGAATTCGAACTCGAATGGGTCAGCGTCTACACCTTCCGCTGCCGCCGCCTCGAAAAGTTCCGCCACAACCGCATCCTCTTCCTCGGCGACGCCGCCCACCAGGTCAGCCCCTTCGGCGCCCGCGGCGGCAATGGCGGCCTGCAGGACGCCGACAACCTCGCCTGGAAACTCGCCGCCATCCTGAACAACGAAGCCCCAGCCTCCCTCCTCGACACCTACGACGCCGAACGCATCCCCGCCGCCGACGAAAACATCCTGAACTCCACCCGCAGCACCGATTTCATCACCCCGAAGAACGAGGCCGCCCACGCCTACCGCGCCGCCATCCTCGACCTCGCCGCCCACCACCCCTTCGCCCGCCCCCTGGTCAATTCCGGCCGCCTCTCCCGCCCCGCCACCTACCTCAACTCCCCCCTCAACACCCCCGACGACGCCGAATGGCCCGCCGGCCCACCCCCCGGCACCCCAGCGCCCGACGCCCCAACGGAGGAAGGCTGGCTCCTCCGCCGCCTCCCCCAAACCTTCTGCGCCCTCAGCTTCGGCCCCACCCCCGCCCTCGGCCTCCCCACCCTCACCCTCCCCCCGGAAGGCCCAGCCGCCACCCGCTACGGCGCCACTGAAGGCGACCTCTACCTCCTCCGCCCAGACCACCACATCGCCGCCCGCTGGCACCGCCCCACCGAAGCCCAAGTCGCCGCCGCCCACCGGAGAGCCCTGTGCCAGAGCTGATCCTCACCCCCCACCTGGCCGACCCCGACGGCGTCTTCGAAGCCCTGATGAACGCCCACCGAGACCTCCCCCCAGAAGCCTCCCGCCGGCTAGACGCCAAGCTCGTCCTCCTCCTGGCCAACCACATCGGCGACGCGGAAATCGTAAAACAGGCCATCGCCCTGGCCAGCACCCCGCCCTGACCCTTCCATAAAGTTTCAAACGAAACTATCGTCCCGCCCAACCAGGGAGGCCCCGCCATGGAACTGCAATCCGGCTTCGGCAACGAATTCGCCACCGAGGCCCTCCCCGGCACCCTCCCCCAGGGCCGCAACTCCCCCCAGCGTCCTGCCCAAGGCCTCTATGCCGAGCAGTTCTCCGCCACCCCCTTCACCGTCCCCCGAAGCGAAGCCCGCCGCACCTGGCTCTACCGCATCCGCCCCTCCGCCAATCACCCGCCCTACGTCCCGGTCGCCCACCCCACCCTCGCCACCCCGCTCGCCCCCCCCAACCCCAACCGCCTGCGCTGGAGCCCCCTGCCGCTCCCCGAGGCCCCCACCGATTTCCTCGCCGGCCTCACCACCATGTTCGCCACCGGCGAAGCCGCCTACGACCAAGGCGTCTCCATCCACCTCTACGCCGCCAACCGCTCGATGGACCGCATCTTCTGGAACGCCGACGGCGAGTTCCTCCTCGTCCCCGAACACGGCGCCCTCCGCCTCGAAACCGAGCTCGGCCGCCTCGAACTCCGCCCCGGCGAAATCGCCATCCTCCCCCGAGGAATCCGCTTCCGCGTCATCCTGCTGAGCGAAACCGCCCGCGGCTACATCGCCGAAAGCCACGGCGCCCCCCTGCGCCTGCCCGACCTCGGCCCCATCGGCGCCAACGGCCTCGCCAACCCGCGCGATTTCCTCACCCCCACCGCCTGGTTCGA
This sequence comes from Asaia bogorensis, assembly GCA_945888575.1. Taxonomy (GTDB): domain Bacteria; phylum Pseudomonadota; class Alphaproteobacteria; order Acetobacterales; family Acetobacteraceae; genus CAMDGX01. Next base: position 6,489 of record CAMDAM010000205.1, on the reverse strand, counting down.
AGACCGCAGCGAACCCACCGAGATCGTCCAGAAATACCTCGGCACCCTCTGGACCACGACGCTCGATCACTCCCCGCTCGATGTCGTCGCCTGGCACGGCAACTGCGCCCCCTGCAAATACGACCTTTCCACTTTCAACACGATCGGCACGATCAGCTTCGACCACCCAGACCCGTCGATCTTCACCGTCCTCACCTCCCCCACCGACACGCCGGGCCGCGCCAACCTCGATTTCGTGATCTTCCCGCCGCGCTGGCTGGTGGCCGAGAACACGTTCCGCCCCCCCTGGTTCCACCGCAACGTCATGAACGAATGCATGGGCCTCATCACCGGCGTCTACGACGGCAAGGCCGAAGGCTTCTCCCCCGGCGGCTTCAGCCTCCACCCCATGATGTCCGCCCACGGTCCGGATCTCGCCACCACCCAACGCGCCGAAGCCGCCGAGCTCACCCCCCACAAGATCGACGGCACCCTCGCCTTCATGTTCGAAACCTCCGGCGCCCTCCGCCCCACCGCCCAAGCCATGGCCTCCCCCCACCGCCAACCGGCCTACGACCAGGTCTGGACCGGCCTCGACAGGCGCTTCACCCCCAAGGGGATCTAAGCATGAACACCCACGATCCCGCCGCCCGCTCCTGGCTCCCCAGCGCCAACGGCCACGCCGACTTCCCGCTGCAGAACCTCCCCCTCGGCATCTTCTCCACCGCGGACGGCGCCAAACGCCCCGGCACCGCGATCGGCGACTCCATCCTCGATCTCAAGGCCGCCCTCGCCGCCCGCCTCCTCACCGGCGAAGCCGCCAACGCCATCGAAGCATGCGCCGAAACCCTCAACCCCCTCTTCGCCCTCGGCGCCCCCGCCCGCCAGGCCCTGCGCACCCAACTCTTCGCCCTGCTGCACGAATCCAGCCCCGCCCGCGAAACCCTCCTTCACCCCGCCAGTGCCTGCACCCTCCACGTCCCGGCCCAGATCGGCGACTACACGGATTTCTACGCCGGCATCCACCACGCAAGGAACGGCGGCCTGCTCTTCCGGCCAGACAACCCCCTGATGCCCAACTACAAATACGTCCCCGTCGCCTATCACGGCCGCGCCTCCTCCGTGCGCCCCTCGCCCACCCCGCTCCGCCGCCCGCAAGGCCAGCGCAAACTGCCGGAAGAACAAGCCCCCACCTAGGGCCCCTGCCGCAACCTCGATTACGAGCTCGAAATGGGCATCTGGATCGGCCCCGGCAACGCCCCCGGCGCCCCTATCCCCATCGCCGAAGCCGCCAACCACATCGCCGGCTTCTGCCTCCTCAACGACTGGTCGGCCCGCGACATCCAGTCCTGGGAATCCCAACCCCTCGGCCCCTTCCTGGCCAAGAACTTCCAAACCTCCATCTCCCCCTGGGTGATAACGCCTGAAGCCCTGGCACCCTTCAGAAGCGCCCAACCCCCACGCCCCAACGGCGACCCCGCCCCACTCCCCCACCTGTTCAGCACGCAAGACCAGGCCAACGGCGCCCTCGACCTCACCCTGGAAGTCACCATCCACACCGCCCAAATGCGCGCCGCCAACCAACCCCCCGCCCGCCTCTCCATCGGCAACGCGCTGCACCTCTACTGGACCCCCGCCCAGATGGTCGCCCACCACGCCAGCAACGGCTGCGACCTCCACCCCGGCGACCTCTTCGGCACCGGAACCATCTCCAGCCCCGAACCCACCGGCTGGGGCGCCCTCATGGAAATCACCCGCGGCGGCCGCGAACCCCTCACCCTCCCCAACGGCGAAACCCGCAAATTCCTCGAAGACGGCGACGAAATCACCCTCCACGCCCGTGCCCACCGTGAAGGCCACGCGAGCATCGGCTTCGGCCCCTGCCGCGGGCTGGTGCTGCCGGCATGAAGGGAAGCAAGCGCGTTCTTTTCTGAAGAAAAGAACCAAAAGACTTTCACTAATTTGCCAATGGCGCCCGCCGTACAGAATACCCAAACACCCCGTCATTGCGAACGAAGTGAAGCAATCCAGTCCTTCGTTCCCGCAGCAGCCCGCATCGACCGCGAGCACATGCTCGCCACACGCCCCTTCTCCGTGTCCTCCGTGGCGCTCCGTGCTCTCCGTGGTCCCCCTTTCCCTTCCGTCACACCTCATCATCGAAACTAACAAAAGCGAAAAAAATCCTTGCACCCTCCATCGCCGTCGGATAGTATCCCTCACATGTCATCACATCCCCTCTCCCTCGGCGACCAGTTCGCCTCCCTGCGCGCGAGCCTGCAGGCGGAATCCGCCTTCACCCGCCCGCACGCCCAAAATGCGCTCAGCGCCGTGATGGCAGCACTTCTCATCCGCCTGCTGACCGAGCTGGAGCAACTCTTCCGCCGCTGGCAGTCCCGCCCCGGCGCCTATCCCGCCACCACCCGCGCCACCCGCATCGCCGGCCTGGCCTTCATCCCGCGCGCCCTCCGCCAGCCCCCGCTGCCGACCTGGCTCCTCCGCTTGGCACCCGCATTGGGCCTGCGCCCGGCCCCCGCCCCGCGCCCGCAATCCCGCGCCACACGCGCGCACCCCCTCCGCAACGCCCCGCACTGACCCCAGCCGCACAAGCCGCCGCCCCCTCTCCATTTTTTCGCAAGCCAAAGGGGCAGGGCGCCCCATCACGCCCTAAACATTCCGATAACAAAACAATAGCCACCCCTTGCCACCACCGCCTAACCCGGGAACCCTCCGGCCGAGACCCAGGAAGCTTCCCAATGCCCCGCATCCTCGTCGCCTCGATCTTCCACGAGGCCCATTCCTTCTCCCCCCTCCTCACCTTCGCCGATAGCTTCGTCGTCATGCGCGGCGCCGCCCTGCTGAAGAAGGCCGAAACCTCCGCCTCCGGCCTCGGCGGTGCCGTCCGCCGCCTCATCGCCATGAATGCCACCCCCATCCCCGTCCTCTCCGCCGTCGCCCCACCGGGCGGCCTGATCGAGAACGGCATCTACGAAGCCTTCCGCGCCGAAATCCTCTCAGCCGCCCTCGCCGAAAAGCCCGACGGCATCTACCTCGACCTCCACGGCGCCATCGCCAGCCAGTCGATCGACGATTGCGAGGTCGACCTCATCACCGCCCTTCGCCACGCCCTCCCCCAAACCCCCATCGCCGCCAGCTTCGACCTGCACGGCAACATCACCCCCCGCCTGCTCCAAGCCGCCACCATCGCCGTCGCCTGCAAGCACAACCCGCATATCGATTACGACCAGGCCGGAGACCGCGCCGCCGAACTCCTCGTCCGCACAATCCGTGGCGAGATCCACCCCGTCATGGCCGCCGCCTGGGTCCCCATGCGCATGCTCGGCAAGGGCGCCACCGCCACCGGCCCGCTCCGCCGCCTGCACGACCAGCGCGAATCCCTCGTCGCCGCCGACCCCAGCCTGCTCGATATGTCGCTGTTCAACGCCCAGGGCCCGCTCGATTCCGCCCCCTCCGGCCACTGCGTCATCGCCATCGCGAACGCCAACCCCGCAGCCGCGCAACACGCCGCCGCCACCCTCGCCCAGGCCACCTGGAACGCCAAGGCCGAGTTCATGGCAGACTACCCACTCCTCGCCCAAGCCATCGCCGCCCGAACCCCCGGCCGCCCGCTCATCCTCGGCGACAACGGCGATCGCGTCCTCGCCGGCACCCCGGGGGACGGAACCCACGTCCTGCATGAGATCGCAACAAACTGGCCGCACCTGAAATCGGCCATCCCGGTCACAGACCCGGTCGCCGCAAAGGCCGCCCACCGCGCCGGCCCCGGCGCAAAACTCCGCCTGTCCCTCGGCGGCACCTGGACCAAAAACGAACCCCCCTTCGAAGCCGAGTTCGAAGTGGTCCACCTCAGCGAGGGAACATTCGTCCAGCGCGGCCCCTATCTGGCCGGCGAGTCCGCCGATGTCGGCCCCACCGCCACGCTCAGAACCGGCAACATCACCATCATCGCCACCACCCGCCCCGCCTGGTCGCAAGACCCGGAGCAGTTTGCCAGCGCCGGCATCGATCCCGCCACGCAGGACCTGCTGGTGGCAAAGTCAGGCTTCCACTTCCACCTGTCCTTCGCCGGCATCGGCGACTGCGTCTCGGTGGAAACCCCGGGCCTCTCCGGCACCGCTTCCGATGCCGGGGTCTTCCCGTTCCAGCGCCGCCCGACCCTCTGGCCAGACGACCCAGGCCTGGTGCCCGATCTCGCCGCCCGGCTGTTCAGCTGAAGGCGAGCACCGCCTCGCGGAACTGCACCGTCGCGCCGTCCGGCAGCGTCATCACCGCCTCGCCCAGCGGGGCATCGTCGGCCGACAGGAAAGCCAGCCCGGCCAGCCCCGGCCAGTCGCTGCGCATCGCAAAATCCACCACGCGAAACCCACCGCCCGCCGTCACCGCGGCACCCATGGCCGGCAGCGTGGCCGTGCCCCCCGCCAATCCGATCGGGCTCATGCCGATCACGCCCTGAACCGTAGCCGTCTGAAGCGTGGCAATCCGAACCGATGAACCCGCCATCCTGGCCTCCCCGTGCTGCACGGGCCGTGTGCCCGCACCGCGATCCTGGGGGAAACCCGTTACCGATTTCCTAACGCTAGGCCTGCAACCCGCCATGCCACCAATGTTCGAAGGGATTGCTGTGGATGATCGAGTCGATCGTCACCTGCGCCACCCGCGGCAAATTGGTCCCCTCCACCAGATGGTTGATCCCCCGCAGCCCTGCCAGGGATTCCTCCACCTCCGCATACGGGAAGTCGGTGCCCCAGAAGATCTTGTTGCGGTCATGGATGGTGTATTCCTGCGCCGCCATCAGGATGTTGTAGAACTGCCACGGCCGGTAGTGCAGCGCGGAGACCTCGCAATACACATTCGGCTGCTTGCGCGCGATCACCACGCATTCCTCGTACCAGGGGTGCCCCATATGGGCCATCACCATCTTCAGGTCCGGGTAGCGCAGCGCCACTTCTTCCACATGGATCGGCCGCCCATAATCCGCCGGCGCATTGCGGGCATAGGTGGTGCCCATATGCATCGTCAGCGGCAGGTTGTGCTTCACCATGAACCGGTAGAACGGATCCAGCCGAGGGTCCTGCAGAGAAACCCCATTGTAGATCGGCCCGAACTTCACGCCCTTCAGCTTCAGATCCAGGATCGCATGTTCCAGCAACTCCATGGCGTCCGCCCGCCTTGGATCCAGCGCCGCGAACCCCACGAACTTGTCCGGATACTTCGCCACCGCCGCGGCGGTCACCTCGTCATCCCCGTCCACGCCGGTGGAATCCGCATAGCGCAACGAAAAGATGATCGCCTTGTCCACGCCCTTCATCGCCGCATACAGCGTGTCGGCATCCGCCTTGGTGCCAATCGACCCCGGCCGCGCGAACTGCGTCTGCTCCCGCATCAGCGGCGTCACATGCCGGTCCTCGAAGATGTTCACATGGCAATCGACGATCATCACAGAACTCCGTACTTCGCGAACACATCCCCCAGCTTCATGCCTGCCTGCAGGTCGGCCAGCGTGGAATGCTCGCCCTTCAGCTTCTCGAACGCCGCCGCGATCACCTCCCTCTCGATCGCCTGCGGCACCACCACCACCCCGTCCGCATCGCCGAACACCAGATCGCCCGTCATCACCTTCACGCCCGCGATCTCCACCGGCACATCCAGCGCGATGATCTTGCCCCGCCCCTTGCTGTCCAGCGGCCCGATCCCGCTGGCGAACACCGGGAACTGCATCGCCCGGATCGCCCTGATATCCCGCGTCAGCCCATCCATCAGCGCCCCTGCCGCCCCACGCGCCTTGGAAGCGGTGCTGAGCAACTCGCCCCACGGCGCAATCCGCCCAGTGGCGCCGCAGGAGAAGCACGGGATCTCACCGGGCTTCAGGCTGTCGATCAGCTGGATCTCCAGCTCATACGGGTTCTCGCCGTCCTTCACATGGTACTGGTCCGCGAACAGCGCCGTCCGCGCCCGTCCCACCATCACCAGGCTCTCATCCAGCGGCCGGATCCGCGGCGGCATCGCCTGGTGCCAGGTGCCCAGCGCGTCCATCACGTCTGACAGTAGCGAGCAGAACAGCTTGTCCTTAATCTTGGCGAGATCGGTCATGGCCGTATTCCCTTGCGTTTCCCGCGATGATGCGGCGCCCCCCGGTTGACGCGCAAGCCGTGCCAGCCTCCGATGGCGCGGTAACGGAGCATTCGACATGGCAGTGATGGTCACCGGCGGCACCGGCTTCGTCGGCCTCAATCTCGTCCACGCCCTGCTGGAGCGCGGCGAGCATGTGGTGGTCGCGGCACTCGATGACATTCCCGCCCCCGCCCAGCGCGCCTTCGCCAAGCTGCCGGGCAAGGTGGAAGCCATCCGCGCCGACATCCGCGACATCACCGCCGACCCCGATGCCTTCGCCGGCGTGATGAAGCGCCACGGCGTCGACCGCCTGTTCCCCTTCGCCGCCATCACCTCCGGCCCGGCGCGTGAGGCAGAGGTGCCGGAGCTGGTGATCCAGGT
>CAMDAM010000204.1 GCA_945888575.1 Asaia bogorensis | reverse complement strand
GAAGGCGATTTCGGGCAGCAGGGCGGGTGGCAGCTTTTCCAGCTGCTGGGCGGCGAAGAAGAACTGGCAGTCGCCGGCGAAGAGGAGGCGGCCGGCTTCGATGCGGGCGGCTTCCTCTTCGGGGGTGCGGGTGGCTGGGTTCAAGCTGGGTTCCTCAAGCACGCGCCTACGCGCGGGCTGCTCCGGGTTTCTCGAGCGTGGTCTGGCGCATGATGAGCCACTGCTGCCCGATGGTGAGGAGGTTGTTCCAGGTCCAGTAGATGACAAGGCCGGCGGGGAAGGAGGCCAGCATGAAGGTGAAAACCACCGGCATCCAGGCGAAGATCTTGGCCTGCACCGGGTCCGGCGGGGCCGGGTTCAGCTTCATCTGCGCCCACATCGTGACGCCCATGATGAGCGGCCAGACGCCGAGATGGAGGAAGTGGCTGTACTGGCCGGGATCGAAGGGCAGCAGGCCGAAGAGGTTGAAGATGTTGGTGGGGTCGATCGCCGAGAGGTCCTTGATCCAGCCGAAGAAAGGCGCCTGGCGCATCTCGATGGTGGTGAAGATGACCTTGTAGAGCGCGAAGAAGACCGGGATCTGGATGAGGATGGGTAGGCAGCCGGAGGCGGGGTTCACCTTCTCGGTTTTGTACATCTCCATCATCGCCTGCTGGAGCTTCTGCGGCTCTTCCTTGTACTGCTCGCGCAGGGCGGTCATTTTTGGGGCGAGCAGCTTCATCTTGCTCATGGAGCGGTAGGATTTGTTGGCGAGCGGGAAGAAGGCCAGCTTGATAATGAGGGTGAAGACCAGGATGGCGACGCCGAAATTGCCGGTGAGCTGGAAGAACCAGTCGATCGAGTAGAAGAACGGCTTGGTGATGTAGAAGAACCAGCCCCAATCGACGGCGTAGCTGAACCACTTCACGTCGAGCGTGTCTTCGTAGCGATCGAGAACGTGGACTTCCTTGGCGCCGGCGAAGGCGCGCCAGGTGGCGGTGGCGGTGCCGCCGGCGGGAGCGGCAACCGCGTCCTTCGAGACGAAATCGACCTGGAAGCGGTCGGCGCCGGCTTCCTTGATGTGGCGGACGGCGGCGAGGTTGGCGGCCTTCTGGTCCGGGATGATGGCGGTGAGCCAGTACTTGTCGGTGAAGCCGAGCCAGCCGCCGGTGGAGGGCTGTTCGAGGGCCACGCCGGCCTTCTTCTCGCCGTCGGACTTGGCGGTGTCGTAGGTGACTTCCTTGAGGCGGGCATCGAGGATGCCGAGCATGCCCTCGTGCAGGATGTAGTAGCCCTCCGTGGTGGGCTTGGTGTCGCGGCGGATGCGGGCCCAGGGGTGCAGGGCGACGGGGGCGCCGGTGGCGTTCTGCACGCGCTGCGTGAGGGTGAACATGTAGTCCGCGTCCAGCCCGACCTCGATCTCGAAGGTGAGGCCCTCGCCGTTGTTCCAGGTGAGGATGGCGGGCATGGTGGGGGTGACGGTGCCGGTGCCGGTCCAGAGCGTGTCGCTGTCAGGCAGCTTGGCGGTGGTGCCGGGGTCCGCGGACCAGCCGACCTGGATGTAGTACGGGTCTTTCTCCGAGCGCGGCTCCAGCAGGCGGACGAGCGGAGCGGCGGGGGAGACGGAGGTGCGGTAGCCCTTCAGCACCAGGTCGTCGATGCGGGCGCCGAGGAGGGAGATGCTGCCCTGGACGCGTGCGCCGTCGATCTGCAGGCGCGGGACTTCGCGCGGCACGGTGGTGGCGGTGGCGGCGGCGGGGCCGGCGGGGGTGCTGGTGACGGACTGGCCTTGCGGTGCGGCCGGGGCTGCGGGCGTGTCGGCGGTTTGCGCGGGCGGGGGCAGCACGGGCTTGGGCGCCGGCATGATCAGCTGGAAGCCGAGCAGGATCATCACCGAGATGGCGATCGCCAGGAAAAGTCGCTTCTGGTCCATCAGGCGGGCGTTCCAGCTTGGCGGGGGGTGGGAGTGTTTGGCGTGGGCGGCAGGTCGAGACCGCCGGGGTGCCAGGGGTTGCAGCGCAGGACGCGCTTCGTGGCAAGGGCGGTGCCGCGCAGGGCGCCGTGGGAAGCCAGGACGGCGCAGGCGTAGTGGCTGCAGGAAGGCTCGAAGCGGCAATGGGCGCCGATGAAGGGGCGCAGGGTCCATTGGTAGGTGCGCACGGCGCCGGTGAGAAGAAACGCGGCGGGTGTCATGGCACGCCGGCCTTCTTGAGGGCGCGGCGCAGATCGTCCTGCAGCTCGGCGAAGGGGCGGGCGCGGGTGCTGTCGCGGCCGATCAGGACAAGATCGAAGCCGGTGGCCGGGGCTTCGGCCAAGGCGAGGCGAGCGGCTTCCTTGAGGCGGCGGCGGGTGCGGTTGCGCACCACGGCGTTGCCGACCTTCTTGGTGACGGTGAAGCCGAGGCGCATGGGCCCCTGGTCCTCCCGCGGGAGGACCTGGAGGACGAGGCCGTGCACGGCGGCGCGGCGGCCCTTGGCGGCCACGGCAAGGAACTCCGCGCGCCGTGTAAGGCGGTGCGGCTTGCGGGGCCTGGGGCCGCCGGCGGGCTGCTGTGGGCCGGAAGCATGCGGAGCCGGCGCCATGGTCGCCTCCGCGAACGGGATTGGCGGGCGGTGGGAAGCCGGGCCGGTCAGGCCGACAGCTTCGAACGGCCCTTGGCGCGACGGTTCGCCAGGACCTTGCGGCCGCCGACAGTGGCCATGCGCGTGCGGAAGCCATGGCGGCGCTTGCGGACCAGCTTGGACGGTTGATAGGTGCGCTTCACGACAGTCTCCGATCTCGCCTAGGTCTGCCGGCCGTGCCCGGGTATGGTCGGGGGGTCAAGCAGGTGGGGCGGGACCTCGGCTGGAGGTCCCGTTGCAGGGGGCGGCTTATAGGGGGTGGCCGCTTCACCAGTCAACCGCGTGGCGCGGTGAGCCGCCAACCGCAGGCGTGCGGTGTCACGCCGGGCTGGGTGCGGAGTCGTATCCGGGAATGGAAGGGTTGGCGATGCGCAGGGTGCTGCCGCTGCTGGGATTGGTTGGGCTGCTCGCGCTCGTCTGGGCGATGGGGTGGCATCAGGCGTTGAGCTGGGAAGGGCTGGCGGCGCGGCGGGCGGCGCTGGCGGAGCTGGTGGCGGCGCGGCCGGTGGCGGCGGCGCTGGGGTATGTGGCGCTGTATGCGGCCGTCGTGGCGGTGTCGATCCCAGGGGCGGGCGTGATCACGGCTTCGGGCGGGTTGCTGTTCGGCATCGCGCTGGGGGCGGCGCTGGCGGTGACCGGGGCCTCCTTGGGGGCGGTGGGCTTGTTCCTGGCGGCGCGGACGGCGCTGGGGCCGGTCCTGGCGCGCAAGGCCGGGCCGTGGCTGGACCGGTTGCGGCCGGGGCTGGAGCGGGACGGGTTCCATGTGCTGCTGGCGCTGCGGCTGATCCCGCTGGTGCCGTTCGCGCTGCTGAACCTGGTGTGCGCGCTGGTGGGGATGCGGATGGGGCCGTTCGTGGCGGCGACGGTGCTGGGGATCATTCCCGGGGCGGTGGTGTTCGCCTCCATCGGGGCGGGGCTGGGGCATGTGCTGGAGGCCGGGCAGACGCCGGATCTGTCGGTGGTGGTCTCCTGGCCGGTGCTGGGGCCGCTGCTGGGGTTGGCGCTGCTGGCGATGCTGCCGCCGGCGTGGAAGTGGTGGAGGGCGCGGCATGGCTGATTTCGATATCGCGGTGATCGGGGCGGGCGCGGCCGGGCTGTCGGTGACGGCGGTGGCAGCGCAGCTGGGGCTGCGGGTGGCGCTGGTGGAGCGCGGGCGGATGGGGGGGGATTGCCTCAACACCGGCTGCGTGCCGAGCAAGGCGCTGCTGGCGAGCGCGCATGCGGTGCGGTCGGCACGCGGGGCCGGGGTGCTGGGGATCCGCATCGCGGAGCCGGAGGTGGATTGGGCGGCGGTGCAGGCGCATGTGCACGGAGTGATCGCGGCGATCGCGCCGATGGACAGCGTTGCGCGGTTCACGGCGCTGGGGGCGACCGTGCTGCAGGGCCATGCGCGGTTCGTGGCGCCGGATGCGCTGGAGGTCGCCCTGCCGGAGGGGGCGCGGCGGATCACGGCCAAGCGCATCGTGGTGGCGGCTGGCGGGCGGGCGGCGATCCCGGAGGTGCCGGGGCTGGCCGAGGTAGGGTTCCACACGCATGAGACGATCTTCGAGGTAACGCCGAAGCCCTCGCACCTGCTGATCCTGGGCGGCGGGCCGATCGGGCTGGAGATGGCGCAGGCGCATGCCGCGCTCGGCTGCCGGGTGACGCTGGTGCAGCGGCGGACGATCGCGCCGCAGGACGACCCCGAGCTGGTGGCCGGGCTGCGCACGGCGCTGGCGGCGGATGGGATCGATCTGATTGAGGGGGTGGAGGTGGCGCGGGTGGAGCCGGGCCCGACCCTGGTGCTGTCCGACGGGCGGCGCGTGGCGGGCAGCCATCTGCTGGTGGCGGCCGGAAGGGTGCCGAACCTCGATGGGCTCGGGCTGGAGGCGGGCGGGGTGACGGCCACAGCGCGCGGGATCGCCACCGATGCCGGGCTGCGCAGCGTGAGCAACCGGCGTGTGTTCGCCGCCGGCGACATCGCGGACCCCGGTGGTGACAAGCCGGGGGGGATCGGGCCGCGGCTGTTCACCCATGTGGGCAGCTACCATGCGGGGATCGTGGTGCGGCGGGCGATCTTCCGGCTGCCGGCGAAGCTGGACTACGCCGCCCTGCCCCGCGTGACCTACACCGACCCGGAACTGGCGCAGGTCGGCCTGACGGAGGCGGAGGCGCGGGCGGCGGGGCACACGGATCTACGCATCCTGCGCTGGCCGATGGCGGAGAACGACCGGGCCCAGGCGGAGCGGCGCACCGAAGGGCTGGCCAAGATCGTGGCGACGCCGGGCGGCAAGGTGTTGGGGGCCGGGTTCCTGGCGCCGCATGCCGGGGAGATGCTGGGCGCCTGGACGCTGGCGATCGCGCAGGGGATCAAGCTTTCGGCGCTCGCCGGGATGATCGTGCCGTATCCCACGCGCTCGGAAGCGGGCAAGCGCGCGGCGGGCAGTTTCTTCGTGCCGAAGCTGTTCGCGGCCGGCACCAAGCGGCTGGTGGGGTGGCTGGCCAAGTTGCCGTGAGGCGCCGCAAGTAACGGTTGCACTCCATGGGGTGCGGCCCGATCATCGCCCCATGAGCCTGATCGAGAGCGAGCGGCCGGACGAGGCGCCGGCACCTGCGCCGCGCCGCAGTCTCTCATGGCGCGTGATGTGGTTCACGCTGGCGGTCATGGTCGGGGTGGAGTTGCTGCTGTTCCTGCCGGCGATGCAGCGCGAGCGGCAGAAATGGCTGGATGCGCGGATCGTGGCGGCGCAGATCGCGGTGCAGGCGCTGCCCGATGGCGGAACGCCGGAGCGCGCGGCGCGCGAGGAGCTGCTGCGGCTGGCCGGCGTGCTCTCCGTGCGGCTGCAGGAACCCGGGCGGCCGATGGTGGCGCTGGCCCCAGTGGGGCAGATGCTGTCGCCCACGCTGCTGGATCTGCGCACGGAGACCACCTGGTCCCGCCTGGTGGCCACGCTGGCGGCACTGACGCGCGACGGGGACCGGCTGCTGATGGTGGTGGCGCCAAGCCCGAAGCGGCCACAGGCGGTGCTGTCGATCGTGCTGCGCGAGGGCGAGCTGGACGACCATCTGAAGGAGGCAGCCGCCACCGTGGCGCTGCACGGGCTTTCGGTGGCGATCCCCACCGGCATCCTGGTGCATGTGGCGCTGCTGGTGCTGCTGGTGCGGCCGATGCGGCGGCTGACGCAGAGCATCGCGGCGTTCCGGGCCGATCCGGAACGGACGGCACCGATGGAGGAGCCCCGCGCGGCGCCGGAAACCCGCGACGAGATGGCGCTGGCGCAGCGCGAGCTGGCGGCAATGCAGCGCGAACTGCGCGCGGCGCTGTGGCGCAACGCCCGGCTGGCAGCGCTGGGGGCGGCGCTGGCGCGGGTGAGCCACGATCTGCGCGGCATCCTGACCCCCGCGCTGCTGACGGCGGAGCGGCTGCAGGGCAACACGGACCCGGCATTGCGGCGGATCGGCGATTCGATCGCCCGCACGGTGGAGCGGGCGACCGAGCTGGCGCGCAACACGCTGGATTTCGCCGGCGAGGTTCCGGCCGCGCCGCGCGAGCGGGTGGCCTTGCGCGACCTGGTGCAGGAGGTGGGCGAGGAGGTGCGGACGCGCCACCCGCTGCTTCAGGTGGCGGTGAGTATCGAGGCACCCCTGGCCGCGCATGGCGACCGGGCCTCGCTGCGCCGTGCGCTGGCCAACCTGCTGCGCAACGCCGCCGAGGCCGGCGCGCGGCGGGTGGAGGTCGGGGCCGTGCCGGATGGCGACCTGGTGTTGCTCACGGTGGCCGATGATGGGCCGGGCCTGCCGGAGGTGGTACGCGCGGGCCTGTTCCAGCCCTTCATCACCTCCGGCAAGAAGGGCGGCACCGGGCTGGGGCTGGCGATCACGCGCGATCTGATACGGGCGCAGGGCGGCGAGATCGGTCTGGTGCGGACGACGCCGGAAGGGACGGTGTTCCGCCTGGCGCTGCGCACGCCGGCCGGCGAGACGAACCCGGCAGGCTGACGCCCTACCAGGGGATCGGCACGGCCTTGTGGTCCAGGAAGCCGCCGCTCTCGGCCGGGGTGAGGCCGGCGATGACGCGGAGGAGATCCTCGGCGGCCTCTGCCGCCGGCCGCACCTCCAGCCCCGTGCGGGCGAAGGGGGCGGAGAGCGGGGTATCCACCGTGCCGGGGTGCAGCGCCACGCAGATGGCGTTGGGCGCGCGGCGGCGCAGCTCGATGGCGGCGGTGCGGACCAGCTGGTTCAGCGCGGCCTTGCTGGCGCGGTAGGCATACCAGCCGCCGAGGCGATTATCCCCGATGGAGCCGACACGGGCCGAGAGCGTGGCAAACACCGGGCGGCCGGTGCGCGGCAGCAGCGGCAGCAGGTGCTTCATCAGCAAGGCCGGCCCGATGGCGTTCAACGCGAAGGCGCGGGCGAGATGGGCGGGGTCCAGCTCACGCCAGGATTTCTCGGGGGCGATGCCCTCGCCGTGCAGGAAGCCGGTGGCGTCGATCACCAAGGTGGGGGCGCCGAGCGTGGCGATGTGGGCCGCCGCGGCGGCGATGGAGGGCTCGTCCAGCAGGTCGAGCGGCGGGGTGGTGGCGCGGCCGAGGCGCAGCACGCGGTGGCCCCCCGCTTCGAGGGCGGCGGCAAGGGCTGCGCCAATGCCGCCGGTTGCGCCGATAACCACTGCCAGTTCCGCCATGAGGCTCGCCATTCCGGTTGGAGGCCGGGATGTGGGGGCGAAGGCAGGGAAGGCAAGGAAGGATGTTCTTTTTTGAAAAAAAGAACCAAAAAACTTCCATGACTTGGCCCGGGAGCACCGGGCGCAAAGTCGGAAAAGTCTTTTTGCTTCTTTTTCTTCAGAAAAAGAAGAGTCTTTCTATTCCCCCAGCAACGCCGCCCGGAACCGATCCCGCACCACATGCGGCCGCAGGCTGCGAGGCTTCTTGAGCGCCGGCCCATCCTTCACGCGCAGCAGGATGAAGGCGAGGCCGGGGGCGGCGAGGATGCGCTTGCCTTCCTCGATCTCCGCCATGGTGTTGATGGTGTGCACGGTGGGGATGCCGAAGCCGGCGGCAACGCGATCGAGCGCCACGCCGAGGCCGGTGTGGCTGTCCTGATTGCCGGTCTCGCCGTAATGGCCGTTATCGACGCAGACGAGCTTGAGGTTGGGCGGGCATTGCAGCGCGATGGCGGCCAGGGCGCCGACATTCATCAGCAATTCGCCGTCGCCGGTGATGCCGAGCACCTTGCGGTTCGGCTGGGAAAGGGCAAGGCCGAGGGCCATCATCGGGCCCGCGCCCATGGCGCCGCCGAGGCCGAACACGTTGGGGCCGTCATCGGTCATCGCGCAGAGTTCCTGCGCGGTGCCGGCGAGGCCGGCGACGACGAGCCAATCGGTCGGACGTTCGATGAGGGCCGGGACGGCCTGGCGGCGGTCCAGGGTTGCGGCGGGCTGGTTGGTGCCGGGGATGCGCTTGAGCTGGGCCATCGGTGCCTCAGAACTTCTTGGCGCCAAGCAGGCGCTGGGAGAGGAGGACGGCGACGGCCTCGCCGGATTGGAAGGCCATGGTGCTGGCGGCCTGGATGGTGGGCAGCACGTCTTCCGGGGCCTCGGCGCGCAGGACGATGACGCCCATGGCTTCCAGCACCGTCTGGGTGGCCTTGCCCATGGGGAACTGCCAGGGGTTCCCCTCCCCGAAGTCGCCGCGCATGGAAACAATGGTGAGCAGCGGGAAGCGGGCGCCGTTGGTAAGCGAAAGCATGTTGATGCAGTTGCCCACGCCGGAGGACTGCATCAGCAGCACGCCGCGGGCGCCGCCGAGATCGGCGCCGGCCAGGAGGGCCACGCCTTCCTCCTCCGTGGTGAGGGGGATGGAGTGGACCTCGGGGTCGGCGAGGGAGCGGTCGATCATCACCCGATGGCCGGCATCCGGCACGTAGGCGATCTGGGTGACGCCCTGCGCGCGCAGGGCGTCATACATCGCGTGTGCCCAGGCCGGGCCTTCCTGCGTGGTCATACGCGCCGCTCCTTCAGGCTCAGGGGATGAGGTCGCAGGTGGCCGGCTTGCCGTCTTCCTGCTTGCAGGCGAACACGAACTTGCCGAGCTGGAGCAGGATGCGGTTGCCGAGGCCACCGCGAACCTGGGCGCCGTCGCTCATCAGGCGGGCCATCGGCACGTCCTTGGGGGGGGCGGCGGGGGCCGGGGCGGGGGGGAGCGCGACGGGGGGCGGCGCGGCCGGCGCGGGCGCCTGGGCGAAGGCCGGGGTGGCGGCCAGCAGGACGGCGGCGAGGGGGGCGGCAAGCCGGATCATGAGACAGGGTCCTTTCAATGTGCGAGGCATGCAACGGCCGGCACAAAAGCACCGTTGCCG
>CAMDAM010000203.1 GCA_945888575.1 Asaia bogorensis | reverse complement strand
GGGACCAGGGTTTGCACGCCGGTGAGGCCGGCGGGGCAGTCGGGCCAGGGCTTCAGCTTGGCGGCGTGGGGGTGGGGGGCGTGGTCGGAGCCGACCGTGTCTACCGTGCCGTCGCGGATGGCGCGCCAGGCGGCTTCCATGTGCTCCGGCCCGCGGATGGGCGGGTTCATGACGCCGAAGCCCTTGAGGTTGTCGTAGACCTCCGGGGCGGACTGGGTGAGGTGGTTGACCAGGACCTCTACCGTGGCGATGTCCCGGTAGTCCTTCAGGTAATCGAGTTCCTGCAGGGTGGAGACGTGCAGGATGTGGGCGGGGCGGCCCGTGCGGGTGGCCAGCGCCATCAGGCGGCGGGTGCCGAGGAAGGCGCATTCCTCGTCGCGCCAGACCATGTGGTTGGAATACGGGTCGCCGGACTTGAACATCGGCTTGCGGGCCTGGAGGCGGTATTCGTCTTCGCTGTGGTAGCTGATGCGGCGGCGGCCGGCGCGCATGACGCGCTCCAGGCTTTCGTCGTCTTCCACCATCAGGTCGCCGGTGGAGGAGCCGGCGAAGATCTTGATGCCGCAGACGCCGCGGCCGGTTTCCAGTTCCGCCAGTTCCGCGATGTTGGTGCGGGTGCCGCCGACATAGAGGCCCATGTCGCACCAGGCGGCCTGCTCGGCGTAACCCTGCTTCCAGGCCAGTTTTTCGGCGTTGGTGATGGAGGGGTTGGTGTTCGGCATGTCGAACACCGCGGTGAGGCCGCCGAGGATGGCGGCCTTGGTGCCGGTGGGGATGCTCTCCACGCTGGCATCGCCGGGATCGCGCAGATGGACATGCGGGTCGATCAGGCCGGGCAGGACGTGCAGGCCGGTGGCGTCGATCACTTCATCGGCCGTGGCATCCGCGCCGACGCCGAGGGCGGCGATGCGGCCGTGGCGGACGCCGATGCTGGTCTGCTCCATGCCCCAGGGGAGCACGCAGGTGCCGCCGGTGATCAGCAGGTCGAAATGGGGCATGGGATCCTCCGCTCGGTGCTGGGTGCGTTTCGGGCAGGTGCGGGCGGGATGCAAGCCCCTCTTGTTGCGGAGAGCGCATGCAACCACCTGCGAGGGATGACAAAACTCGCGCATATGCCGGATCGCGCCGTTGTGGCGGTGGAGGGGCCGGACCGGGTGGCCTTTCTGCAAGGCCTGGTTTCCAACGACGTGGCGCTGGCCGCGCCGGGGCAGGCGGTGTGGGCGGCGCTGCTGTCGCCACAGGGCAAGTGGCTTGCCGACTTCTTCATATTGGTGGACGGCGAGCGGCTGCTACTGGATGTGGAGCAGGGCCAGGCGGCGATGCTGGCGCAGAAGCTCTCGCGGTTCCGGCTGCGCTCCAAGGTGACGGTGGCGGTGCTGGAGGGCTGGCAGGTTCACGTGGCCTGGGGTGGGGTGCCTGAGGTGACGGCCGGCACGGTGGTGGCACCCGATCCGCGGTTGGCGGAGGCGGGGTGGCGGGTGCTGGCGCCGGAGGCCTTGGCGGCGGATGCCTCGGCCGAGGCGTGGGATGCGTATCGGTTGGCGCTCGGGCTGCCGGAAGGGTCGCGCGACCTGGAGGCGGACAAGACAGTGCTGCTGGAGGCGGGGTTCGACGAGCTGTCCGGCGTTTCCTGGACCAAGGGCTGCTACATGGGCCAGGAGCTGACGGCGCGGACCAAGTATCGCGGGCTGATCAAGCGGCGGCTGATGCCCGTGGAGGTGCAGGGCACGCTGCCCGCGCCAGGCACGCCGGTGCGGCGCGGCGAGGCGGAGGTGGGCACGCTGCGCTCCGGCCGCGGGGCGCGGGCGTTGGCGACCTTGCGACTGGAGGCGCTGGATGGCGCACTCTCGTGCGGCGAGGCGGTGCTGGTGCCGCGCCCGCCGCCGTGGATGAAGCTGCCCGAAGGGGCTGCCTGACCGATTTCAGTGCAAGGTGAACACGTGGCCGGCGTGGCGCCAGCGGCCGGGGGTGACGATATCCACCGATCCGACGCGGACCGAGTGCAGCTTGCCTTCGATCTCGCGGCTCCAGAAATCGAGGAATTTGTGCAGTTCGGGGTAGGCGGGCGCGAGGTCCAGCGCCTGCCAGGTGTAGCTTTGCAGCACCGCGGGGTGGTCCGGCAGGTGGTAGAGGATCTCGGCGGTGGTGAGCCGGTAGCCCCTGAGCTGGCGCTGCAGGTGGGTCTGCACGTGCATGGAAGTCTCCGTTCTGTGTCGGTCTGCTCCTTTGGTGCCGTGCGGTTGACGGTTGCTCCCCGGAGGCTCCCCGGGGGCTCTTTTGGCCCGCCTGGCCGCGTCTGTGGCACGGCAGGGGGAAGCATGGCATGGGGCGGGTGGCGGACCGCAAGAAAAATGTGTGCGTTATCAGCATTTTAGCACTCCTCATCGAAGATTGCTGCCGATACCTTGACTCCGTTCGGGCAAGAGCCTAGATCGCTGGCACTCTCCGATGGAGAGTGCTAACAACCGGCCGCCCCTCTGGCTTGGGCCCATCCAGGGCTTCCAGTTGAGCGGCCCCCAAATATCCAGGAGCGATCCGCATGAAGTTCCGTCCCCTGCACGACCGGGTCGTGGTCCGCCGGCTGACCGCCGAGGAGAAGACCAAGGGCGGCATCATCATTCCCGACACGGCCCAGGAAAAGCCGATGGAGGGCGAGGTGATCGCCGTTGGCGCCGGTGCGCGCAATGAGGCTGGCGCCATCGTGGCGCTGGATGTGAAGCCTGGTGACCGCGTGCTGTTCGGCAAGTGGTCGGGCACCGAGGTCAAGATCGACGGGGAAGACCTGTTGATCATGAAGGAGTCCGACATCATGGGCATCATCGAGGGCACCGCCTCGACCGGCAAGAAGAAGGCGGCCTGATCCATCTGTGGCGCCGGTGCGGCATCTCGCCGCACCCGCCTAGGGATCCCGCCTTATCCGACCTAGGAAGGAATACTGAATATGGCTGCCAAGGAAGTCCGTTTCGGCGGCGACGCCCGCGCTCGCATGCTGCGTGGCGTCGACATTCTCGCTGACGCCGTGAAGGTGACGCTGGGCCCGAAGGGTCGCAACGTGGTGATCGACAAGAGCTTCGGCGCACCGCGCATCACCAAGGACGGCGTGACCGTTGCCAAGGAGATCGAGCTCTCCGACAAGTTCGAGAACATGGGCGCCCAGATGGTGCGCGAAGTGGCCTCGAAGACCAACGACCTGGCCGGCGACGGCACCACCACCGCGACCGTGCTGGCCCAGGCCATCGTGCGCGAGGGTTCCAAGAGCGTGGCCGCGGGCATGAACCCGATGGACCTGAAGCGCGGCATCGACAAGGCCGTGATCGCGCTGGTGGAAGAGCTGAAGAAGCGCAGCAAGAAGATCACCAGCCCGGCCGAGACGGCGCAGGTCGGCACGATCTCCGCCAATGGCGAATCCGACATCGGCAAGATGATCGCGGAAGCCATGCAGAAGGTCGGCAACGAGGGCGTGATCACGGTTGAGGAAGCCAAGGGCATCCAGACCGAGCTCGACGTTGTCGAGGGCATGCAGTTCGACCGCGGCTACATCTCTCCGTACTTCATCACCAATGCGGAGAAGATGATCACCGACCTGGATCAGCCCTACATCCTGATCCACGAGAAGAAGCTCTCCGGCCTGCAGCCGATGCTGCCGCTGCTCGAGAGCGTCGTGCAGTCGGGCCGTCCGCTGCTGATCATCGCCGAGGACATCGAGGGCGAAGCCCTTGCCACCCTGGTGGTGAACAAGCTGCGCGGCGGGCTGAAGGTTGCCGCCGTGAAGGCGCCGGGCTTCGGCGATCGCCGCAAGGCGATGCTGGAAGACCTCGCGATCCTGACCGGTGGCCAGGTGATCAGCGAAGACCTCGGCATCAAGCTTGAGACCGTGACGCTCGCCATGCTCGGCAAGGCCAAGAAGGTCGTGATCGAGAAGGAGAACACCACGATCGTCGAGGGCGCCGGCAAGAAGGCCGACATCACCGGCCGCTGCAACCAGATCCGCGCGCAGGTGGAGGAGACCACCTCCGACTACGACCGCGAGAAGCTGCAGGAGCGCCTGGCGAAGCTGGCTGGCGGCGTGGCCGTCATCCGCGTCGGTGGCGCCACCGAAGTTGAGGTGAAGGAGCGCAAGGATCGCGTGGACGACGCCCTGCACGCGACCCGTGCGGCCGTTGAGGAAGGCATCGTCCCCGGCGGCGGCGTTGCCCTGGCGCGTGCGTCCCTCGTGCTCGCCAAGCTGAAGGCCGACAACGACGACCAGCGCGTGGGCATCGACATTGTCCGCCGCGCGGTGCTGACCCCGCTGCGCCAGATCGCCGAGAACGCCGGTGAAGACGGCGCGGTGATCAGCGGCAAGGTGCTCGACAAGGACGACTACAACTGGGGCTTCGACGCGCAGAGCGGCGAGTTCAAGGACATGGTCAAGGCCGGCATCATCGACCCGACCAAGGTTGTGCGCACTGCCCTGCAGGACGCGGCCTCGATCGCTGGCCTGCTGGTGACCACCGAAGCCATGATCGCCGAGAAGCCGGAGCGCAAGGCCGCTGCCGGTGGGCCTCCGGGCGGTGGCATGGGCGGCATGGGCGACATGGACTTCTAAGTCCTGGTCTCCCTGCCTGGGCAACCGGGCAGGGAGGCAGCCTGGCCGACACGATATGGAAGCGGCCCCGGTGGCAACACCGGGGCCGTTTTTCGTTGTGCCGTATACGCCATGCGCGCATGCCTTGGGTGCCTTGCGAACGGCCCGTTTGCGGCCTTGCGCACGCCATGGGATACAGCCGATGCGGTAATGTTTGACTCTCGCTGCCGTTTCTGCGCCAAATTGCCGCCGCAATCGCATTTTGGTGACGATCGCGCGACGCGGGCGAGGAAATCCGGGCAGGGATCAACAGATTCCGCGGGTGCGCCGGTTCCGGTCCGCTCTCCTGAATGCCGGTTGTCACCCCAAGCTGTGCACGGGTTGCGCAGTGACTTACGGAGTTCGACCGAGTTATGGCTATCGGTACTGTGAAGTGGTTCAACACCACGAAGGGCTTTGGTTTCATCATGCCCCAGGATGGCGGCAAGGATGTGTTCGTGCACATCACCGCGGTTCAGGCGGCCGGGCTTCGCGGCCTGACCGAGGGGCAGAAGGTCAGCTACGAGGTGGCGATGGAGCGCGGCAAGGCCGCGGCCACCAACCTGAAGCTGGCCTGAGGCACCCTCTCCGCCCCGCCACCCGTCAGCGACGGAATTGACTTTGCCCGCGGAGCCCCCGTTGGCAAGGCAGCCCAGGCGCAAGCTGCGCCCGGGTGGCATGGCGCGCGAACTGCCACGGCATCGCCTGATCGACCATCGGCGACCCCTGCAGACGAATCGCGCCGCGCGCCGGAGTTGTCCGGCTGCGGCGTCCCGCAACCTATCAACCCACGCAACACAAGCGGCCGCGCTGGCGCACGGCTGAATGCAGGAGTCTACGATCATGGCTATGGGCACCGTGAAGTGGTTCAACGCCACCAAGGGCTACGGCTTCATCATGCCGTCTGACGGCGGCAAGGACGTGTTCGTCCACATCACCGCCGTGCAGGCCGCGGGCCTGAAGGGCCTGAACGACGGCCAGAAGGTCAGCTACGACGTGGCGATGGAGCGCGGCAAGGCCGCCGCCACCAACCTCAAGCTGGTCTGACGGCGCGGCCCTTCCGGGGCTATGCTGATCGGGGCCGTCGCGGTAAGCCGCGGCGGCCCCTTTTCGTTGATGGAGCCGCCCATGTTCTCGATGCAGGAGCTGGAAGCCGCGCTGGCGCTGGTGCACGGCGCCTTCGGGCCCACGCCTTCCTATCGCTGGCCGCTGCTGGCGGCGCGGGCGGGGTGCGAGCTGTGGGTGAAGCACGAGAACCATACGCCCACCGGCGCCTTCAAGGTGCGTGGCGGGATCACCTATTTCGACCGGTTGGCCAAGCGCGGCACGCAGGTGCGCGGCGTGATCTCTGCCACGCGCGGCAATCACGGCCAGTCCTTGGCCTATGCCGGGCAGCGTGCGGGTGTGCCGGTGAAGATCCTGGTGCCGCGGGGCAACTCCACCGAGAAGAACGCGGCGATGCAGGCCTTCGGCGCCCGGCTGATTGAGCACGGCGCCGATTTCGACGAGGCGCGGGCGGAGGCCAAGCGCCTGGCGGAGCAGGAGGGGCTGCTGTTCGCGCCCAGCTTCCATGCCGACCTGGTGGTGGGGGTGGCGACCTGGGCGCTGGAGCTGTTCCGCAAGGCACCCAAGCTGGATGCGCTGTATGTGCCGATCGGGCTCGGCTCCGGCATTTGCGGGGCGATCCGCACGCGCGACCTGCTGGGGCTCTCCACCGAGATCATCGGCGTGCAGAGCACCGAAGCGCCGTCCTATGCCCTGTCCTTCGCGGCCGGGCATGTGGTGGAGACCAACAGCGCGAACACGATGGCCGACGGGATGGCCACGCGGCAGCCGGATGCGGAGGCGCTGGCGATCATTCGCGCCGGCGCCTCCCGCGTGGTGACGGTGAGCGACGACGAGGTGGCCGAGGCCATCCGCGCCTACTGGACCGACACGCACAACCTGGCCGAGGGCGCCGGGGCCGCGCCGCTGGCCGCTCTGCTGCAGGAGCGCACGCGCTGGGCCGGCAAGCGCGTGGGCGTGGTGCTGTGCGGCGGGAATATTGATCTCGCGCTGTTCCGCAGCTGGGTGCTGGGTATCAACAACACCTGAGCCGTCTGGCCTTCGGCGGCGCGGCTGGGCACACTGGCACCATGTCGCGACGCAGCATGGAGATCACGCCCGAACTGCTGGTGCGGGCCTATCGCGCCGGGTTCTTCCCGATGGCGGAAACGCGCGAGGCGGACCGGCTGTACTGGCTGGACCCGGAGCAGCGCGGGATCCTGCCGCTCGATGGGTTCCACCTGCCGCGCCGGCTGCTGCGCACGGTGGAATCCGGCGGTTTCAGCGTGACGGTGGACCGGGATTTCGCCGCCGTGATCGCGGGCTGCGCGGAGCCGGCGCCGGGGCGGGAGGATACCTGGATCAACCCGGTGATCGAGGGGCTGTTCACCGAGTTGCACCGGCGCGGCGTGGCCCATTCGGTGGAGAGCTGGCACGAGGGCGCGCTGGTGGGCGGGCTGTACGGCGTGGCGCTGGGCGGGGCGTTCTTCGGCGAGAGCATGTTCAGCCGGGCCACCGATGCCTCCAAGGTGGCGCTGGTGCACCTGGTGGCGCGGCTGCGGCTGGGCGGGTTCACGCTGCTTGATACGCAGTTCGTCACCAGCCACCTGACCCGGTTCGGCGCGCGGGAGGTGCCGCGCGACCGCTACAAGCAGATGCTGGCGGCAGCGTTGGAGGCGCCGGCTTCATGGCTGGCCGAGCCGGATGAGAACGCGGTGGCTGCGGAGATCCGGGCGATTGCAGCACAAGGTTGACGCTGGCGGGGCGGGGTGAAACCTTGCCGGCCGGCTCGGCGGAGGCATGCCATGCATCATCTTCTTCTCGCAGCCTTCGGGCTTCTCGCGGCATCCGGCGCCGCCCTGGCGCAGGACCGGCCGCCGGTGGCGCCGACGCGCGACGTGATCGTGTCCTATCGCGCCACAGCGCCGGCCCAGGCCGGGGCGCGGGTGCCGCAGGGCACGCACAACATCCGCGTGGCCACCACCCAGGGCGGGCGGTTGTTGCGCGTGGAGGGCGTGGGGGCGGGCGGTGCCTATGTGATCGTCGATCGCACCACCCAGCGCATGGTGATGGTGATGCCGCAGGACCGCCGCTACGTGGAAATGCCGGCCAGCGATGCCTTCGCGCGTGGCTTCGTGCTGAACGAGAGCATGACCTTCGTGAAGCGTGGCGCGGAGACGGTGGCCGGGTTGAAATGCACGCTATGGGAAGTGACCTCGCGCGAGGGCGCCGGCACCGCCTGCGTGACCAATGACGGCGTGCTGCTGCGCGGGCGCGGCAATGATGGCAAGGGCGGGATCGAGGCGACCTCGGTGAAATACGGTCCGCAGGCCGCTGCGCTGTTCAAGCCGCCGGCGGATTTCTCCCGCCTGGATGTGCCGCCGGGCATGGGACAAGGAGGCGGGGCGCGCCCGCCCGGCCGCTGAGCCGCCCTTGTCACGCCGCGCTTATCGCGGAGTCTGTCTGCATGAGATGGCGTGGATGGCGGCGATGATGCGCAACGAGTGGGTTCCCTGGACCGACCATGCCGGCCGCTTCTCCGCGCTGAAGGCGGCGGTGCTGGCCTTCGCGCTGTATCCCGCGCTGTGGCTGGCGCTGCGCTGGGGCATGGCCGACCTGGGGCCGCGGCCGCTCACCGAGGCGATCCATCGCAGCGGCGATTGGGCGGTGCGCTTCCTGGTGTTCTCCCTGGCGGTCACGCCGGCGCGCGCGGTGCTGGACTGGCCTGTGATCCTGCTGGTGCGGCGCATTCTGGGCGTGACGGCGGCGATGTATGCCCTGCTGCACCTGCTGCTCTACGTGGCGGACCAGAAGTGGAACCTGCTGACGGTGGCCACCGAGATCGTGCTGCGCTTCTACCTCACGGTGGGGTTCGTGGCGGTGCTGGGGCTGTCGGTGCTGGCCTGGACCTCCACCGATGGCTGGCAGAAGCGGCTGCGGCAGCGTTGGAAAGCGCTGCATCGCTGGGCCTATGCGCTCGCCGTGCTGGCGATGTTCCACTACGCGCTGCAGGCCAAGGTGAACGCCAGCGACGCGGTGTTCTGGTTCGGGGTCTTCGCCTGGCTGATGCTCTGGCGCGTGCTGAAGCGGCCCGGGCTGTGGCGGCTGGCCGCGCTGGCGCCAGCAGCGGCGCTGATCACGGCGGCCACCGAAGTGGCGTGGTACGGGTTGGCCACCAAGGTGCCCTACATGAGGGTGCTCAATGCCAACCTGGGGTTTGACCCGTGGGGCCGCCCTGCGTCTCAGGTGTTGCTGCTGGGGTTGGCCGTGGTGCTACTCGCAGTAGGAAGGAAGCGGTTCTT
>CAMDAM010000202.1 GCA_945888575.1 Asaia bogorensis | reverse complement strand
AGCAGCAGGCGGCCCGGCAGGGGGGCGCCGTTCCACATCGGGCGATCCGTGGCCGGCAGCAAAGCCGGCGCGCCGGGGATGTGCCAGCGCCATTCGTATTCCGGCCAGCCCTGGGCGAAGTCGCCGCTGGCGAGCAGGGCCTGGGCGAGTTTCATGTGGGCTTCGGGCAGCGCCGGGCGCAGGTCGAGCGCCGCGCGGGCGGCGGCGATGCAGGCGGGCAGCTCCTGCCGGTCGTAGAGCACCATGGCGAGCTGGAACAGGGCGAGCGCGTCCGCCGGGTTGAGGCTGACGGCGTGGCGGGCGGCGCCGAGCGCCTCCTCCAGCCTGGCCTGGGTGCGGCGGATCTCGGCCAGGGTGCGCCAGGGGAGGGCCTCGCCGGAGGCGTGGGCAGCGCGGGTGACGAGGTCGCCGGCTTCGGCGTGGCGGCCGGCCTGGAAGGCGGCGAGGCCGGCGAGGTGCAAGGCGTCCGGCTGGTCCGGCAGGACGGCGAGGAGGTGGCGGGCCAGGCGGGCGGCGGCCTCCGGGCGGCCGGCATCGAGGTATTCCTGCGCGATGGCCAGCAGCTCGTCGGCGGGAACGGGGATGGGGGCGGACATTGCCGCAGACCCTAGCGAGGGAGGCCGGTGCCCGCCTAGAGTTCGCCGCGCACCAGCCCCGGGGGACCCGCCGATGAAGATCTTCTTTGCCAACCTGGCCACCGAAACCAACACCTTCTCGCCGATCCCCACGGGGCATGCCGGGTTCCACGAGGTGGGCTACTACCGCAACGACGCCAGCCTGAAGCCGGCGGGGCATGGCAACATCGCGCAGATCGAGTGGCGCCGCCTGTGCGAGCGCGATGGGCACACGATCGCGGAAAGCATCAGCGCCTTCGCGCAGCCGGCGGGGACCACGCTGAAGAACGTGTACGAGGCGCTGCGGGCCGACCTGCTGGCCGACCTCAAGGCGGCGATGCCGGTGGACGTGGTGCTGATGAAGATGCACGGCGCCATGGTGGCCTATGGCTATGACGACTGCGAGGGCGATACCTGCGCCGAAATCCGCAAGGTAGTCGGGCCGGATGCGGTGATCGGGCTGGAGCTGGACCTGCACTGCCACCTGACCGAGACGATGCGCGCGGCCTGCGACGCTATCATCACCTACAAGGAGTATCCGCACGTGGATGTGGGCGACCGGGCCACGGAGCTGTACGACCTCTGCGTGGCGGCGAAGCAGGGCCGCGTGAAGCCCGCCATGGCCTATCACGACTGCCGGATGGTCAGCATGTGGCGCACCCCGGTGGAGCCGATGAAGAGCTTCGTGGCGAAGATGAAGGCGCTGGAGGGCAAGGACGGCGTTCTGAGCGTGTCGTTCGGGCACGGCTTCCCGTGGGGCGACGTGGCCGAGGTCGGGGCCAAGATGGTGGTGATCACCGATGGCGACATGGCCAAGGCCGAGGCCCTGGCCAAGGAGCTGGGCGAGGAGATCTTCAGGATCCGCAACGAGACCAACCCGACGCATGACACGATCGACGAGGCGATCGACCGGGCGCTGGCCGCGGCCCCGGGCAGCAAGCCGGTGGTGTTTGCCGATGTGGCGGACAATGCCGGCGGCGGGGCGCCGAGCGACAACACCGAAATCCTGGCGCGGATGGTGGCGCGCGGCGTGACCGGGGCGGCGATCGGCTGTTTCTGGGACCCGATCGCGGTCTCGTTCTGCCGCGAGGCCGGCGTGGGCGCGACGTTCGACCTGCGCATCGGCGGCAAGTGCGGCGTGGCGAGCGGGCAGCCGGTGGATCTCAGGGTGACGGTGATGGGGCTGGCGGAGGCGCACACCCAGGGCGGGCTTTCCGGCGGGCGGGCGCATCTCGGCGCCTCGGCGTGGGTGCGCGCGGATGGGATCGACATCATCCTGAACAGCAACCGCAGCCAGGTGTTCCACCAGGATGCCTTCACCGGGCTGGGCTGCACGCTGGCCGACAAGCGGCTGGTGGTGGTGAAGAGCACGCAGCATTTCTATGCCGGATTCGCGCCGCTGGCCTCTGAGGTGCGCTACGTGGCGACGCGGGATGGGGCGATCGGGCCGGATTTCGCCAACATTGCCTTCACCAAGCGCACCCTGCCCTTCTGGCCGCGAGTGGCGGACCCGTTCGCAACCAATAGCTGAGTGCGATAGCGCGGGTTATTCACGCGCGCTGACGCATTACTCCCGCGCGGTGACGCGCTTCTCACCCCTGTCACGCGCCGATCCGTTGCACGCTTGCAGCGGATTCGGGGGTAGGTGGAGGGGTGGGATGAACGTGATCGATGCAGCCTGGCAAAGTCCGATACGGCAGGCGCGGGCGCCAACCTACGCGGCGGCGGCGCAGCCGCTGGTGCTGGTGGCCGAGGAGGCGGCGGTGCTGACGCCGATGGTGGAGGAGCTGTGCGGCTTCCTGCGCGTACGGGCACAGCGCGTGGCGCCGGCGGGGTTGGCCGAGGCGTTGCGGGTGCACGGGCCGGTGGGCCTGCTGTGCCATGCCGAGCGCACCGGGCCGGTGTTGGCCGATGCGTTGCGGGCGGTGGTGGCGGCCGATCCCGGGCTGCCGGTGATGGTGGTGACGGAGCAGGATGCCAGCCGGCAGGCGCGCCTGGCGGTGGCCGCCGAGATTATCC
The DNA here is from genome assembly GCA_945888575.1 of Asaia bogorensis. Taxonomy (GTDB): domain Bacteria; phylum Pseudomonadota; class Alphaproteobacteria; order Acetobacterales; family Acetobacteraceae; genus CAMDGX01. The sequence goes on along the minus strand of CAMDAM010000202.1, from coordinate 6,448 downwards.
GGCTGGAGCACCTGGTGTGGCTGGAGCGGCTGCCGGATTTGCGGCGGATGGTGGATTTCCTGTTCCTGGCCGAGCGGCGGGTGGGGCCGGCCAGGCAGACCCTGGCTGTTCAGGCCGGCGCGTAGGGGCATTCGGCCCGGCGGCGCTTGCGGGCGGCGATGGCGTATTGGCCGGTGGTGCGGTCTCCGCGCAGGGCCGGGCCGGCGACGGCGGTTTCGTAATCCGCCCAGTCTTGCGCGGCGAAGTCCTCCGGGCGGCCGGTGGTGGCCATGGCGGCCAGGGTGGGCTCCGCATAGGCGGCGCGCGGCAAAGGCTGGGCCTGGAGGAAGGGCACGTCGGGGCGCAGGCGCACGGGCACGCCGGTGCGGGTGAGGCGCAGATTGGTGAAGAGCGGGCCGAACCAGCGATCGGCTTCCAACAGGCCCTCATAGGCCTGGTAGCCGGGCGCGGGCGGCAGGTTGGCGGGCGCGCGCAGCAACAGGCTCCAGCCCGGGGCGGTGCGGGCGAACAGGCCGGTCCAGATCTGCACCAGGCCGGGTTCCGGCAGAGCGGTGAGCATCGGGGGCGCGGTGCCGCGCAGGTGCTCGGGTGCTGCGGCATCGAAGTGCTGCCGCAGGCCGGGGCATTGGGCGGCCTCCAGCGGCAGCCAGGAATCGTGGCCGTCCCAGGTCCAGTGGATCTGCTCGCCGTCCCACAGCAGGGTGAGGGCCATGGGCGGGTAGATCCACCAGCCGAAGGCGCTGGCCTGGGTGACGGCATCGCAATACTGCGCGGCGCGGGCCGGGAGCGTGCCGCCGGCGGCGCGGTCGGCGCGCTGCGGCAGGGGGGCCTGCTCGATCACGCGGTAGAAGCGGGCGATGGGGGGCTGCATGGGGATCCTCCTTCCTGGAATCGGCGGCCGGCTGGGCCGGCCGCCTAGCCCGGCTGCCTCAGCGGCGGACCGGGCCACCGACGGCGGCGCCGAGGCGGATCAGGCCGGAATCGGCCACCTCCTGCGGGGCGGCGACGGGCGGCAGGGGGCGGGTGGCGGTGTTGGCAGTGGTGCTGCTCTGGGCCATGGGTCGTTTCTCCTGTTGCGTGTTGCCTGGCCTGCCCTGCACGCGAACGCGCCGGGCCACCGTGCGGTGGCCCGGCGCGTGCAGCACTGCGGGACAGGGACTGCCGATGGGCGCACTTCGCCCGCCGACATCGGCAGGATGCCGGGATTATGGTCGGCAGTCAAGGTTTTTAATCTCTTAATGTAGATTTTTTTCTTGGGACGAGTCGGAATTTTTGTGCAAATCATTAACGACATTGCGCGACCCGCCGGCATGCCATAGTGTGACAGCGCCGTGATTTTGCACCCGGCTTTGCAGGGAGCACAGCCATTCAAACCGTTCGCGCAGACAACAGGTTGGCAAGTCCGTTTCCCGCGGCCACGGCGCGTTGCCCGCTGCGGGTGAGGCTGGGGGCACAGTTGGCTGCCCGCGGCGGCATGGGTGAGGACCTGCTGCCGCGCGGGCGCAAGGCACGGGCGCTGCTGGCGTTGCTGGCGCTTTCGAGCCCTGCCCCGCTGCCGCGCGATCGCCTGTGCGCCCTGCTCTGGAGCCGTCGGGCCGAAATGCAGGCCCGCGCCTCCCTGCGGCAATCCCTGCACGAGCTGAACGCGGCGCTGGGGCCGGCCGCGCCGCTGCTGGTGGCGCAGCGCGAGCATCTCGTCTTGCGCGGCGCGGGGCTGGAGGTGGTGCAGGAGCCGAGCGAGGGCACGGAGCGGCTGCTGGAGGAGCTGGACGGGATCGACCCGGCGCTGGACCGCTTCCTGGACGAACGACGCTATCAGGATCGCAGGGCGGCGCTGGCGCGGGTGGAGGCGGTGCTGGCGGCCCGGCAGGTGCCGCAGGAGCGGCTGCAGGCCGCAGAGGCCGTGCTGGCGCTGGACCCCGGGCATGAGATCGCATGGCGCGCGGCGATCGTGGCGCGGGCAGAGATGGGGGCGCGGGCCGAGGCCTTGGCGACCTATGACCGCTGCGTGGCCGCGCTGGCCGGCCGGCTGGGGGCGGCGCCCTCGATCGAAACCCAGGCGCTGGCCGCGGCCCTGCGCCGTGGGGCCTCTGCAGCGCCTGGCCCGGTGGCGGCAACACGGGCGGGCGTGCGGGTGGGGGTGGCGCCGCTGCGCGCGGTGGCGGGCGGAGAGCGGCTTTCCGGGCTTTCCCTGGGCCTGGCGGAGGAGATCACCACCGCGCTGGCACGGTTCCGCTGGCTGTTCCTGATCGCCACGCCCAGCATGGCCGCGGTGGCGCGCGGCGCCGGCGAGGGCGCGTGGCGCGACCTGGCGCTGGATTTCCTGCTGGACGGCACGCTGCAGCAAAGCGGCACCAGGATAAGGGTGAGCCTGCGGCTGCTGGACATGCGCGCCGAGGCAGAGCGCGGCGGCCCCTGGGAGGGCGGCCAGCCGGTGGGCGAGGTGGTGTGGTCTGCCCGCTATGAGCGCGATGCCGAAGACCTGCTGACCCTGCAGGACGAAATCGCCGCGGAGGCGGTGGCGCAGATCGACCCGCAGCTGATCCAGCATGAGAGCCGGCGTGCGGGGCAGCGCACCGGGGCGGGCGGGACCAACCCGACGGCCTACGACCTGGTGCTGCGCGCCATCCCGGCGCTGTATCAGCTGGAGGAGCAGGCCTTCCTCGCCGCCGGGCATTCGCTGGAGCGGGCGGTGGCGCTGGACCCGGGATCGGCCGCCGCGCATGCCTGGCTGGCCTATTGGCACATCTTCCTGGTCGGCCAGGGCTGGAATGCCGCGGCCGAGCCGCCGCTGGCGCGCGATGCGGCCATGGCCCGCGCCGGTGAACTGGCAGAGCGGGCGGTGCGGCTGGATCCGGCGGATGCCCGTGCGCTGACCATTGCCGGCCATGTGCGCGCCTTCCTGCACCGCGACGTGGACGGGGCGATGGAGTTGCACGACCGGGCGCTGGGGTTGAACCCCAACCTGCCGCTGGCCTGGGCGTTCAGCGGGCTGGCCGAGTGCTATCGCGGGCGACACGAGGAGGCGATCCGGCGCATCGCCCAGGCGCGCAAGCTCTCGCCCTTCGACCCCAACGCCTTCTACTACGACACCGCGCTGATGGTGCCGCACCTGATGCTGCGGCGCTTCGGCGCCGTGGTGGAAATGGGCCGGCGCGCGGTGGCGCTGAACCCGACGCTGTCTTCCACCTACAAGCTGCTGCTCTCGGCGCTGGGGCACCTGGGGGCGACGCAGGAGGCGAGCGATGTGCGGGACCGGCTATACCGGCTGGAGCCCGGATACTCGCTGACCCAGGCGGCGGCGCGCAGCACCTTCCAGCGGCGGGAGGATGATGTGCTGTTTCTCGAAGGGCTCAGGCTGGCTGGGTTGCCGACGTAAGGAAGCGGTTCTTTTTTGAAAAAAAGAACCAAAGAACTTTTATGACCTTGCGCCCGCGCTGGGATCCCAGCACGGGCGCCATTCCGAAAAGTCTTTTTGCTTCTTTTTCTTCAGAAAAAGAAGTTTCTTACTTGCTTGCCTCATCCAAAGCCGCCACCTGCGCCACGCTGAGCTTGATGCCGGCGGCCTTCACCAGGTCTGCGAGCTGTTCCAGGCTGGTCACGCTGGCCAGCGGCGCGGTCACGCCCGGCTTGGCGGCCAGCCAGGCGAGCGCGGCCTGGCCCTGGGTGCAGCCGGCCTCGGCGGAGACCTTGTCCAGCGCCGCGAGCACGGCGGTGCCCTTCGGGGTGAGGTATTTAGCCACGCTGCGCGCGCCGCGGACGCTTTTGCCCAGGTCGGCCTCGCCGCGGTACTTGCCGGTGAGGAAGCCGGAGGCGAGCGAGGAATAGGGCGCCACGGAGACGTTGTTGCGGATGCAGGCGGGGATCAGCTCCGCCTCGATGCCGCGCTCCATCAGGTTGTAGAGCGGCTGCATCACCTCGTAGCGCGCCACGCCCAGGGCCTTGCTGGCGGCGAGCGCGGATTCGAGGCGGGCGCCGGTGAAGTTGCTGGCGCCCAGCACGCGCACCTTGCCGGCGGTGACCAGCTTGCCGAAGGCCGCGGCGGTTTCCTCCTGCGGCACCGTCTCGTCGTCCTTGTGGGCGTAGTAGAGGTCGATCACGTCGGTGCCGAGGCGCCTGAGGCTGCCTTCGGCGGAACGGGCGATCCAGTCGGCGGAGAGGCCGCTTCCCTGGTTCGGGATCGGCAGGCCGACCTTGGTCATGAGCGTGACGCGGGCGCGCATGCCGGGGCGGGCGGCGAGCCATTCGCCGATCACGGTCTCCGATTCGCCGCCGGTGTGGCCCGGCACCCAGGCGGAATAGACGTCGGCGGTGTCGATGGCGGTGAGGCCGGCATCGACCAGCGCGTCGAGCAGGCGGAAGGAGGCGGCGCGGTCCACGGTCCAGCCGAAGACATTGCCGCCGAAGATGATCGGCGGGGCCGTGAGGGTGGATTGGCCCAGGTTCTTCGATTGCATGGCGTGCTGCTCCCCGCAGAGGTTCGGTGGGGTAGCGATAGCGGAAAGTGCCGGCTTGGCCTACCCGGGGGGCGCCGCACGGCCGCGGCGGCGCAGCAGGCCGAGGGCCGCCAGGGCACCGCCAAGAAGCACCATGGAGGCGGGCTCGCCGATCACCGGGACGGCGGGAACGACGGGCGGCGGCTCCGCCAGCAGCGATTCCGGCGCGACCTCGATGAGGGTGATGGTTTCCTCCTCCTCCGTGGCCGGCCCGGTGGAGAATGTGGTGGTGGAAGGTGTGATGGTGGTGCCGGTGCCGCGGGCGGGCATGCCGGCGATGAACAGCGGGGCGGCATCGGCGAAGGCGAAGGGGAGGCTGGCGGGTTGCGGCATGGTTGCGCCGCCCAGGCGGGCTGGCTCGGCGCCACCGGCTGGTGGGCTGTCGGGCTCCTGGGCGCCGAAGGGGGTCCAGCCGCGCCATTCGCGCCACCAGGCAGCCCATTCCGCGTCGTCGGCGGAGGCGGGCGGGATGGGGTCTTCATCGGCCAGGAGGGAGGGGCGGACGGCGCGGGGCAGCGGGTCTGGGTCGTCGATGCCGATCTCGGTGAAGCCGTCGGCCGCGCGGGCGTGGGGCGCGAGCGCGAGGGCGGCCAGCAGCAGTGCGCTTGTCAGCAGTGCGCTTGCCGGCAGTGCGGGCGGCAGGCGGGGCCAGGGTGGGTTGCACGGTGGTTGCACCGGCGCAGGCTGCGCCGGAAACGTTGAGATACGTTGAAGGCCGCAGGGGTCAGCCCGGCAGGTGGCGCTCCAGCGTGGCGAATTCGTCCAGGCACCGGGTGACGATCCCGGGGGTGAGGTAGTGGTCCACGCGTTCGCGGACATGGGCGATGAGGGCGGCGTCGGAGGCTTCGGCGGACCAGTCCTCCCCGCCTTCGCCGGCCTCGCCGGTTTCGGCGCGGCGCGGGGCGGCGGAGAGCACGCGCCACTTGGCGCACCAGGTGACGGCCCAGAGCCACATGGCGCGGCGCAGCTTCAGGTGCCAGTCGGCCGCCGGGGGAACGCCGGGCACGGCCTGCCAGGCGGCGTAGAAGGCGGCGATCTGCTCCACGGTGAGGATGGCGTGGCTCTCCAGGTCCCAGGTGGTGGAGGTGTAGTTGGTGGCGTGGGCGAGATCGAGCGAGGCGGCGCCGTAGCGGCCCTTTTCGAGATCGACCAGCACGGCGGTGCCGTCGGGGCGGATCAGGAAGTTGCCGGGATGGGCATCGAAGCTGATCAGGCAGGTGGCGGGGCGGGCGGGGGCGGCGCAGAGGGTGGAGAAGGCGGCCAGCTCGCGCTCCACCAGCGCGCGGGTGGCGGGTTCGAGGCGGGCCTCCGCGAGATAGGCGCCCTGGGTGGCGACCTCGTCGCGCATGGCCGCGAGCGGGTCGGCGGGGGCGAGCAGCGGGGCGGGAGTGGCGGGCGGCGGCAGGGCGTGCAGCGAGGCGAGCGCGCGGGCGATGGCCGGCAGGTCCTGCGGCAGGCGGGCGGGGCGGCCGTGGATTTCCTCCACCAGCAGGGCGCCCTGGGGCAGGCCGGGCTGCGGCGGCAGGACGCTGTGCAGGGCCGGGGTGTGCCCCCCTGCCCCCGCCCGGCGGAAGCAGGCTTCCTGGTAGGCGAGGTTCTCGGCGGCGGGCAGGTCCATCTGGCTCTGCTTGGGAATGCGGGCGAGCAGGCCGGTGCCGGCGAGGCGGATATGGTCGTGGGCGAGGCCCTTGTCGCGCAGCGGCTCCAGCGCGGCACCGGCGAAGGGGGTAGCCGCGAGCCCGGTGTGCAGCCCGGCACAGACCATGGCGAGGCGCGTGGTGGTGGTGTCGTCCAGCCGTCCGGTCATCGTTGCATCCTGCGTCGCCTTGGCGGGAGGACTCGTCCCGGCCGCATCCGTGACACGGCCGGCGGGCGGGTGGCAACGAAGCGATACACGGTTCCGCCTGCGGATGGTTTGACCTGTGCCGTGACACGCGCGGTTTGACCGCGCG
>CAMDAM010000201.1 GCA_945888575.1 Asaia bogorensis | reverse complement strand
ATCTCCGCCGACAATCTCGCCGATGCCGCCGAGAAAGTGGTACGCGCCGTGAAGGAAGCCGCCTGATGGCAGTTCTGGTCAACGCGAACACGAAGGTGATCACCCAGGGCTTCACCGGGGCCCAGGGCACGTTCCATTCCGAGCAGGCCATGGCCTACGGCACCAAGATGATGGGTGGCGTGACGCCGGGGAAGGGTGGCAGCACCCATATCGGCCTGCCGGTGTTCGACACGGTGGCCCAGGCGGTTGAGGCCACCGGCGCCAATGCCACGGCCATCTACGTGCCGCCGCCCTTCGCGGCCGACGCCATCCTGGAGGCGATCGACGCCGAGCTGCCGCTGATCGTGTGCATCACGGAAGGCATTCCGGTGCTGGACATGGTGCGGGTGAAGCGCGCCCTGCAGGGCAGCCGCTCGCGCCTGATCGGGCCGAACTGCCCGGGTGTGATCACGCCGGGCGAATGCAAGATCGGCATCATGCCCGGCCACATCCATCGCCGCGGCAAGGTGGGCATCGTCTCGCGTTCCGGCACGTTGACGTATGAGGCGGTGGCGCAGACCACGGCCGCCGGGCTGGGCCAGAGCTCCTGCGTGGGCATTGGCGGCGACCCGGTGAAGGGCACCGACTTCATCGAGGTGCTTGAGATGTTCCTGGCCGACACCGAGACCGAGATGATCATCATGATCGGCGAGATCGGCGGCCAGAGCGAGATCGACGCGGCCGAGTTCATCGCCCGCAACAAGGTGAAGAAGCCCACCGTGGGTTTCATCGCCGGTGCCACCGCCCCCCCGGGCCGCCGCATGGGCCATGCCGGCGCGGTGATCTCCGGCGGCAAGGACACGGCGGCGGCGAAGTTCGAGGCGATGCGGATGGCGGGCATCCACGTGGCCGAAAGCCCGGCGGCGCTGGGCAGCACGATGGTGGAAGCGATCGGGCGCGGGTAGAGAGAAGGAAGGATTCTTCTTTTTCTGAAGAAAAAGAAGCAAAAAGACTTTTATTCCTTTGTGCTCGTGCAAGGGAAATAAAAGTTTTTTGGTTCTTTTTTTCAAAAAAGAACATCCTTTCTTCCATTTCGCCAGGCGCCAAAAGCGATACGGGGAACGGATAGATGGCTGGTGTCGACATCCTGGCGACTGCCTTCAACGGGGCGAATGCGGCGTTCATCGCCGAGATGTATTCCCGTTGGGTGGCCAACCCCGGCTCGGTGGATTCGAGCTTCGCGGAGTTGTTCGCGGCGCTGAACGACGAGGCGCGCGCGATCCTGGGCGATGCGGTCGGTGCCTCCTGGGCGCCGCGCAGCTGGTCGGCGGACAGCCCGGAAACCGCGCCGCCGGCTCCGGCCAAAGGCGCCAAACCCGGCAAGGAGGCCAAGCCGGCCGCTCCCGCGCCTACCCCTGATGAGCTGCGCGCCGCCACCAAGGACAGCCTGCGCGCGCTGATGATGATCCGCACCTACCGCGTGCGCGGCCATCTGGAGGCACAGCTGGATCCGCTCGGCCTGCAGATGCCCAAGCCGCACCCGGAGCTGGACCCGGCGACCCACGGCTTCACCGATGCCGACATGGACCGGCCGATCTTCATCGACCACGTGCTGGGCCTGGAAACCGCCACGCCGCGCCAGATCCTGAAGGTGCTGCGCGAGACCTATTGCGGCCCGATCGGCGTGGAGTTCATGCACATCCAGGACCCGGACCAGAAGGCCTGGATCCAGCGCCGCGTGGAAGGGGCCCCCTGGACCAGCGCCTATGACGCCGAGCGCAAGAAGACCATCCTGCAGCAGCTGACCGAGGCGGAAGGGCTGGAGACGTTCTGCCAGCGCCGCTTCGTCGGCACCAAGCGCTTCGGGCTGGAAGGCGGCGAGGTGACCATCCCTGCGCTGCAGGCGATCATCGAGACGGCCGCCAAGGGCGGGGTGAACGAGATCGCCATCGGCATGCCGCATCGCGGGCGGCTCAACACGCTCGTGAACGTGGTGAAGAAGCCCTACACGCAGCTGTTCAGCGAATTCGGCGGCGAGAGCTTCAAGCCGGACGACGTGCAGGGCTCCGGCGACGTGAAATACCACCTGGGCACCTCGATCGATGTTGAGATCGCCGGGCACAAGGTCCATCTCTCCTTGCAGCCCAACCCCTCCCACCTGGAGGCGGTGGATCCCGTGGTGGTCGGCAAGGTGCGGGCGCGGCAGGACATGTCGGGCGACACGCGCGCCCGGCGCTCCGTGATGGCCATCCTGATGCACGGGGATGCGGCGTTTGCCGGCCAGGGCCTGGTGTATGAGACGCTCGCGATGAGCCAGCTGATCGGCTACCGCACCGGCGGCACGATCCATCTGATCGTCAACAACCAGATCGGCTTCACCACCGTGCCGGCGCACGCCTATTCCGGCCTGTACTGCACCGATGTCGCCAAGGCGATCCAGGCGCCGATCCTCCACGTGAACGGCGACAACCCGGAAGCCGTGGTGTGGGCGGCGGAGATGGCCACCGAGTTCCGCATGGCCTTCGGCGGCGACTTCGTGCTGGACATCGTGTGCTACCGCCGCCACGGCCACAACGAGACGGATGAGCCGGCGTTCACCCAGCCGATCATGTACAAGGCGATCAAGGAGCTGAAGACCACCCGCACGCTGTATGCGGACAAGCTGGTGGCCGAGGGCGTGATGACGCCGTACGACGCCAAGCAGATGTGGGACGGCTTCGCCGGCCAGCTGGAGGATGCCTACCAGGCGGCCCAGACCTACAAGCCCAACAAGGCCGATTGGCTGGAGGGCCACTGGTCTGGCCTTTCCACCCCGGAGCGGGAATCCGAGTGGACCGACGGCGATACGTCCGTGCCCGTCGATACGCTTCGCAAGATCGGCGCCGCCATCAGCACCGCGCCGGCGAATTTCGAGGTGAACAGCAAGATCGTCCGCCAGCTGGAGGCCAAGCGCGTCGCCATCGAAACCGGCGAGGGGATCGATTGGGCCACGGGCGAGGCGCTGGCCTATGGCTCCCTGCTGCTGGAAGGCAACCGGGTGCGGCTTTCGGGCGAGGACGTGCAGCGCGGCACCTTCAGCCAGCGCCACGCCGTGCTGATCGACCAGGCCACGCAGAACGAATACACGCCGCTGAACAACATCCAGGCCGAGCAGAAGAAGATCGAGATCTACAACTCGCTGCTGTCTGAAGTGGGCGTGCTGGGCTTCGAATACGGCTACTCGCTGGCCGATCCGCGCACGCTGGTGCTGTGGGAGGCGCAGTTCGGCGATTTCGCCAACGGTGCGCAGATCATCATCGACCAGTTCATCGCGTCCGGCGAAACCAAGTGGCTGCGCATGTCCGGCCTGGTGATGCTGCTGCCGCATGGGCATGAGGGGCAGGGGCCGGAGCATTCCTCCGCCCGGCCGGAGCGCTACCTGCAGCTCTGCGCCGAGCGGAACATGGCGGTGTGCAACATCACCACCCCGGCCAACTACTTCCACGCCCTGCGCCGGCAGATGAAGCGCAACTACCGCAAGCCGCTGGTGCTGATGACGCCGAAATCCCTGCTGCGGCACAAGCTGGCGGTTTCTCCGCTGGCGGATTTCGCGCCCGGCAGCCGGTTCCAGTACGTGATCCCCGAAGGCGACGCGATTGCCGCGCCGGACGAGGTGAAGCGCGTGGTGCTGTGCACCGGCAAGGTCTACTACGATCTGCTGGAGGGGCGGCGCGCCCGCGGCATCAAGGATGTGGCGATCGTGCGCATCGAGCAGCTCTACCCGTTCCCGGTGATCTCGCTGCCCAAGGCCCTGGCGCCCTACAAGAACGCGGAAGTGGTCTGGTGCCAGGAGGAGCCGAAGAACAATGGCGCCTGGTACCACGTGGATCGCCGCATCGAAGAGGTGCTGGAGCCGCTGGGCATTGCCGCCAAGCGCCCACGCCTGATCAGCCGCAAGGCCGCCGCCAGCCCCGCCACCGGCCTCGCCAAGGTGCACGCCGCCGAGCAGGCCGCGCTGGTGACCGAAGCGCTCACTGTCTGAACCCCGCATACCCTGCACGACCAAGAACTGGATCCTTCGCATGGCGACCGAGATCAAGGTGCCCACCCTGGGCGAGAGCGTGACGACCGCGACGGTCGCCCGTTGGATGAAGCAGCCCGGCGAGGCGGTGGCCGCCGATGAGCCGCTGGTGGAGCTGGAAACCGACAAGGTGACGGTGGAAGTCGGCGCCCCGGTGGCCGGCACGATGGGGGAGATCGTGGTTGCCGCCGGCGGCGAAGTGGGCGTGGGCGCGGTGCTCGGCCTGGTGGTGGATGGCGCCGCGGCCCCGGCACCCGCCCCGGCCAGCGTGCATGCGAACCCGGCCGCCAACCCGCAGCCCGGCGTGAACCCGCCGCCGACGCCCTCCGGCCCCGTGGCCCGCCCCGCCACCCCGCCGGCCGACAAGGCGCCGCTGCCGGCCGCCGCCAAGATCATGGATGAGCGTGGCGTGGGCGCTGCCGCCATCGGTGCCGGCACCGGCAAGGACGGCCGCATCACCAAGGGCGACGTGCTGGATTTCCTGGCCCGCCCCGCGGCCCCGGCCGCCGCCGCTGCCCCCGCCGCGAAGGCTCCGCGCGCGCTGGATGCCGGCGAGGAGCGGGTGAAGATGACCCGCCTGCGCCGCACCATCGCCGCCCGGCTGAAGGAGGCGCAGAACACCGCCGCCATGCTCACCACCTTCAACGAGGTGGACATGAGCGCGGCGATGGCGCTGCGCGCCGAATACCGCGACACGTTCGAGAAGAAGCACAACGGCATCCGCCTGGGCTTCATGGGCTTCTTCGTGAAGGCCTGCGTGGCCGCGCTGAAGGAATTCCCGGCGGTGAACGCCGAGATCGACGGCGACGAGATCGTCTACAAGAACTTCGTCCACATGGGCATCGCGGTGGGTGGCGCGAACGGGCTGGTTGTTCCCGTCATCCGCCACGCCGACCAGATGTCGCTCGCCCAGGTGGAAAAGTCGGTGGCCGATTTCGGCCGCCGCGCCCGCGACGGCGCGCTGAAGCTGGATGAGCTCACTGGCGGCACGTTCAGCATCACCAATGGCGGCGTGTACGGCTCCCTGATGTCCACCCCGATCCTGAACCCGCCGCAGTCGGGCATCCTGGGCATGCACAAGATCCAGGACCGCCCGGTGGCAATCGCTGGCAAGGTCGAGATCCGCCCGATGATGTACCTGGCGATGAGCTACGATCACCGGATCGTGGACGGCAAGGAGGCGGTGAGCTTCCTCGTTCGCGTCAAGGAAAGCATCGAAGACCCCCGCCGCCTGCTGCTGGAAATCTGAGGCCCTCATGGCTGACTCCTTCGACCTCATCGTGATTGGCGCCGGCCCCGGCGGTTATGTCTGCGCCATCCGCGCGGCCCAGCTCGGCATGAAGGTGGCCTGCGTGGAGAAGCGCGAGACGTTGGGCGGCACCTGCCTCAATGTCGGCTGCATCCCCTCCAAGGCGCTGCTGTCCTCGTCGGAGAAGTATGCCGAGGCGGTGTCTCACCTGTCCGACCACGGGGTGATGGTGGGGAACGTCACGCTCGACATGGCGAAGATGCAGGCGCGCAAGGGCGAGGTGGTGGGCGCCAACGTCAAGGGCGTGGAGTTCCTATTCAAGAAGAACAAGATCACCTGGCTGAAGGGCGCCGCCCGCATCCTCGGCGCCGGGCGTGTGGATGTCGCCGGCACCGAATACGCCGCCAAGCAGATCGTGATTGCCACTGGCAGCGAGAGCGCCCCGCTTCCGGGCGTGGAAGTGGATGAGAAGCGCATCGTCACCTCCACCGGCGCGCTGGAGTTGGCGCAGGTACCGGGCCACATGGTGGTGATCGGCGGCGGCGTGATCGGGCTGGAGCTGGGCAGCGTTTACAAGCGCCTTGGCGCCGAAGTGACGGTGGTGGAGTTTCTCGATCGCCTGATCCCCGGCAATGACGGCGAGGTGGCCAAGCAGTTCGAACGCATCCTGACCCGCCAGGGCCTGAAGTTCCGGCTTTCGACCAAGGTCACCGGCGCGAAGCTGGAAGGCGAGCAGGTGGCGCTGACGGTCGAATCACTCAAGAAGGGCACCAGCGAGACGCTGATGGCCGACGTGGTGCTGCTGGCCATCGGCCGCCGCCCGCATACGGAAGGCCTGGGCCTGGCCGAGGCCGGCGTGGCCCTGGATGCCCGCGGCCGCGTGGTGACGGATGGGCACTTCGCCACCAACGTGCCCGGCATCTACGCCATCGGCGACGTGATCGCGGGCCCCATGCTGGCGCACAAGGCGGAGGACGAGGGCGTGGCCCTGGCCGAGACGCTGGCCGGCCAGAAGCCGCACATCAACTACAACGCCATTCCCGGCGTGATCTACACGTGGCCGGAAGTCGCCTCCGTCGGCCAGACCGAAGAGCAGCTGAAGGAAGCCGGCATCGAATACAATGTCGGCAAGTTCCCCTTCACCGCCAACGGCCGCGCCCGTGCCATCGGGATGACGGACGGCTTCGTGAAGGTGCTGGCCGACAAGAAGAGCGACCTCGTTCTGGGCTGCCACATCATTGGCCCGGAAGCCGGCAACCTGATCCATGAGATGGCGATCGCGATCGAGTTCGGCGCCTCCTCCGAGGATATCGCCCGCATCTGCCATGCCCACCCCACGCTGTCCGAGGCGGTGAAGGAAGCCGCTCTTGCCGTGGAAGGCCGCGCGCTGCACATCTAGGGGATGGATCGCACCCTTCCGCTGACACTTACCATGGGCGACCCCGCCGGCATTGGCGGGGAGCTTTCTGTCCGCGCTTGGCTCGCCCGACGTTCGGGCCGCCCCTTCGTGGCGCTGGATGACCCCGATCGTTTGGCCGGCATCGCCGCCGCGCTGGGGCTGGATGTGCCGGTGCGGCCGGTGAACTCCCTGGCGCAGGGGGCGGAGACGTTTGCCGAGGCGTTGCCGGTGCTGCCGATCCGGCTTGCGACGCCCGCGATTCCCGGCACGCCCAACCCCGCCAATGCCGCTGCTGTCATCGCCTCCATCGAGCAGGCGACGAAGCTCACGTTGGCTGGCGAGTCTGCTGCGGTGGTCACCAACCCGATCCATAAGTCCACGCTGTATGGCACCGGGTTCGCGCATCCCGGCCACACCGAGTTCCTGGCCGCGCTGACCGGCGCGCTCTTGCCGGTGATGATGCTGGCCAGCCCCGATCTGCGCGTGGTGCCGATTACCGTGCATGCCTCGCTGCGGCGGATGCTGGAGATGATCACGCAGGAGCGCATCGTCGCCGTCACCCGCGTGACGATCGAGGCGCTGCAGCGGCATTGGGGCATTGCCCGGCCGCGCGTGGCCATTGCCGGCCTCAACCCGCATGCCGGGGAGGACGGCACGATGGGGGAGGAGGAGATCACCATCATCGCCCCGGCCATCGCGCAGCTTCGGGCCGAGGGGCATGACGTGACCGGGCCGTTCGCGGCGGACAGCATGTTCACGCCTGAGATGCGCGCCCGCTACGACGTGGCGATGGGCATGTATCACGATCAGGCGCTGATCCCGCTGAAGACGCTGGACATGCACCACGGGGTTAACACCACGCTGGGCCTGCCGATCATCCGCACCTCGCCGGACCATGGCACGGCGTTCAACATCGCCGGCACGGGCAAGGCGGATCCCACGAGCCTGATCGCGGCGATCGACCTGGCGGCGAGCCTCAGCAGGTAAGGCCAGGGGGCCGAAGGGGCAGGAAAGCGCTTCTTTTTTGAAAAAAAGAAGCAAAAAACTTTTATGACCTGATGCGGGAAGAACGGATCTTCCCGCACCAAACTCATGAAGTTTTTTTGCTTCTTTTTGTTCACAAAAAGAAGACTCTTTCCTTCAGAACTTGCTTCGCACCCCCGCCATCACCCGAGCGCCGGGCATCTGAAACCCGTTCGCCGCCTCGAAGCGCGAGCCGCCGAGGTTGCGCCCATCCAGGAACACGGTTGTTGCTGGCGTCATCGCGTAGCTCACGGCGAGGTTCGCCACGGCCCCGGGCTTGGCCCGGCCCAGCCCGACCGGGAAGCCGGAATCGTCGATCAGGAAATCCCGGAACGGGCCGGACCAGGTGATTTCGGGCGCGATCACGAGGCCGGGCAGGGGGGTGAGGCGCAGGCTGGCGCTGCCCTGGTTTTGCGGCCGGCGCAGCAGGCGGGCGCGGGTGCTTTGGTCGCGGGCCTCGGTGTAGGTGTAGGCGAGTATTGCCTCGGCCCAGGGGGCGGGGCGCAGGGTGAGGCTGGCTTCCACGCCGTGGCTGCGGGCGCGGTTCACGTTCTGCGTGGTGGAGGCGGTGAAGCTCGGGTTGAACACCGTGTTGATCAGATCGGTGATGCGGTTGTCGAAGTAGGTCACGTCGATCGTGGCCATGTCCTTGCGGCCGGCGCCGGGGATGTCGATCGCCAGCCCGGCTTCCCAGCCCTGGCTGCGTTCCGGGCGCAGGCCGGGGTTGCCGCGGTAGCCGAAATTGTCGATGCCGAAGAGGTCGAACAGCGAGGGCGCCTTGAAGCCGGTGCCGTAGGCGAGCTTCAGGCGTGACCAGGCTTCGGGCACCGCCAGCACGGCGCCGGTGCGCCAGGTGGTGGCGCTGCCGCCGTAGCGGGCTTCCTGCTGGCGGAAGTCGGCGGTGAGGGTCAGGCGGCCGAACAGGGTGGTTTGGCCGCCGGCGTGGCCTGCGTTGCTGGTAGCGGCGGCGCGGACGGAGGACAGGAACGGAGTTCCGAACGAGGTGATGTCCAGCGAGGTGCGGGCCGAATCCTGCATGTGCTCGGCGCCGAAGCGCAGTGCGTTGTCGGTGGCGGGGCCCCATTCCGGCAGGCGGATGGTGTTGCTCCATTGCAACACGGTGCGCTCGCCGCGGAAGCGGTTGTCGGAGCTGGCCTGGTTCGGGTCCGGCGCTTCCAGCCGCTGGGTGTAATGGCGGAAGGAGCGGGTGTGGGCGAGGGTGGCGGAGGTTTCCCAGGCGCCATCCAGAAACAGGCCGGTGGCGCCGAGGCGGGTTTGCACGTTCTGGTCGCGGCCGAAATAGCGCCGGCTGTCGTAGGCCGGGGAGCCGGTGTCATCCAGGCCGAAGCGGGCGGTGCGGGCGCGCAGGCCGAGGA
>CAMDAM010000200.1 GCA_945888575.1 Asaia bogorensis | reverse complement strand
CGCCCGGCCATGTGCGGGGTCGCCAGGCGCATCATCCGCACGGTCTGGATCACGTTGATCTCCAGCGCCCGGCGCCAGTCCTCATCCGTGCTGTCCTCGATCCGCCGCCCGCCGCCACCGCCGCCGACATTGTTGATCAGGATGTCGATCCCGCCATGCACCCGCACCGCCTCGGCCACCAGCGCCTCGGCCTGCGCCGCATCGGTCACATCCGCCACCACCGTCGTCACGGAAGCCGCATGCCCCAACTTCGCCTTCGCCGCCGCAAGATCCTCGGCACTGCGGGCGGAGATCACCAGGTGGCACCCCTCCTCCGCGAAGCACGCAGCCGTCGCCAGCCCAATGCCCCGGCTGCCCCCCGTGATCAGCGCCACGCGCCCGCCCAGCTTCAGGTCCATGGAAAACTCCCTCGCATGCCCGCCGATGGTTCCAGATCGCCGCCCGCGCCGCTAGCGTCAGGCTGGAACCACGGAGTCCCCCGCCATGCCGGCCGGCGCCCACCCTGCCGCCTTCAGCCGCGCGAGCCTCGCCCTCATCGTGCCGCTCAGCGCGCTCGCGGCCCTGCTCGGCGTGCAGATGGTCACCGTGCTCGGCACCGCGGCCAGCACGGCCGTGCCTGCAGCGTTGGCCGCGATGGCCCTCGGCGCCCTGCCCTGGACCCTGCTGCTGCCGTTCCGCTCCGTCCACCGCCAGAACCTCGTCCAGGGCGCCGCCGCGGTGGCGACCATCGCCGCCGGCAACACGCTGCTGCTCCCCATCGGCCTGCCCGTCGCCCTCGGCCGGCCGGATCTCGTCACGCCGCTGTTCCTGGGCGTCGCCCTCGCCCTGCTGGTCGATCTCCTGCTGGCCGCCCGCCTCTTCGCCACCCCAGCCTTCCCCGCCGAGGCCGCCTGGCCGCAAGGCCGCGCTACGGCGGAAACCCTGCTCGCGGGGCAGGAAGGCGAACGCCGCGGCGTCGGCCTGCTGCTCGGCCTCGCCGCCGGCGTCTTCGGCGCGATGTACCGCGTGCCGATGCTGGCGTTCGGCCTGGCCTTCCTGGCGCCCCCTTGGCCACTCCTCGCTTTCGCCCTCGGCCTCCTCCTGCGCGGCCACGCCAGTGACCTTCCCACCGGCTGGCTGCCCGATCTCATGCGCGCCCAAATCCCCCAGGGCCTGCTGCTCGGCGCCGCCCTGGCCGCCGTGGCGCAAATCGTTGTTGTCGCCATTCGCCGCCGCGCGGAATTCCGCCCCGCCCTCGCCCTGGCCTTCGCCGCCCATCTCGCCATCGCCGTGCTGCTGGCCCTCGCCGGCGGCCTCGCCAGCCGTCTCGGCCCCGGAATGCTGCTGCTCTTCGTCGCCTACGCCGCGCTCGCCGCCTTCGTGCACCTGCTGGTCTGCGGCCTCGCCGCCATGCACACCGGCTGGCTGCCGGCGCTGGCGCTCGCGATGATCGCCCTGACCATCGGCCTGCTCATCGGCTTCCCGCCCGCCGCGCTCTGCCTGGTCACCGGCTTCACCGCCGCCACCGGCCCCGCCTTCGCCGCCTTCGGCCACGCCCTCGCCACCGGCCACATCCTGCGCGAAGGCACCACCGAGGCCTTCCAGCAAGACGGCCAACGCCAGCAACTCCGCAGCGCCCTCCTCGCCGCCATCATCGCCGTGGCTGTCGTCTGGCTATCCCACGCCCCACTCTTCGCCGAGGGCCGCATCCCGCCGATGGACCACGTCTACGCCATCGCCATCCGCGCCGGCACCGCGCCCGATGTCCTCACCCGCATGCTCCCCTGGGCCATCGCCGGCGCAGCCCTCCAGCTCGCCGGCGGCCCATCCCGCCAACTCGGCCTGCTCTTCGCCACCGGCCTGATGCTGCTCAACCCCGCCGCCGGCTGGGCCCTGCTCGCCGGCCTCGCCTGCCGCGAGTTCGCCCGCCGCCGCCTGCCCGCCGCCACCCCGCAAGACCTGCGCAGCTTCGCCGCCGGCACCATCGCCGGCGACGCACTCTACGGCCTCTACGACTCCACCTGGCGTCTCATCGCCGGAAGGCGCTAGTCCAGCGCCGGCCGATCCCCGGCCACCCCCAACGCCCCCTCCAGCGCCCGCCCGAGCGACAACGCCGCCGCCTCATCGAACAGCGGCGCCAGGATGGAGATGGCATGCGGCACCCGGTGCACGGGTCCCTCCGCCTCCACTACCGGCGCATTCAGGTAGGCCGGCATCCGCCGCGTCCGCGTGTGCGCAAACCCCACCCGCAGCGCCAGCGCCGGATGCCCGGTCATGTTGCCGATGATCGTCAGCGGCCCCGCCGCCAACGGCGACAGCAACGTATCCACCTCGCCGAACACCGCATCCATGGCCTGCATCACACGCCGCCGCAGACGGTCCAGCTGGATATGATCCACCGCCGACAGGAACCGCGCCTTGCGGAACGTATTCGGCCACGCCCCGCTATCCTGCCGCGCCAACTGGTCATCGGCATCGCTCAAGGTGAGGTCCTCGAACGCCGCCGCCGCCTCCGCGAACAGGATGTTCTGCAGCGCGTCATACGGCAGGTCCGGCAGCGTCACCGGCACCGGTACCGCGCCCAGCCCCCGCACCGCCTCGATCACCGCCGCATCCAGGGGGTCACCGAAATCCCCGGCCACGAACCCCACCCGCATCCCGGCCACGCCGCGCGACGCATCCCACCCGAACGGCGCCGCGATGCTCCCCTCATCCGCCGCATCGCCCCGGTTGATCGCCGCCAGCACCAGCGCCGCATCATCCACGCTGCGCGCCAACGGCCCCAGCCGATCCAACGACCAGCACAACGCCATCGCCCCGGCGCGAGACACCCGCCCAAAGGTCGGCCGCAGCCCCGCCACTCCGCACCGCGCCGCGGGGATCACGATCGACCCCAACGTCTCGCTGCCAATGGCAAACCCGCACAGCCCCGCCCCGGTCGCACTCGCCGACCCGGCGCTGGACCCGCGCGACCCCTCCTCCGTGTTCCAGGGATTGCGCGTCGTCCCCCCGTACCAAATATCGCCAAAGGCCATCGCCCCCAGCGAAGCCTTCCCCAGCAGCACCGCCCCGGCCTCGGCCAGCAGCCGCACCACCGCCCCATCCGCCGCCGGCACCCGCTCCATGAACGGCTCCGCCCCCCACCCGGTCACCACGCCAGCCGTATCCACCAGGTCCTTCACCGCATACGGAATGCCATGCAGCGGCCCCAGCCAGGTGCCACGCGCCAGAAGCGCATCCGCCTTCGCCGCCTGCGCCCGCGCCAACTCCGCCGTCACCGTCGCAAAGCAGAACAGCCGAGGGTTCAACCGCTCGATCCGCGCCAGATAAATCTCCGTCAGCCGCGCCGAGGTCAGCACCCCATCCCGGATCCACCCCGCCAACTGCCGCACCGGCGCAAACGCAATCGCCTCGTCGCTCCCCGGCAACGCCGCCCCGCCCAGCGCAACATTCATCCCCGCCTGCGCCGGCATCGAGAACCCCGGCAGCCGCGGATCGAACAACGTGGCCGGCGGCAACGCATTCCCCAGCGCCACCGCCCGACGCCGCACGGAAGCGGCCACCTGCGCGTCGATATTCCCCAGCATCTGCGCCCGCTCGGCATCGGTATACCGAACCCCGAACAGCCGCTCCGCCGCCTGCAACGTCGCCGCGTCGATCTTCTCGCTCATGCCCTCAACTCCGCGCGTAGATCACCGGCTTTGGCGTGAACACCACCCCCTCGTCCAGCGGAAACACCGGCCGCGCGCAGATCGTATGCCCCAGCGTTGGCAAATTCGCCGAGGTCGCCCCGGGAATGTCGATGTTGAAGTTCTTCTCCACCCACTGGTCGAACATGTGGAACTCGGTATGCGGAGACTTCACCACGATGGCATCGAAATCCTGCGGATCGAGCCCGTTGGCATAGTACATCGCCCGGTCGAACAGGCTCACCGTCCGGCTCATCACCACCACCGTGGTATTGTCGAACACCAGCACCGCCGTCGGCCCGGCCTCCAGCGGCGCCCGCATCGTCTCCAGCTTCGCCGCCCCGTCCGACAGCAGCTTCACCCGCGCCCGCACCCGCATCGGCGCAAACCGCGCAGGGTCCAGGCTCCCGCCCAGCTCCACCTCGATCTCCGCCCCCACGCCGGCCTTATGCGCCGCCGCCGCCGCCGGCGCATCGACAATCTGCGCCAGCACCCGCCCGCGATACCCCATCTCCCGCACTGCCTTGATGATCAGGTTCGAATCCCCCGAAGCGCCAGACGACGTCGCATCCGCCGCATCGGTGAACAGCACCGGCCCCTTCATCGTCGCCGCCTGCTGGATCGCCCGCTCCAGCGAGATGAACTTCCCCTGCATCCGATGCCGCTCCGGCCAGAACATTTCCGCCAGCCGAACCGCCTCGCGCTCCGCCACCTCCGGCGTCCCATCCGTCATCACGATCGCCTGGCTGCAAAGTTCCGGCACATCGGTGAAGGGATTGCCGATCATCACCCCCGCCGCCAGCGCCGTCCCATCGCGCTCGATGCGCTGCGCCTCGCGGATCATGTCGCCATAGCACCCGCTTTTCGTGATCAGCTCATCCCCGCGCACCAGCGCCGGAATCGTCACCCGCGCAATGGTCGGCTTCACCCCGCCCGCCATCAGCTTCAGCAGCAGCCGCGCCGCCCGCGCCCCCGTGTCCGCGAAATCCACATGCGGATAGGTATGGTAGATCGCCAACCCATCCACCTGCCGCAGCATCCGGTCGGTCAGGATGCCGTGCAGATCAAGCGAAATCACAATCGGCACCTGCGCCCCCGCCAGCCCCCGAACCTCGCGCAGAATCCACCCCTCCGGGTCCAGCTCCCCCTCCGCTCCCATCGCCCCGTGCAGGGACACATAGATCCCATCAATGTCCTTCATCGAAGCCGCCACCGCCGCCCGCAACTCGACCGAAAGCTGTGCCCACCCCGCGGCACTCAGCAGCCCCGCACTGCCGGCGCGCGCCGAATACACCGGCACCACCTCCACACCCGCCGCCGCCTCGAACACCTCCAGCGCCCCGCCCACGCCGGTGTTCAACCCCCGCTGCGCCAGCATCTCCGCCCCGCGCTGCACCCCGAAATACGAATAATCAGAGGGCACAGGATTGAACGACGAAATCTCCTGCATGCACTCCACGATCATGATGCGCTTCATGGCCCGTTCCCCCCGGTTCAACCCGCCAACTCTGGCCCCGCCCCCGCCCCTCCGTCTAGGCTCCCCTCAACCGGAGGAACCGAAATGACCAAGGCCGCCCTGCCCCCCATCCGCATCACCCGCATCGAGGTCGCCCCCCTCTTCGGCGAATCCCCCAAGGGCGGCTGGTCGGCCGAGATCAAGCCCGAGGACTCCATCCACGCCCTCATCGCCGTCCACACCGATGCCGGCCTCGTCGGCCACGGCAGCGTCTTCACCGACGGCCGCCTGGTGCAAGCCGGCATCCAGGTTCTCGAACCCCTCTGGCGGAACGAGAACGCCCTCGAACCCGAACGCGTCAGCGAAAAACTCCACCAGAACACCTTCTGGATGGGCCGCGGCGGCACCCTCACCCACACCATCAGCGGCATCGACATTGCGCTGTGGGACATCCTCGGCCAGGCCACCAGCATGCCCGTGGGGCGGCTCCTAGGCGGAACCTACGCCACCCGCGTCCTGCCCTACTGCTCGCTGCTCATGGAGGAACCCGCCCTCATGGGTGAGGTCGTCGCGCAATACCGCGCCCAGGGCTTCCGCGCCTTCAAGATCGGCTGGGGCCCCTTCGGCCGCCGCGACTCCTACGCGAACGACGAAGCCATCATCCGCGCCGCCCGCGACGCCGCCGGGCCCGACAACAAACTCTTCGTCGACCCCGGCGCCTCAGACGCCAACTGGCCCAACGGCCTCAAATGGGCGCTCCGCACCGCCGACATGCTGGCCACCTACGACATCGGCTGGTTCGAGGAAGCCCTCCGCCCCGACGCCATCGACGATTTCTGCCACCTGCGCCGCCACAGCCCCGTCCCCATCGCCGGCGGCGAGGTCCTCACCCGCCGCCAGGCCTTCCTCCCCTGGCTCCAGCGCGGCGCCTTCGACATCATCCAGCCCGACGTCACCAAATGCGGCGGCATCAGCGAACAGCGCCGCATCGCCTGGATGGCCGACGATTTCGGCGTCAAATATGTCGGCCACGGCTGGAACACCGCCCTCGGCCTCGCCGCCGACCTCCAACTCGCCGCCGCCCTGCCCAACGTCGACCTCGTCGAATACATCGGCGGCTCGCCCTATGTAGACGGCATCCTCGAAACCCCCTTCGTCCTCGACAGCGAAGGCTATCTCCCCATCCCCGAATCCCCCGGCCTCGGCGTCCACCTCTCCCGCGAAAAACTCGCCCGCTTCACCCCGGATCCCGGGGTGCTGTTCGCGTAGTCAGGAAGGAAACAAGAAAGAAAGATTCACCACAGAGGCACAGAGGACACGGAGAATGCACGGAGTCGAAGCGTCCCCTCTGCGCCTTCTCTGTGCTCTCTGTGCCTCTGTCGTGAACCTTCCTTGCTTCCTTGCTTCCTTCCGTCCTCCCCAGCGCGAGGCCCCAGAATGAAGATCGTCGCCGTCGAGACCCACCACATCGCCGTCCCCGCCTCCATCGGCGCCCCGGACGTCGGCTTCGCCGGCACCGGCTGGTCCAGGATGAACACCCTCTTCCTGCGCATCGTCACCGATCAGGGCCTCGAAGGCTGGGGCGAAGGCTTCGGACACGCCACCTGCCAGGCCACCCGCGCCGTCATCGACCACCAGCTCGCCCCCATGCTCCTGGGCCAGGACGCACGCGACATCGCCGGCCTTCACCGCCGCATGGGCATGGCGCTGCACGTCTACGGCCGCAACGGCCCCGGCACCTTCGCCCTCTCGGCGATGGACGTCGCCTTGTGGGACATCGCCGGCAAACAGGCCAACCTCCCCCTCCACCGCCTCCTCGGCGCCACCCCCACCGCCAGCCACGAGGCCTACGCCAGCCTCCTGCGCTACAGCGAAGGCCGCAGCATCGCCGCCGCCGTCACCCGCGCGGTCGAGCAAGGCTACCGCCACCTCAAGCTGCACGAAATCACCTACGAGCCCGTCGCCGCCGCCCGCGCCGCCGCCGGCCCCGCGCCCGAGATCATGCTCGACACCAACTGCCCCTGGACCGTCGACGAAGCCCTGGCCATGGCCCGCAAGCTCCGCCCCCTCAACCTCGCCTGGCTCGAAGAACCCGTCTGGCCCCCGGAAGACTTTTCCGGCCTCGCAAGAATCCGCCGCGAATCCGGCATCCCCATCGCCGCCGGCGAGAACGCCCAGGGCCTGATGGATTTCCGCACCGCCTTCGATGCGAACGCGCTCGATGTCGCCCAGCCCTCCGTCGCCAAGATCGGCGGCATCACCTCCATGATGGCCATCGCCGGCCTCGCCGAAGCCCGCGGCGTCCGCCTCATTCCCCACTGCGCCTATTTCGGCCCCGGCTTCCTCGCCTCACTCCACCTCCACGCCCGCCTCGCCCCCGGCCTCCCCTTCGAACGCCTGTTCATGACCCTGGAAGCCAGCCCCTACCACGATGCCGTCAACGCCAAGGCCGGCCACGTCCCCCTCCCCCAAGGCCCCGGCCTGGGCCTCGACCCAGACCCCGATATCCTCCACCGCTACGCCGTCACCCCACCCACCGTCACAAGGTAACCCCCATCGTCATTGCGAACGAAGTGAAGCAATCCAGCGCTTCACTTCGCCCGCGCCACCACAAGCAAGAATGTTCTTGTTTGAAAAAAAGAACCAAAAAACTTCCATTCCCTTGCACCGCATTCCACCCGATGAACACCGCGCAAACGAATAAAGTTTTTTTGCTTCTTTTTGTTCACAAAAAGAAGGCCTTCCTTACCTCCCCTTAAACTCCGGCTTCCGCTTCTCCAAAAACGCCTTCCGAGCTTCCTTCGAATCCTCGCTCGCAAACGCCTTATGGATATTCGCCACCTCATACCGAAGCTGCGTGGTCATATCGGCGCTATACATCGAAGCATTCATCACCCGCTTCAGCAGCCGCAGCGTCACCGGCGACCAGGCGCACAGAGTCTCGCAGTATTCCGCCAGCCGCGCCGCCAGCTTGTCGTCATCCACCGTCTCGCCGGCCATCCCCCAGGCCACCGCCTCGTCGCCTTGCAGCGTGCGGTTCTCCATCATGAACCGCATGGCCTTTTCGTAGCCCATCGCCTGCGGCAGCGTGATCGAAAGCCCAGCATCGGGGGAGGCCCCGATGCGCGTGTATCCAGCCATCAGCCGCGCCCCGCGCGCCAGAATGCGCGCATCCGCCGCCATCGCCAGGCCCAGCCCCGCGCCCACCGCGGCCCCGTTCACCCCGGCCACCACCGGCTTCTCGCAGCGCTGCCGCGCGGCCAGCAGGAAGTTGCCCACCCAGCCCACATCATCCAGCTGCGCCGTCAGCGGCGAATGCGGCGAATAGGGCGTGCTGCCGGAAAGATCGAGGCCGGCGCAGAACGTATCCCCCGCCCCCGTCAGCGCGATCACCCACACGTTGTCGTCCTTCGCCGCCGCGTCGATCGCCGCCACCACGCCCCAGGCCAGCTGCTGCGACAGCGCGTTCTTCTTCTCCGGCCGGTTCAACGTGATCGTGCGCACATGCCCGCGATCCACGGACGTGACGAGCTCGGACATTCTTTCCTCCACTGGGCTTCGGTCTGCCCTGCATCATGGCCGGGTCCGCCCGCCTTGTCGCCCCGCCCGCAAGATGAAACGCTGCCCCCATGTCCGAAGCAGCCCCCCAATCCCCCTACGACCGCATCGGCGGCGAACCCACCGTCCGCCGCCTGGTGGAACGCTTCTACGACCTGATGGAAACCACCCCCGAAGGCCACGCCGCCCGCGCCATCCACGGCCCGGACCTCGGCCCCAGCCGCGAAAAACTGTTCATGTACTTCTCCGGCTGGTTCGGCGGCCCACCCCTGTTCACCGACCGCTACGGCCACCCCATGCTCCGCCGCCGCCACCTCCACGCCCCCATCGCCACCCCCGAAATCGAAGCCTGGCTCACCTGCTTCCGCCAAGCCTGGTCCGAAACCGTCAACGACCCACAACTCACCGCCGTTCTCATGCC
>CAMDAM010000199.1 GCA_945888575.1 Asaia bogorensis | reverse complement strand
GGGGCCGTCTCGGCGCGCGACACAGACCGGGTCGGCCCCTCCCGCCGAAGGCGGAAAAGGTATCGGGGTCTGGGGCCTAAGGCCCCAGCGGGGTCCAGGGGCAAAGCCCCTGGCCTTCCTTCCCTCACCCCGCTCATTTCGCCCCCTCTGCCACGGCCGCGCCGTCGGCGAGGCTGGCGGGTGGGTTGGCGATGAGGGTGGTGTTGGGGGGGAGTGGGGTGCGGAGTTCGATGGCGGCGGGGCCGGCGGCGCCGAGGGTGACGTTGGTGCGGCGGGCGTGGCCGGCATCGAGGCGGAAGACGTAGGCTTGGCCGGGTTGGCCGCCTTGGGGTGGGTCGTGGCGGATGGTGGTGGGGGGCACGAGCAGGGCGTCGGGGCGTTCGGCGACGACGATGTTCACGTCCACTGTCATGCCGATCAGCAGTCCGGTGTCCGGCGGCAGGTTGGCTTCCACGCGGAAGGTGCGGGTGGCACTTTCGCCGCGGCCGCGGATGTTGGTGACGGTGGCGGGGATGGCTTTCCCGGGGAAGGCATCGGCGCGGATGGCGACTTTCGCGCCCATCTGCACGCGGGCGATGTCGCGTTCGTCCACGTCGGCGGCGATGCGCAACGAGGTGGGGGAGGCGATTTCGAACAGCGTGGCGTTGGCGGCGACGGTTTCGCCGGGTTCGACGGGGCGGCGCATGATGATGCCATCGAGCGGGCTGGCGATGCGGTATTCGTCCAGCTGGCGGATGGCGAGCTGCACGGCGGCTTCGGCGGCGTCGTGGGCTTGCTGGCTGCGTTGCACCTGCTGTTGGGAGCGAACGGCCTGGGCGAGGAGGGCGCGGTCGCGGGCGAGTTCCTGGTCGGCGAGGTCGCGGCGGGTTTGGGCATCGACCAGGCGCTGCTGGGCCTGGCGGTCGTCCAGCCGGGCGATGAGCTGGCCGGTGGTGACGCGGTCGCCTTCATCCACCGTGAGGGTGATGATGCGGGCGGCGACGGTGGTGCCGACGCGGGCGGAATCGAGCGCTTCGACCACCCCGGTGGCGTAGACGGCTTCGATGGCCGGGCCGCGCCAGGGGGCGATGGTGGCGAGCACGGGGGGCTTGGCGAATTCCCACCAGGCGGCGGTGCCGGCGGCGGCGAGCAGGGCGACGGCGAGCAACCAGGCAAGCCGGCGGCGCCGCGGTGACGGGGGGGGCGGGAGCACCATCAGCGTCCCGGCTTGCGGCGGGGGGGCGGTGGCGGGGCGGGGCGGCGTTTCGGTCTGGCTCATCGGGGACCCCTGATGCAGCGCAGCATAGCGCATCGGGGGGCGGCGTGCCCATCGTGGCGGGCAATCCCGCCCCCCGTTCAACACAAGGTTGCGACGGGGCGGCGTGACGCTGGCGGCGAAGCCTGTTACCCCCGCGGCAGGGGGGACCGTTCATGCATGATCTTCGCCGGGTCATCCTGTGGATGGCGGGCGCGCTGCTTTCGTTCTCGGCGCTGGCGGTTTCCGTGCGCGAGATGGCGCGCGTGGTCAGCGTGTGGGAGGTGCTGGCGCTGCGCAATGTCGGCGGGATCGTGGTGCTGCTGGCCTATGCGCTTCTGGCGCGGCAGACGATCGGCGGGCCGTTTCCGCTGAAGCTGCACCTGCTGCGCAACGTGTTCCATTTCGCGGGCCAGGCGTGCTGGGCGTTCGGGGTGACGCTGCTGCCGCTGGCCACGGTGTTCGCGCTGGAGTTCACCACGCCGGCCTGGACGATGGTGGTGGCGGCGATCTTCCTGGGCGAGCGGATCACGCGCGGGCGGGTGGCGGCGCTGGTGCTGGGGTTTGCGGGGGTGTTGGTGATTCTCAGGCCGGGGGCGGCGGCGTTCGATCCTTCGGCGCTGGTGGTGCTGGCGGCGGCGTTCTTCTTTTCGGTGCAGATCACGACCACGAAGTTCCTGACCGGGCAGAATTCCACGCTGACCATCCTGTTCTGGATGAACGTGCTGCAGCTGCCGGCCTATATCGTGACGGAATTGGTGCTGGGCGGCAGCCCGATTGGATCGTTGGCGAATATCGGCACGGCGCACTGGCTGCCGCTGCTGGGGCTGATGGTGACGGGGCTTTCTGCGCATGTGTGCTTCACCAACGCGATGCGATATGGCGATGCCACGCTGGTGGTGCCGATCGACTTCCTGCGCATTCCGTTCGTGGCGACCATCGGCGTGCTGTTGTATGCGGAGCCGTTCGATCCCGTTGTGCTGGTGGGCGCGGCGGTGAGTGCGGCGGGGATCCTGTGGAGCCTGCTGGAAGCGCGGGGCAAGGAGAAGAAGAGATGAGCGATCTGCCGTTGGACCAAGGGCTGTTCGGGCGGTTGCGGCGCGATGCCGGGGCGGCGTGGGAAGGCTATGTGGCGCACCCGTTCGTGGTGGCGCTGGGGGAGGGCACGCTGCCGGAGGCGGCGTTCCGGCATTACCTGATCCAGGACTACCTGTTCCTGATCCATTTCGCGCGGGCCTATGCGCTGGCGGGGTACAAGAGTTCGGACCTGGCGGATCTCAGGGCGGCGGCGGCTTCGGTTTCCAACATCGTGGACGTGGAGATGCCGCTGCATGTGGGCTACTGCGCCGGATGGGGGCTAACCGAGGCGCAGATGGCCGCCGAGCCGGAAGACCTGGAGACGATGGCGTATACGCGCTTCGTGCTGGAGCGTGGGTTGGCCGGGGATCGGCTGGATCTGGATACGGCGCTGATTCCCTGCGTGGTGGGCTATGCCGAGGTGGCGCAGCGGTTGCTGGCTGATCCCAGGACGAAGCTGGAAGGCAATCCGTACCGGGCGTGGATCGAGGCGTATTCCTCGGACGAGTATCGCGCGGTGGCGGCCACGGCGATCGGCAATCTGGACCGGCAGGCGGCGGCGCGGGGTGGCGAGGCAAGGTATGCCAGCCTGCTGGCCAATTTCACCGCGGCGACGCGGCTGGAGGAGGCGTTCTGGGGCATGGGGTGGCGGCACCGCTGATTGGTCTGTTCCCGCGCTAGGGGGGCGGACTTGCCGTAGCGCGGGGGCGGCGCCCATCGTGGCGCATGACATCACGCCCGCCTCTGACTCCGTTGTTCGCCCTGTTGCTGATCCGGGGCATTGCGTCGTTCCAGTTGCAGGCGGCGGCGGTGGCGGCACCTTCGTTGATCGGCGATCTGAAGCTGACCTATGCGCAGGTGGGGCTGGCGATGGGGGCGTTCCTGTTGCCGGGGATCTTCCTGACGGTCCCTGCCGGGTTGATGGCGCGGCGGTTCGGGGATCGGCCGATGCTGCGCGGGGCGTTTGTGCTGCTGGCGGCGGGGATCGCGGTTTCGGCGCTGGCGGATGGGTTCCCGATGCTGCTGGCCGGGCGGTTGCTGGCCGGGGTGGGCGGGGTGACCATCCTGATGCTGGTGATCAAGATGACGGCGGACCGGTATGCGGGGCCGCTGCTCTCCACCGCGACCTCTGTGGTGATCGTCTCCTGGCCGTTGGGGACCGGGTTGGCGCTGGTGCTGTTGGGGCCGGTGGAGACCGCCCATGGCTGGCGGGTGGTGATGGGGCTTTCCGCGCTGCCGGTGCTGGCGGGGTTCGCGTTGACCTGGCTGGTGGGGCATGGGGCGGCGCCGCCGGCGGCCGGGAGCGCGCCGCCAGCGAAGGTGGGGATTGGGTTCGTGGCCGGGGCGGCGCTGTCCTGGGGCACGTACAACGGGTCGATCGTGGTGATGGCGACGTTCCTGCCGGCGCTGTTCATTTCCATCGGGCTGGCGGCGGAGGCGGCGGCGGCGCGGTCCTCCATCGTGTTGTGGAGTTTCGCGGTTGTGGTGCCGTTCTGCGGGTTCCTGGCCGATCGGGTGATCGGGCGGACCGGGGCGGTGGTGACGGGGATGGCGCTGACGGCGGCTTCGTTCCTGCTGGTGATGCCGACCGGGGGGGCGGCGTGGGTGCTGGTGCTGCTGGGGATCGGGCTGGCGTTGCCGCCGGGGGCGCTGACGGCGCAGGTGGGGGATGCGACGCCGCCGGCGGCCAGGGCGCTGGTGTTCGGGTGGTATGCGGCGGGGTCCTATTGCGGGATGACCTCCGCGCCGTGGATCGCGGGCCGGTTGCGGGATGTGAGCGGGGATCCGAATGCGCCGATGCTTTGGGGGGCGGGGCTGATGCTCATTCTCGTGCCGCTGTATGGGTGGTTCCGGTGGGAGGCTCGGCGGAAAAGCGTTTCATGACAGTGGGTTGATGGTTATTTTGATAACGTAATGAAATGAGCGTGGGTTGGCGCGGGCGGGAAGGCGGGTTTTGAAAAGTAGGGGGATTCGGGGGCGCTGAGTTTCGCGTGTTGGGGGGTGCCGATGCGCGGGAGTTGCGGCGGTGCGGCCTGCTGGGAGTACGGCTGTGCGCTGGACCTAGTGCGGGCGCGCGGAGACGGGGCGTGGGGGCGCCTGGCGGTGGTGGGACGGGGGGTGGCCGGGGGCTGGAGCGCGGGGAGGCGGCCCTGTTCCCAGTCGATGACCATGGCGTGCAGCGTGAGCACGATGCGGGCGAGGGCGAGGAGGATGAGGGCCTGGAGGATGGCTTGGGGGCCCCGGGTTTTCGCGATCCCGGCGAGCGCGCGCAATTCTCCCGCCAGGGCGGCGAAGGCCTGGCTGAGGGCGGGGGGCGCCTCGGGAGGTTGCGGGATGGGTTTCATGAGCGTTTTTATATCTAACGTATGTTAGGATGGGAAGAGGGTTTTTCTACGTACGTACTCGGGGTGGATGGGCGGGACGGAAGCAAGCAAGAAGAAGATTCAACACGGAGGCACAGAGACACGGAGAAGCAAGGCAAGGGAGAAGGAAGGTGGCGAAGCACGCTGCACGGTTCCGCCCGGCGGGGGTGGAGAATTTGGTGGGGTGATCGGGGCGACGAGTGAAGTTTTTTTGATTCTTTTTGTTCACCAAAAGAAGAGTCTTACTTGCTTTCGACTGCCTTTGCTTCGGCGAGGGCGAAGCCGATGAGGAGGAAGGTGAGGCCGCCGAATTCGATGGAGAAGGCGTTCATGCTGCTGGAGAGTGGCCAGAACGCCGCGACGTAGGTGGCGAAGAGGGCGACGCGCAGGGGGGCGGGGTGGCGCCAGAGGCCGCGGGCGAGGCCGAGCCCCCAGGCCAGGACCATGGCGGTGTAGAGGGCGAGGCCCGGCAGGCCGGCATCGGTGACGGCCTGGAGGTACATGTTGTGGGGGTGGAGGTTGCAGCCGAGGGCGCCGCCGCCGGTATCGGCGGGGTTGGTGGCGTGGGTCCAGCCGCGCCAGTAGCGTTCCTGCATGCAGCCGCTGCGGAAGCCTTCGAAGCCGCGGCCCGTGAGGGGGTGGTCTTGCGCGATGGCGACGGCGCGGGAGGCGATCTGGCCGTAGTTGCTTTCGGGCCAGTTGGCCATCTGGGTCGTGAACTTGGTGACCAGGCGGTAGAAGGTGGGGGGCGCCACCACGGCGGAGGCGGCCAGGAGGGCGGCGCCGAGGGCCACGGCCGCGGCGACGGGCAGGCGCAGCCGGGGCAGGAACAGGGCGGCGATGCCCAGGGCGAGCACGGTGAGCAGCACCGGCATGCGCTGGCCGATCAGCACCACCGAGGCGATGGCGGCGCCGGCAAGCAGGGCGGCCAGTGCGGGGCGCCACCACTCGCGGCCGGCTTCGAGCAGGCGGCCGATGGGCGGGATGACGGCGACGGGGAGCAGGCGGGCGAGCGGCGGGCCGGCGCGGGGTTTCTGGAATGGGCCGGTGAGCTCGCCATCGCCCCAGCGCGGGTAGCCGCCGAGGTTGCGGCCGATGGCGGCCTGGAGCACGGCGGAGAGGCCGATCCAGGCGGCGCAGGCGGCGAGCACGGCCCAGAGCCAGCGGCGGATGGCGGGATCCGCCAGGGTGACGTGTTCCAGGGCGGCGATGAACAGGATGTAGCGGCCGGTGACGAGGGCCTGGACGAGGGAGCGGCTGCCGCCCTCGCCGATGCCGGGCAGGGAGCAGAGGATCACCCAGCCCCACCAGAGCAGCGCGATGCGCAGCCAGGGCCGGCGCAGCCACGACCAGTCCTTGAGCAGGCCGGAGCGGGCGAGGACGAGGAGGAGGATGATGGCGATCAGCGCTTCGGCCACCGCGAAGGCGTGCAGCATGGCGGGCGGGATGCCGAGGACGCAGAAGGCGGCGGCGCGATCGAGCCGGGCGGCGAGAGGGGCGGGATCGCGGGGGAGGGTTGTGGCGGTCATCGTGCGGGGGCGGCGGCCCGGTTTTCGAGCATGACGGGGCCGAAGAGGAAGGCGGCACAGGCCAGGGCGGGCAGGGCGGCGCGCAGCCAGAGCAGGGGGATCAGCTCGTGCATGCGCACGGCCAGGCTGTCGAGGGCGAGGCCCGCGGCGACCAGGGCGACGACGGCTGTGATGCCCAGGAAGGGCCGCAGCAGGCCGCCATGGCGGCGGAAGGCGCCGCCGAGCACGGCGACCAGGGCGACCATGGTGAAGCTGAGCGTGGTGAGCGGGGCGGAGAGGCGGCGATGGGCCTCCACCCGCCATTTCGGGATGTCTCGCGCCATCACCACGCCTTCCGGCGGGTTGAGCAGGCCGGCGATGGACATTTCCGCGGGGTCTCTCAGGCGGATGCCGGTGGCGCGGGTGGGGGCGGCGAGGTCGACCCAATTTTCCCTGAAGGACAGGACGTTGAGCTGGCCGGTTCGCTGGTCGATCACCTGGCGCGTGCCGTTTTCCAGCAGCACGCGCGGGCCGTTGGCGCCATCGAGGAGGCGGCCGGTTTCGGCCAGGATGGTGGCGCGTTGGGACTTGTCGCGCGCGTCATCCACCATGATGCCGCGCAATGTGCCGTCGGTCTGCTTGGCGCGGACATAGACGACGAGTTCGTCTGACACGGTGGTGAAGACGCCTTCCTGGAGGAGGAAGGCGGCGATGTGGTTGCGGATTTCCCACTGGTATTCGCGGAAGGAGGCGGCGCTGGCGGGGACGAGCCAGAGGTTGAGGGCGTAGTGGCCGGCCATGGCGACGAGGGCGACGGCGAGGGCGGGGCGGGCCATGGCGAGCGGGGAGAGGCCGGCGGCGCGCATGACCGTGAGTTCGCGGTCCATCGACAGGCGCTGGTAGAGGAACTGGACCACGACGAAGGTGGTGATGGGCAGGATGATGGAGACGAAGCCCGGGATCAGCAGGCCGGTGAGCTTGAGGAACACCACGAAGGACAGGCCGCGATTGACCACCAGCTCCACGAAGCGGAGCGACTGGGTGAGCCAGATGAGGGCGACCAGGCCGAGGGTGACGATGAGCAGCGCGCCCAGGAGCTGGCGGAAGACGTAGCGGTCGAGCCGGGTGATCTGCAGGGCGCCCATCAACGCTTCCATGGTCCGAGACGGATGGCATCCGCATAGCATGCCTGGAGGCGGGTGGTGACCACCTCCCGGGTGAAGTTGGCGCGATAGGCCTGGTGGCCGGCTTCGGCGAGGCGGGTGCGGAGCGCCGGGTCTGCGGCCAGGCGGCGCAGGCAGTCGGCGAGGGCGGCCGGGTTGTCGATGGGGCAGGTGAGGCCGGTTTCGTTATCGGTGACGTATTGGCGGGCGCCGTCGGCCAGGGTGGCGACGAGGGGGCGGTGCATGGCCCAGGCCTCGATGATGACGGTGCCGAAGGGCTCGTAGCGGCTGGGCAGGACGACGATGTCGGCGGCTTCGATGAGGCTGCGGCGGTCGTTGCGCCAGCCGAGGAAGCGGGTGCGGCTCTCGACGCCGAGGGTGCGGGCGAGGGCTTCGTATTCGGCGCGGGCGGGGCCTTCGCCGGCGAGCCAGAGGGTGAGGGTGGGGAGGTCGCGCAGGGCGTGGAGCATGGTGTCGATGCCCTTCACGCGGTGCATGCGGGCGAGGACCAGGAGGGCGAGGCTGCCGGGCGGGGTGGCGAGGCTTTCGCGGGTGACCGGCGGTGCTTCAGGCATGTCCCCGAAGGTGTTGACCATGAAGCATCTTTCGGGCGGGAGGCGCTGCTTCAGGAGGTAGGCGTGGATGTCTGGGGTGACGCCCACGAAGCTGTCTGACCGGCGGAAGTATTTGAGGTCGTAGTAGTCGCCGAACCAGCCGAGGACGGGGCAGGGCATGGCGCGGGGGATGAAGCTGTTGGCGCGGCTCATCCAGGCGTGGACGAGGTCTGCCTTGAAGTCTCGGGCCAGGGTGCGGATGCGGGCGGGGCCGAGGAGGCGGCCGGGGACGGAGAAGTTGAGGGGCGTGGTGGGGATGCCTGACGCGGCGTAGCGGGCCATGGCGGCGGGCCAGGGGCGGGTGACGACGTGCTGGGCGACGCCCTGGGCGTGGAGGGAGGTTATCGCGTCTTGCGCGAAGGTTTCGGCGCCGCCGATTTCGGCCCCGGCGATGACGTGCAGCACGCGCATGCGGCGGTGGGTGCCATAGGCTGGGCGGTGTGTCGAGGTCAGGCGTCTTCGAATTCGAAGGGTTGCTCGCCCTTGCGGGTGACGCTGAGGGAGCCGTCGGACTCCAGGATCACTTCGTCCACCGTGTGGAAATCGTGCACGCCGTGCTTGCGGAGCAGGACCTTGAGGTCGGCGTTGGAGAGGCGCTCGCGGTCCATGTTGCGGCGCAGGACGCGGCCGTTGTGGACCAGGCGGGTGGGGGTGCCTTCGAGCAGGCGGGAGACGAGGCGGTAGCGGTGGCAGAGGGTGCCGACCAGGATGGCCAGTGCGATGAGGATGGTGGCGAGGAAGAGGCCGCCGGTGAGGGAGTTGTCGCCGCCGTTCATGGCGTTCTGGACGGCGTTGCTGATGAGCAGGACGACGACGAACTCGGTGGCGGTGAGCTGGCCCATCTGGCGCTTGCCGGAGAGGCGCAGCAGCAGGACGATGCCGAGGAAGACGGCGATGGCGCGGATGGCGAGGTTGAGGAGCGGCAGGTCGGGGAAGAAGAGCTTGTCCCACATGGGTTTTGGCTCCTTGAAGGCGAAGGGAGCGTCTTCTTTTTAAAGGATTTTGTTCGTTTGCGCCCGCTTCAGGGCGAGCCGCAAACGAACAAAAGTTTTTTTACCCTGACTCACTGTGCATCCGTCGGATCGTGCTTGCATCGGCTCGGTGAGATGGATTCCGCTCGTTGTCATGCGCAAGCGAGGTTTCCTTTCCGTCGAAGATCGGCAGACGCTGGTGGAGTTGTC
>CAMDAM010000198.1 GCA_945888575.1 Asaia bogorensis | reverse complement strand
TCCGCGCGTTCCAGACCGAGGTCCTGACCTTCTTGCGACGAACCGTCCCGCAAACATGGGACAACCTCTGCGACGCAGTGACTGATAACTTCCGCATCAGGGAACCGGCAAAATTCCGGATCCTCAAATGAACTGAGTATTGGTTCTTTCTTTCAAGAAAGAACGCGCTTCCTTGAGGAGACCCACATGCAGCGCTTCCAAGGCCAGGTTGCCCTCGTCACCGGCGCCGCCCACGGCATCGGCGCCGCCATCGCCCGCCGCCTGGCCGAGGAGGGCGCGCAGGTGTCCGCGATCGACCGCGAGCCGATCACCGCCCCCGTGGCCCTGGCTGTGGAGGGTGATTGCACCGACCTCGCCGCACTGCAGGGCTTCGTGGCCGAGGCGGAAGCGAAGCTGGGCCCGCCCACCATCCTGGTGAACAATGTGGGCCAAAGCGCCCGCGAGCGCGGCAGCCTGTTCTGCGAGTCCAGCGAGGAGGTTTGGCGCTTCGTACTGGAGGTCTCGCTGCTGACCACGATGCGCATGAGCCGCCTTGTGGCGCCGGGCATGGCAGCGCGCGGCTTCGGGCGGATCATCAACCTGTCCAGCGACAGCGGCTTCAACGGCGATGTCGGGCTGACCGACTACGCCGCGGCCAAGATGGGCATCGTGGGCTTCACCCGGTCGCTGGCGCGCGAACTGGCTGCCAAGGGCGTGACGGTGAACGCCGTGGCCCCCGGCGCGGTGCGCACCCGCGCGCATGACCGGCTGCCGCAGGAAACCGTCGCGCGGGTGATCGCCGGCACCCCGGCCGGCTTCGTGGCGGAACCGGAGGAGGTGGCCGGGCTGGTGGCCTATCTCGCCAGCGGCGAGGCGCGCTTCGTCACCGGCCAGACCATCCTGATCGATGGCGGCCGCTGGATGGTGTGAGCCCTCAGGCCAACACCGGCCGCAGCTCGTCCAGCGTCGCCCACTCCACCCCCTGCCCCGCCAGCGCCGCGATGGCGCGTGCAACGCCTGCGCCGGCGGCGCGGTGCGGCTGGTTGATGTGGGCGATCACCACCTCGCCATCGCGCGCCGCGGCCACCCGCCGTTCCACCGTGGCGGCGGGCAGGGAGGCGCCCTCGTCGCCGTTCAGCGAGAAGGCTGCGATGCCCTGCCCCAGCCGGGCAATCTCATCCAGTGCCGCCAGGCTGTAGCGCGCCGTGGCGCCGCGATACCAGCGTGAGGCCGTGCCGGTGGCGGCCTGGATCGCCGCGGCGCCGCCCGCCACTTCCTGCCGCACCGCTTCCAGCGTGCCGGCCACGCGCAGGCCGAACAGCGTGCCGCTGCCCAGCACCGGCGGAATGTGGTGGGCGCCGTGGTTCTCCCAGCCGAACAGGTCGGGATGCGCGCGCAGCAGCGCCAGCGGGCCGGGATTGGCGCGCAGCCAGATGGCGGTGGCGAAGATCGTCGCCCGCGCCCGGTGCGCCAGCAGCGCCTCGGCGATGCGCATGTCGAACCCGCCGCCGCAGGCATCCAGTGTCAGCGCCACGCGGCGCTTTCCGGCAACAGGCACGCAACGGAATCGCGGCTCCACCGAAGCTTCGGCGCGCGTGGGGCTGGACAGCACCGCCAGCCCGGCCGCCAATATCCCCCGCCGCGTCACGCAACCCAGGCACATGCCCGCAACCCACCGTGGTGCAGGCCGCCGTTATGAGGGAACGCCATGAGCAACGCCATTGCCGATCTCGATACGCTCGCCCTGGCCGCCGCCATCGCCCGGCGGGAGGTCTCGCCGGTGCAGGCCGTGGAGGCGGCGCTGGCGCGCATCGCGGAATGCCAGCGGCTGAACGCCTTCGTCACCGTCACGGCGGAGCAGGCCCGCGCCGCCGCCCAGGCGCTGATGCCACGCTGGCAGGCCCCGGGCGCGCTGCCGCCGCTGTTCGGCGTGCCGTTCACCGCCAAGGATCTGACGCCGACGGCCGGCGTGCGCACCACGATGGGCTCGAAGCTCTTCGCCGACAACGTGCCGAAGGAAGACGCGCCGGCGGTGGCGCGGCTGAAATCGGCCGGCGGCATCCTGCTGGGCAAGACCACCACGCCGGAGCTGGGCCACAAGGCCTTCACCCAATCCAAGCTGTTCGGCCGCACACTGAATCCGTGGAATGCCGACTACACCTGCGGCGGCTCCTCCGGCGGCGCCGGCGTGGCCGCGCTGATGGGCATGGCGCCGCTGGCGCTGGGCACCGATGGCGGCGGCTCGATCCGCATCCCGGCAGCGTGCAGCGGCATCGTCGGCCTCAAGCCCACGCTCGGCGCCATTCCGCAACCGCAATCGCCGGACCTGTTCGGCACCAACTCCTTCATCGGCCCGATGGCGCGCACGGTGGCGGAAGTGACCCTCGCCTGGACCCTGCTGCGCGGCACCGACCGGATGGACCCCTGGGGCCAATCCCCCCTGCCCAACCCCTCCGCCAAGCCGCTCGCCGGCCTGCGCGTGGCCTACCTGCCGCGCTGCGGCTCGCCGGCCATCGACCCCGAAGTAGCCGCCAGCACCGAAGCCGCCGCCAATCACCTGCGCGACCTCGGCGCCGTGGTGGAAGAGATCGAGCTGGATTTCTACCGCTTCGAGGCGCCCTACCTGGTGATGCTGCAAAGCTCCGTCGCCGCCCGCATCGCCCCCTTCCTGAAGGACCGGCGGAACGACATGGAGGAGAGCCTTGCCATCACCGCCGAGCTCGGCCTGAAGCACTCCGCCGTGGCCCTGCAAAGCTCCGCCGCCGCGCGCAGCGAGTTGTTCCGCCTGCTGCAAGGCGTGTTCAGCCGGTTCGACGTGATGCTCTCCCCGGTGATGGCTGCCCCGCCCCTGCCGGTGGACACCGACCCGCACGGCCACATCACCATCAACGGCGTGGATTGCGGCACCATCCGCGGCGGCTGGTATCCCTTCACCTTTCCGATGAACCTCACCGGCCACCCCGCCATGTCCCAGCCTGCCGGCCTCTCTCGCCACGGCACGCCGCTGTCGGTGCAGCTCTGCGGCCCCTGGCATTCCGAGGCCACGCTGCTCGCCACCGCCGCGGCGCTGGAGGCGAAGCTGCCGAAGCTGGCCAGGCCGGCGATGTGATCCGCGCCGCTCTCCTCGCCACGCTGCTCGCCGGGCCGGCGCTCGCCGCGCCGCTCACCTGCCCGCGCATCCTTCGCACGGAGCAGGAGGCGATCGAGATACCGGCGGGGATGATCGCGGAGGAAGGCGCGAGCGACTGGCATAACCTCGCCTATGTCGAATTCTACATCGGCCCCAAGGTGCCAGCCGCCCCCGGCTTTGCCCCGGTGCGCTACGCGGAGCCACCCAGTACGCAGTCCTCCGCCGCCCGGAGTATCACCGCACACTGGGATTTCTCCGAGGCACAGGCTGAGGTTTGGCTCGGCTGCCACTACCACGGCACCCGCGTCTACCTGCTGATGCCGGTGCCACCGGCCGCCAAGGCCTGCACCGTCACCTGGGGACGCAGCGAGGCGGGGGTGGTCATTCCTGGAGCGGTCCAGAGGATAGACTGTCAGTAAGAACCTTCTTTTTCTGAAGAAAAAGAAGCAAAAAGACTTCATTCGTTTGATGCGGTAAGGTCGATCCTCCCCGCATCAATTTCGAAAGGTTTTTTGGTTCTTTTTTTCAAAAAAGAACCGCTTACTTCCTCCCGAGAAGCGGATCGCGCAACGGATCATCCCCATACCGGTTCGCCCCAAGCTGCCCCGGCGTGAACGCCGCCGCCAGCGCAATCACGTTGCCGATGCCCGGCACAAGGCCGAGCAGCCCGAGCGCGCCGGGTTTACCGATATCGCGCACCCGCTGCGCCAGCGCGATCGCCAGCAGGATCTGGGCGACGCCGCAGATGGCAACATAGAGCTCCCAGGTGGCATCATCCTGCCGCTTCAGCGCGGCCCACAGGAACGCGTCCTGCAGCGCGATCAGGAACACCATGAGCCAGGCGAAGGAGCGCCGGTTGCGCCGGCCCTCAAGGCTCAGCAGCCCCTCGAAGACCGGCTTGGTCATTCCGCCGCCAGGGGCCGCGCATCCAGCTTGCGCAGCGCGCGGTCGATCCATTGCGCGGTGATCTTCTCGACCAGCCCGTTCTGCCGCAGCCGCTCGTTCAGTGCCGGGAAGTCCACCCGGTCCAGCGCCTGGTCCTGGTTGAAGCAGGAGAACACGATGGTTCGCACCCCCGTCACCGGGTCGGTATGCGGCTGGAGGCACTGGGCGCAGACCTCCTTCATCATGCACTGCATCGGTGAGTTGATGGAGCCGATCGCGGAATGCCCGGGCTTGAGGAAGGGCTGCAGCACGCCATGCCGCGCGGTGCCGACGGCGGACATCATCCGATCGGAACCGATGACGATCATGTGCTCCGCATCCGAAAGCGGCACGGCCTGTTCGCCCAGCACCCCGGAGCCATAGGCCGCCATGGCCTGCACGATGTTGCCGACGAAGGTCTTGTCCTGCGGGCGGGCCGGCGCGAAGCCGGGCGCCTCGTCGCAGCACCACACGATCACGTCCGCCGCGCGCTCGATCTCCTCCACCTTGTAGCGATCCCGCAACGCCTTGTAGCCGGCGAAGTAGACCACCTTGGAGCCAGCGGCGCGGGTGGCCGCCCCGATGGAGAACAGCACCGCATTACCCAGCCCGCCGCCCACCAGCGCCACGGTGGTGTCGGCATGGATCTCGGTGGGCGTGCCGGTCGGGCCCATCAGCACCACGGGCTCACCCACCGGAAGGCTGGCGCACAGGTCGGAGCTGCCGCCCATCTCCAGCGCGATCACCGATACCAGGCCGCGCGCGGGATCGGTCCAGGCCCCGGTCATCGCCAGGCCTTCCATCGCCAGCAGCGTGGTGCCGATGCCGGGTTCGTCCAGCCGCTTGGCGCGCATCTCGTAGTTCTGCAGACGGTAGAACTGCCCGGGTTGGAAGGCGCGCGCGGCGGCCGGCGCATGCAGCACCACCTCCACGATGGTGGGCGTCAGGCGGTTCACCGCGTGCACCGTGGCACTCAGCGCGCCACGGCAGGCGGCGATCAGATCGGCCCCCGACATCGGCGTGGGCGCATGTGCGGCAAGCACGTTGCTCACCACGGGGTAGCCACGCTTGGCCCCGCCCATCGCCTTCACCACATTGCCGAAGAAGCTGGGGTGCAGGTCGCCGAAGAAGGAGATGAAGCGCCCGTCTTCGGCCTTGTGCATCAGCACATCCGCCCGTTCCGGCTTCGAAAGGCTACGCTGCGGCGCCACGCGGGCACCGGAGAGGTCGATCGCCTCGAAATACTTGCCATCGAGCTTGATGCGCCCGTCCTCGCGCGCCAGCACCGTGTTCGGCTGCGTGCCGGCCGCGACGATCACCGCCCGCGCCGGCAGCACCGCCTCGCTGCCATCGGCCCGCTTCACGCGCAGCCCGGCGGCGTGGCCATGCGCGTCGGTTTCCACCGCCAGCGGCGTTAGCCCCTCGGCGAAGCGCACGCCTTCCTCCATCGCCTTGGCCACTTCCTCGTGGTTCAGCGTGTAGGAAGGCGCATCCAGCAGCCGCCGGCGATAGGCCAAGGTCGCCCCACCCCAGCTTTCGAGAAGCGGCGCGAACTGCGGCGCCCGGCCGGCCCGGGCTGCCCCCGCCCGCTCGGCCGCGATCGCCTCGGCATGTGCCAGGAACTCCGCGGCGATTTCCGCCTCCTCCGCACTCCAGCCGCGCCGCACCGCCGCCTCGCCGCGCTCGGCCACCAGCACGCCATGACGCAGCGCGAACTTCTCCACCTGGCGCACGTAGTAGGCCAGCGCTTCGGTCGCGGTATCGATCGCCGTCAGCCCGCCGCCGATCACCACCACCGGCAGGCGAAGTTGCAGGTTGGCCACGGACGACATCTTCGCCGCGCCCGTCAGCTGCAACGCCATCAGGAAGTCGCTCGCCTGCCGCACCCCGCGCGCCAGCCCGCCCGGCATGTCGATCACCGTCGGCCGGCCCGCGCCCATGCACAGCGCGATGTGGTCGAAGCCCATCGCCCAGGCATCGTCGATGCCCATCGTCGCCCCGCCGCCGAAACGCACCCCGCCGAAGAGCGCGAACTGCGCGCGGCGCTCCAAGAGCAACCGCACCAGCTTCAGGTAGTTCTTGTTCCACCGCACCGTGATCCCGTATTCGGCCACGCCGCCGAACCCGGCCATCACCCGGTCGTCCAGGTTCTCGAACAGGGTTTCCACATCCCGCACCGGCGCCAGCACGTCGATGCCCAGCGGCTCGATCTTCAGCCCGTCCACTGCCACCACGGTGTGGCCGTCATTCATCAGGTGATGCGCCAGGGTGAACCCGGCCGGGCCCAGCCCCACCACCAGCACCTTGCGCCCGGTGTCGCTCGCCGGCAGCGGGCGGCGGATGTTCAGCGGGTTCCAGCGCGTCAGCAGCGAGTAGATCTCGAACCCCCAGGGCAGCCCGAGCACCTGGCGCAGGATATGCGTCTCCGCCTGCGGAATATCGACCGGCTCCTGCTTCTGGTAGATGCAGGCCTTCATGCAGTCGTTGCAGATACGGTGCCCGGTGGCCGCCATCATCGGGTTGTCCACCGCGATGGTGGCAAACGCCCCCAGCAGGTGCCCCTGCGCGCGCAGCTTGTGCATCTCGCTGATCTTCTCATCCAGCGGGCAGCCGGCCAGCGTCACCCCGAAGGGCGACTTCTGGAAGTCTCCGGTCTTGCGATCACGCAGGCCCTTGCTGCAGGAATCCTTGCCCTGCACATGGCACCAGATGCAGTAGTTTGCCTGGTCCAGCGCCTGCTGCGTGCCCATGCCGAGGTCGGTCAGCGCGAACCCATCGCGCGCGCGCCAGTCGTGCTCCGGCAGCCGCAGCATGGTCACGCCGTCGCGCTCGATCGTCTCCACCGGCACCAGCCGGTTGGTGTCGATCCGCGCCGGCACACGGAACAAGGTTCCGGCCTTGTGCGCCTCGCGCCCCGCCGGCGTCAGCGTTGCCCAGGCGGCATAGCGCATCGCCTCGTCCAGCGCCTCGGCAACCTCATTCTTCTCCCACAGCAGCACCTGCACCGCGAAGCCCCGCTCATCCAGCGAAGCCCCCATCCGCGCCTCCAGCGCCGCCTGCAGCGCCGGCCCATCGAAGCCGGAGGGATCGGCGTATTTCTTCACCGCCTGGCGCTGCACGAACAGCCGCTTCACGCTGTGGATCGGATCGAGTGCAGCCGTCTCCGCCGCCGCCGCATCCAGCTCCGCCCCGATGCCGAACAACTCGCCCAGGAACGGCTCCAGCGCCTCGCCCAGCGCGATCACCAGCTCGCCCTCCGCCTTGGCGTCCAACGCATCGGGCGCGGCGCGCGCCGCCAGCAGCCGCTGGTACAGCTCGGCATCGCCGGAAAGCCGTTCCAGGAACAGCTTGTCCAGCGCCACCAGCCCGTCGCGGGTGGCAATACGGGGGAAGTCGAGTCCGAAACCGAGCGTCATGGCGTCAGGCGATCCTGGCGAGAAGGTCGAGCAGGGTGCGCCGCTCCGCAGCAGAGAGCGGTGCGAGGGTCTTTTCGGTGGCACGGCGGGCATGGGCCACGCCGCGGCTGGCCAGCGCCACCCCGGCGGGCGTGGCGGTCAGCACCGCGGTGCGCCGGTCCATCGGGTCCAGCGCGCGATCCACCAGGCCGCGCGCAATCAGCCGGCGCACCACGCCCTGGATCGTGGCGGGGTCCATGGCGGCCATGCGGCCCAACTGGTTCTGCGTCACGCGGCCATGCAGCACCACCTTCACCAGCGCGGTGAACTGGCGCGGCGTCAGCTCCCGCTCGCCGATCCCCTCGGCCATGCAGGCCTGCCAGACGGCGGTCTGGCGCTGGCTGGCGCGGCGCAGCAGGAACCCCACCTGGGATTCCACCGTGTAGCCATCCAGCGGGCAGGCAGGGCCGGCAGCACCCGGCGGGGCCTCTGCCAAGGCGGGGATGAGATCGGTGGGCACCGTCGTCTCCGGCGATTTTGCAGGCAGCTTCGGATCGCCGGGATATAGGCGCTCGGTCGTTCGCACGCAAACGATCGGGCCAAAAACAAACGGGGACCAGGCGCATGCCCGGTCCCCGCGTCGTGCAGCCCTGGAAGGGCGTTGGGTGGCTCAGTTCGTCTTGGGCGCCGCCGGCTTTGCCGGGGTGGCGGGGGTGGCGGCAATCGGGGTCCCCACCTTGTCCTTGTGCACCACGGCACCCGCGCGGGCGGGCGCGCTGGGCTTCACCGCCTCGGCCGCCTTGGCCGGCTCGGCCGGCTTGGCGGGCGTGGCTGCCGCAGCGGCGGCCGGCGCAGTGGCAGGGGTGGTGCCGCCCTGGATGCTGCCAGCCTGGGCCATCGCGGGCAGCACAGGGGCGGCGCTCAGCAGTACGGCGAAGGTGGAAGCGAGGATGCTACGCATCGGGTGGTCTCTCCGTGTGTCGGCTGGATTGCCTGACAACGCCATGAAGCACCCCGCCGATGGCAGCCGAACGGCACAACCATGGCGCCGTTGCGGCACCGGATGAATCTTCCGTCATCCACGCCTTGCCGGCCTGCCCCGAATTTCCCGGCGCATCGAAAATTGAGTTGCAAAACGCCGGGATACCTCACAAGAGCGTGAAGGGAAGTTAATCCGGCCGAAACCAAGGCCTCAGCGAGGAGCGGCAAGCACAGATGTCCCAGTCCACGACGAAGGCCGGATCGCACGCGATCAAGCCGATGACCAAGGAGGAGCGGAAGGTCATCCTGGCCTCCTCGCTCGGCACCGTCTTCGAATGGTACGACTTCTACCTCTACGGGTCGCTCGCGGCCGTGATCGCGGTGAAGTTCTTCAGCCAGTTCGACGAGACAACCCGCAACATCTTCGCCCTGCTCGCCTTCGCCGCCGGCTTCCTGGTGCGCCCGTTCGGCGCGCTGGTGTTCGGCCGCCTGGGTGATCTCGTCGGCCGCAAATACACCTTCCTCGTCACCATCCTGATCATGGGCGCCTCCACCTTCGTGGTCGGCATCCTGCCCACCTCCGACCAGATCGGCATCCTCGCACCGATCGCGCTCATCGTCCTGCGCATGCTCCAGGGCCTGGCGCTCGGCGGCGAATACGGCGGTGCCGCCACCTACGTGGCCGAGCACGCGCCCAACAACCGGCGCGGCTTCTACACCAGCTTCATCCAGATCACGGCCACCGCCGGCCTGTTCCTGT
>CAMDAM010000197.1 GCA_945888575.1 Asaia bogorensis | reverse complement strand
GGCGCCGGTGAAGGCCACCTGCACCTGGCCGGCGGGGATCACGCACTTGATGCCCTGCATCAGCCCGCGGCCACGGCTTTCGGCGAAGATGCCGGGGAACTCGGCGATCAGCTTCTCCACGCCGGCCTTCAGCAACTCGCCCTTGGCGATCACGCCATCGAGGAAGCCGGGCGCCATCAGCACATCCAGCACAGCGTTGCCCGCCGTGCAGGCCAGCGGGTTGCCGCCGTAGGTGGTGCCGTGGGTGCCGGGGACGAGGTGCTTGCCCACCCATTCCTTCGCCAGCACGGCGCCAAGCGGGAAGCCGCCGCCGATGCCCTTGGCGGCCGAGATCACGTCCGGCTCGATGCCTGCCCATTCATGGGCGAACAGCTTGCCGGTACGGCCCATGCCGCACTGCACCTCGTCCAGCGCCATGATCAGGCCGAACTCGTCGCACATGGCGCGCAGGTCGCGCATGAACTGGGTGTCGGCGGTGCGCATGCCGCCTTCGCCCTGCACCGGCTCCACCATCACGGCGGCAGTGTTGCCGTCGATCGCGTCGCGCACGGCGTTCATGTTGTTCAGCGGAACGTGCTTGAAGCCCTCCACCTTCGGGCCGAAGCCTTCCAGGTAGTGGCTGTTGCCGGTCGCGGCGAGCGTGGCCAGGGTGCGGCCGTGGAATGCGCCCTCGAAGCAGATGATGCCGTACTTCTCCGGCTTGCCGGTGCTGGCCATGGTCTTGCGGATCATCTTGATCATGCCCTCGTTCGCCTCGGCGCCCGAGTTGCAGAAGAAGACGGTGTCCGCGAACGTGGCTTCCACCAGCCGCGCGGCGAGCTGCTCGGCCTGCGGGATGCGGTACAGGTTGGAAACGTGCATCACCTTGTGTGCCTGCGCGGAGATCGCGTCGGCCAGGTGCTTGTTGCCGTGCCCGAGGGAGGCGGTGGCGATGCCCGACCCGAAATCGAGGAATCGTCGCCCGTCCGTCGTCCAC
Source organism: Asaia bogorensis (assembly GCA_945888575.1). Taxonomy (GTDB): domain Bacteria; phylum Pseudomonadota; class Alphaproteobacteria; order Acetobacterales; family Acetobacteraceae; genus CAMDGX01. The sequence goes on along the minus strand of CAMDAM010000197.1, from coordinate 8,194 downwards.
AGCCAAGCGCCTTCGCCCCGCTCGAAGGCGAGGTCGGCGCGGTTGTAGTTCGGCAGCAGGGCGGAAATCATATCCGGGTGACCCTCATTGGTCCCTCGTGCTGGGGACGTTTGTTCCCACGGGCTTGCGGCCACCGGCACCCTGTGCGCCGACGGTTCCGGGGAAGCGGGAACAATGGGGGGGCGGGGGCGGCGGTGTCAAATGGCGGGAATGTTGCGCATGGCGCCCATGCGTCGGCCGTGGCAGGAATCGCTGCATGGCTCGCTCCCCTGGCCCCGCTGGCCCTGCTCCTGACGAACCCGCGTTGCGCGAGGCGGCGCTGACCCATCTCGCCCGCTACGCCACCACGCGTGCGGGGCTGGTGGCGGTGCTCGATCGCCGCATCCTGCGGTGGCTGCGTGCCTCCGAAGGCAACGAGGCAGCCCCGGCGCAGGCCGCGACGGCGCGCGAGGCGGCGCGTCGCGTGGCGGACCGGCTGGTGCAGCTCGGCGCGCTGAACGATGCGGTGTTCGCCGAGTCGCGTGCCCGCAGCCTCAACCGCGCCGGCCGCTCCCGTCGCGCCGTGGCGGCCCATCTCGCGGCCAAGGGGGTGGATGCCGAAACCGCCCAATCCGCGCTGCCGGACGACCCGGAGGCCGAACTCGCCGCCGCCGTGGCCCATGCCCGCCGCCGACGCCTCGGCCCGTTCCGCACCGTCGCCGCCGATCCCGCCCGGGTGCAGAAGGAACTGGCCGGCTTCGCCCGCGCCGGCTTCAGCCGCGACACCGCGCTGCGCGCCCTGCGCATGGACCCGCAGGACGCCGAGGACCTGCTGCGCGCCGCGCGCGAGGCATAGCCAGGGCAACAGCCGGAAGGCGCGGCGCGGAAACCTGCTCTATGCAGGCGGCATGACCCGCCCCGCACCCTCGCCCGCCCCCACCATGTACAGCACCGGCTGGGCGTTGCTGATGGTGCTCTCCGTGCTCTGGGGCAGCTCCTTCCTGTTCTTCGCGCTGCTGGTGGTGGAACTGCCGCCGCTGACCATCGTGCTCGGCCGTGTCGGCCTGGCGGCGCTGATGCTGCACCTGCTGTTGCTGCTGCGCCGCATGCCGGTGCATGCGGGCCTGCCGTGGCGGGCCTTCGCCGTGATGGGCCTGCTGAACAACATCATCCCTTTCGTGCTCATCACCCTGGGCGTGGCGCGCATCCCGAGCGGGCTCGCCGCCATCCTGAACGCCACGACGCCGATCTTCACCGTGCTGGCAGCCCATTGGCTCACCGCCGACGAACGCCTCTCCCCGGCCAAGGCCGCCGGCGTGGCGCTGGGCTTCGCGGGTGTGGCGGTGCTGGTGGGGCCCGGCCTGCTGGGTGGGATCGGTCAGGCAGACCTGGTGGGCCAGCTCTGCTGCCTCGGTGCCGCGGTGAGCTACGCCTTCGCCGGGATCTACGGCCGCCGCTTCCGCGCCATCCCGTCGCTGCATGTGGCCACCGGGCAGGTGACCGCCAGTGCCGCGATGCTGCTGCCGCTGGCATTGCTGCTGGAACGCAGCTGGGCCTTGCCCATGCCGAGCGCCACCGCCTGGGCGGCGCTGTTCGGCATCGCGCTGCTCTGCACCGCCATGGGCTACGTGCTGTATTTCGCCATCCTGGCGCGGGTGGGGGCCACCAACCTGCTGCTGGTGACCTTCCTGCTGCCGGCCAGCGCGCTGCTGCTCGGGGCGCTCGTCCTCGGGGAAGCGATCAGCCTGCGGGCGCTGGCCGGCATGGCGCTGATCGGCCTGGGCCTGGCCGCGATCGACGGGCGGCTGCTGCAAAGGTGGCGCCGCTCCTGAGGTGCCGGCCCCGTTGCCGCATCCGCGTGGGGCGCTAGAGTCGCCGGCCACACCTGCGCGGAGGCTGGGATGCTCACTGTGTATGGATATGCCCCCAGCGGAAACTGCTGGAAGGTCACGACCATCCTGCGCCTCACCGGCCGCGCCTTTCGCTGGGTGGACGTGGATTCCAACGCCGGCGAAACCCGCACCCCGGCGTTTTTGGTCCGCAACCCCAATGGCAAGATACCCGTGGTGGAACTGGAGGACGGCCAGTTCCTCAGCGAAAGCTGCGCCATCCTGTGCCATTTCGCCGAAGGCTCTCGATGGATGCCGCCGCCCGGCCTGATGCGGACACGGGTGCTGGAGTGGATGTTCTTCGAGCAGTACAGCCACGAGCCCTACATCTCGGTGGCACGGAACATCATCACCTATCTGCGCCAGCGCGATGCCCAGATGGAACGCCTGCGCGACTGCTGGCACCGCGGGGCACAGGCGCTGGACGTGATGGAGCGGCGCCTGGCCGCGCATGACTGGCTGACCGACGCCGGCCCCACCGCCGCCGACCTCGCGCTGTGCGGCTATACCCAGGCGGCCGACGAAGGCGAGTTCGACCTCGCCCGCTGGCCTGGGGTGCGCGCCTGGGTGAACCGCGTGCTGGCCCTGCCCGGGGTGGAGGCGCTGCCCAAGCCGCGCTAGCCTGCCGGCCAACACCGGGGGAACCGTCCATGGCCGCGCGTATCAATCGCTGCATCGAGCTGCTGCAACAGGATATCGGCGTGTACTACACCGGCCACCACACCGGGCACGTGCTGACCTACGACCAAGGCCGCGACGACGCCGGCACCTGGGCCGACTACATCAACATCGGCATGGAACACGGCGCCTTCGACATGGCCGGCCTCGCCGCCTACATGAAGGGCCTGGTCGACGGCGGGCCTACCCGCAGTGGCCACCGGACCCCCGCCGTGGTGGTGGAAGCGCCCGTCAACGGCACCTCCGAAGCCAACGTGCTGCACAATGCCTGGCAGTTCCGCCAGATCCTGGGCCGCGGCGTGCACGGCATCATCCTCTGCCAGGCCGAGACGCCGGAAGCCGTCCGCGCCTTCGTGGAATCCTGCCGCTACCCGATCGGCGCCCAGGGGCTGGACCCCGCCATGCCCACGCCGCTGGAACGCATGGCCGGCAAGAAGAAGGTGACGCCAGCGCCCGGCACCCTGGGTGTCGGCACCCGCGGCCAAGGCTCTGAGCCCGATGCCGCCCATGTCTGGGGCGTGGACGTGATCGACTACAAGCAGCGCTGCGACCCCTGGCCGCTGAACCCCAAGGGCGAGCTGATGCTCGGTGTGAAGCTGGAAAGCCCCGAAGGCGTGGCCCGCTGCGAGGAAATCCTGGCCGTGCCAGGCCTCGCCTACGCCGAGATCGGGCCAGGCGACCTCGGCTTCTCGCTCGGCTACCTCACCATGCGCAACAACCCCTACCCGCCGGAACTGCAAACCGCGCGCGACCGCATCCTGCGTGCCTGCCACCGCAACGGGCTCGCCTTCCTGGAAGCCTGCTGGCCCGAAAACATCAAGCAACGCCTGGACGACGGCGTGCGCGTGCTGGCGGGTGGGCGAGAGGATGCAGCGACCATCGGCCGGGCTTACCAGGGGCGGACGATGCCGGTGTGAGGGAAGGGAAGGCCAGGGCTCTGCCCTGGACCCGCCAGGGACCTGAGGTCCCTGGACCCACATGAGTTCCGCCTTCGGCGGGGAGGGGCCGCCCGGGTCTCTCCACCGCCTCGACGGCCCCTCCCCGCCAAAGGCGGAAAAGGTCGAGGGGTCTGGGGCCTAAGGCCCCAGCGGGGTCCAGGGGCAGAGCCCCTGGCCTTTCTTCCTTCTCACTCAGTCATCGAGCCACACCGGGTTGCTCCAGGCCCGGCGGCCGGCTTCATCCACCACGACCACGCGCAGCCAGCCGCCTTTGCGGAACTTGTCCAGCGGCAGGCGGGCGGAGCGTTGGCCTGGGCCGGTGCTGAACGCCCCGGCGGAGCCGCGGCCGAGGGCGATGATGGAGGAGGCGGGCGAGCATTCCACGATCACTTCGGTGGAGGAGACCTGCAGGGCGTGGATTTCCGGGCCTTGGGAGGAATAGAAGCGGCCGGCCTTCAGCGCTTCGACCAGGGCTTCGGGTTCCAGGGTTTCGGATTTCACCATCACCCAGCCGCCGAACCAGTCGTTGCGCTTGAAGTGGGCATCGTCGGTGGCGCAGCCCCAGATGCGGCGGCCTTTCGACAGCAGCGTGTCGAGCATCACGGTGCCGTCGCCGCGGTCTTCCTCCACGTGGCTGGTGTGGTTGTAGAGCTCCACGGCGTGGGCGCAGGGGATGGAATCCGCGTCGCCCACCGTCATGCCGTTCCAGGCCGGGTGCGGCAGCGCCACGAAGGCCCCGGCGGCAACGCAGCGCGCGGCCAGTTCAGGGCCGGTTTCCGCCGCCGTGGTGGGCTCGAAATCCAGCGGCAGGCCCACGGAGAGGATGTGCCACATCTCGCCCAGCTCGGTGCTGGGGGCGTGCACCTCCGCCCCCAGGATGGTGGTAAAGCGGTTGGTGCGGAAATCCCGCGTATCCGCGATCGGGAAGCCGTATTTCGGCAGGAAGTGGTCGGTCAGCGAGATGAAGTCGTAGCCGCCGTCACGGTAGAGCGCGCACACGTCTTCGGGCGAGCGGATCGCATCCGACAGGGTGGAGTGGGTGTGCAGGTTGCCCCGGAAGAATCGGCCGGGGCCGGAGAGCGGTTCCTGCATGGCGTGCGGTCCTTGCGCTGGCAATCCCGGCAGCGTGCCATAAGCTGGCCTGGTTCGACAGGGAGGAAGGCGATGGAACTCAGGGGCATGGTGGCGCTGGTCACCGGCGGCAATGGCGGGCTGGGGCAGCGCATCTGCCACGCGCTGGCCAAGGAAGGCGCGCATATTGCGGTGATGTACGCGCAAAGCCGCGAGCAGGGTGAGGCGGTGGCGAAGGAACTTGCCGCCACCTACCAGGTGAACGCCGCGGCCTTCGGCTGCGACATCACGGACCAGGCCCAGGTGGAGGGGCTTGTGGCCGCGGTACAGAAGCATTTCGGCCGCATCGATATCCTGGTGAACGACGCCGCCTTCAACAAATCCGTGCCGTTCCCCGATCTCGATTCCATGAGCATGGAGCTGTGGGACAAGATCATGGCGGTGAACCTCACCGGCCCGATGCGGCTGACCAAGGCAGTTGCGCCGATCATGAAGGCGCAAGGCTGCGGGCGGATGGTGAACATCTCGTCGGTCGCCGGCCTCACGCCCAGCGGCTCGTCGATCGCCTATGCCATCTCCAAGGCCGGGCTGATCCACCTCACGCGCTGCATGGCCGTGGCGCTGGCGCCGGAGGTGCTGGTGAACTGCGTGGCCCCGGGCCTGCTGGAAGGCACCCGCGCCACCGCCAATTTGCGGCCGGAACAGGTGACCAACTCCGCCTCCTCCTCCCTGCTGAAGAAGGCCGCCGACAAGGACGACTGCGCCGATATGGTGGTCACGATGTGCCGCACGGAAACCATGACCGGGCAGACGATCGTGATCGACGCCGGGCGCGTCTTTCACTGAACAACGAAACGCCGGCAGCCAATCGGCTGCCGGCGTTCATCGGCAAGGGCGATCAGGCGACGGCGGCGTCGTCGCGGCGGTCGCGCACCTTCACGTAGGCCAGCGCGGCATGTTCCTGGCAGTAGGGCTTTCCGGTCGAGGCCTCCGAATCACAGAACCGGAAGCTCTTGGTCCCCGGCTCGCCGATCGGCCAGCAGCAGGTCTGCGGCCGGATCGCGCGGAAGGTGGTGCTGGCCGGGCGCGACGCCACCACGCGCGGCACGGAGACCGGCGGGGCAGGGGGCTGTGAAATCGGGGCCGTCACCACCTGCGGCGCCGGGGCGCTGGCAGCGGCCAGCGGCGGCAATGTGGGCCCGGTCACGCGGCGCGGCGCGGCCGGTCGCGGGGCCGCACCTGTAGCATCGCGCCGGATCGGCGAGGGCCGCGCCGGCAGGTTCAGCCGGTGCGCCTTGCCCACCACGGCGTTCTTGGAAATGGCCATACGCCGGCCAATCTCCGCGGTGGAGAGGCCCTCAGCCCAGAGCGCGCGCAACCGCGCGATCGTTTCCTCATTCCACTCCATCTCGTGGCTCCTTGCCGCTACCGACACAACATACGGTAGCCCGATCGGCTGTGGGGTCAACGCTGGAATCGAGGTTCAAGCGCAGAATCCTGTGGACAACCTTGCGCCAGACCCCAACATCTTGTGCTCAAAGGGCATTCCGGCGGCGGATCCGATCCACAACCGGAGGTATCGCCGACGCCGCGCCGATTCGCAGCTAGAAAAGCAGCCCCTTCTTCAGCAGCCCGTGCACGCCCTTCTCCCCGTTCACCGTCTGGGTCACGTGGAAATCCACCGCCAGGGAGCAAAACTGGTAGGCCTGCTCGCGCGACAAATTCGACCGGCTGCAGATGAAGGCGATCATCTCCCGCAGCGCCGTCTTCATCGCCTGGTCCAGATCCTCGTTCATCCCCATGCTGATGAAATGCGTCGCCGTCTCCGCGCGGGGATAGCGCAGCATCGGCTCCGCGCCGGCGGCCTTGTGCAGCACCAGGGTGAACGTGCCCGTCAGGCAGATCTCCAGCGCGTTGATGCACACCTCGCCATCGCCCTGCACGCCATGCCCATCCCCGGCCGAGAACAGCGCCCCCGGCGCCAGCACCGGCAGGAACAGCGTGCTGCCCTGTGTCAGCTCCTTGTTGTCCAGATTGCCGCCATGCTGCCGGGGCTGGATGGTGGAAATCGTGCCGTAGCCCTGCGGCGGCGCCACCCCCATCACGCCGAAGAACGGCGCCAGCTTCAGCTCCACCCCATAGGGCAGCCGGCAGGTCATCGCCGCCTGATCCACCGGGATATGCGTCAGGAATCGCTCGTGGAAATCCTCCGGCAGCGTGCCCGCCAACGGGCGAAAGCCGCAGAAGCCCCAGTCATTTCCCAGCTCGATCCGGTCAATCCGAACCTCCAGCATGTCGCCGGGCATCGCACCCTCTACCGCAACCGGCCCGGTGATGATGTGCCCGCCCGCGCGCGGAATGTCCGACGCATGAATGGCTGCCAAGGCCGGCGGCACCCGCATCCCGCTGCCCGGCGGCGGCATCACGTCCGGCCCGCCCGATACGCACTCCAACACCACCGTGTCTCCGGATTGAACCATCACCACCGGCGGAATCGCGGCGTCAAACACCCCCCACCGCACCGTCTTCGGCGTCGCTGCCACCTGGTGAACCGCCATCCCACACCCCCGAGTCGCTACCCCATCATCGTCACCCATCGCGCGGCCGCAGGCCAGCACGGGGTGTGGCGGGGTGGGGAAAGGGAAGGCGAGGGGCTCTGCCCCTCGACCCCGCTGGGGCCTTAGGCCCCAGACCCCGATACCTTTTCCGCCTTCGGCGGGAGGGGCCGTCTCGGCGCGCGACACAGACCCGGTCGGCCCCTCCCGCCGAAGGCGGAAAGTCATGTGGGTCCAGGGACCTCAGGTCCCTGGCGGGTCCCCGTGGCGCGGCTTCGCGCCGCGACGGCAGAGCCCTGGCCTTCCCTTACCCCACCCGCGGCAACCCGAGCAGACTGGCGGCCTCGGCGAAGGTGGCGGCGGTGGGGTGGCGGTCGGAGGGTGGGGTGTCGGTGCCTGGCCGCACGATATGGCAGGCGCGCATGCCGGCGGTGGTGGCGGCATCCAGTTCGGTTTCGTTGTCCGAGAGGAAGGCCACCGCGGAGGTGGGCACGTTCATGCCGATCGCCAGGCGCACGTAGCTGTCCGGGTCGCGCTTGGCGCCGATGCGGGTATCGAAGAATCCGGCGATCAGGGGCGAGAGGTCACCGGCGGTGGAATGGCCGAAGATCAGCTTTTGCGCCGGGATGGAGCCGGAGGTGTAGGTGAACAGCCGGATCCCGTGGGTGGCCCAGGCACGCAGGTGGGGCGGCACGTCGGGGTAGAGTTCCCCGCGCAGCTCGCCCTCGGCGTAGCCTTGCTCCCAGATCATCCCTTGCAGGCGTTGGAGTGGCGCGAGCTTGAGGTCGCGGTCTGTCCAATGTTGCAGGGTCGTGAGTTCCGGCTGGTCCGGCACCATGCGGCGGATTTCCGCCAGGATGGTGGCCACTTCCGGCAGGTCGATGCGGCCGGCCCAATCGGGCAGGGCACGGCGCGCATAGGGCAGGAGCACCCCGTGGATGAACACGGGGGGCGTGGTCGTGCCCTCGATATCCGTCAGAACGGCCGAGGGGGCGAGCACGGCGCGGGTCCGGGTGCGGGGCGCGCTCCCTGCCGGTTCAGCCCTGGCGGGCTGCGGTGGACTGGTTCGCGTTCGGGGTCCCGG
>CAMDAM010000196.1 GCA_945888575.1 Asaia bogorensis | reverse complement strand
GGCGGCGGTGGAAGCGGCGGCGCGGCGGTTCTTCGGGCTCGCACAGGGCGGATGATGGATACGCCACCCATCCCGCTCGTGCGCTACGCCGCCGTGCCGGACAGCCGGATGCTGCTGATCCAGCCGCCAACCCGCTATGGCCGCGTGCCCCCGGCACTGCATGGCTTCGCCTGCGAGGACGCCGACATGGCGCGCACGTTCCTGACGGCGCTGGCGCAGGCGGAGGAGCAGGTGCCGGCAGAAGCCGTGATGGCCTATCGCGACATGCGCGTGCTGGACGGGCGCTTCCTCCTCACCCGCGAGGGCGCCGGGGTGCAGGAAAGCTTCGCCGATGTGAAAGTGGAGGATGTGATCCTGCATCGCCATCCCGGCCGGGCGGCGCAGCTGGTGGCGGGCGAGGCGATGCCGCTGCCCGCGGCGGGGCCGCCGGCGGTGGTGCTGTTCAAGGAACATGGCGACTGGTACGGCCACCTGGTGGCCGAGATCCTGCCGCGGCTGGTGCATCTGGCCGATGCCGGCGTGCGGGAGGTGCGGCTGCTGGTGCCGCAGATGGCGCTGCACCTGGTGCCGGTGCTGGAGTTTGCGCTGGGTGCGTTGGGGATCCGGGCAGAGGGTGTGGTTTGCCCCGAGGGATCCGTGCTGCACGTGGCCGAACTCATCTGGGTGACGCCGGTCTCCTGCTACAACCTGCAATCCTCGCCCACGCTGCTGCGGCTGATGGAGCGGCTGCGGGCGGCGGCGGGGCCGGCAGACGGGCCGCGGAAGCTGTTCGTGGCGCGGCCGGCTGCTGCGCGGCGGGCGGTGACGAATGCGGCCGAGGTGGCTTCGGTGGCCGAGGCGGCGGGGTTCACGGTGGTGGAACCCTCCAGCCTGCCGGTGGCGCGGCAGGTGGCGCTGTTCGCAGGGGCTGCGCATCTGGCGGGGCCCTGGGGCTCCGGCCTCGTGCTCAGCGCGGCGATGGCGCCGGGCGGGCGAGTGACGATGATCGACCCCGGCGTGGCCGATTGCTTCTTCTGGGACATCGCCTGCCTGGCGGGGCTGCGCTTCGACTGGGTGTTCACGCAGGCGGTGCGGCCCGGGGCGATCGAGCGGAAGGAGACGCCGACGGCGATCGACACGGCACTGCTGCAGGACGTTTTGCATGCCGCATGACGCCATCGGGCTGATTCCGGCGGCGCCCTATGGTGCCGCCGCCGGGGCGGAGACGCTGTTCGTGCAGCCGGCGGTGCTGGGCCCGGTCGCCCCGCCGCTGCTGCTGGATGTGCGGGCCGCCGATGCCGCGCTGGGGCGGGAGTTCCTGACCGTGATGGCGCGCACCCATGCCGCCTGCCCGGCGGAAGCCGTGCTGCTGCTGCGCGACGCGCTGGTGCTGGACGGCAGCTACGTGCTGGCGCAGGGCGGCGTGGCGGTAAAGGAGAGCTACTACAACGTGCAGGACAGTCCGGAGCTGCAGGCGCGGCAGCGCGGGCAACTGGCGCGGATCGCCGCCGGGGACGTGGCGACGCTGCCGGAGGCGGGCGGCCCGGTGGTGGCGGTGTTCCTGCAGGACGTGAACAATTTCGGCCATGTGCTGGGCGAGATGCTGCCGCGGTTGATGCACCTGCCGCGCGTGGGGGTGCGGCGGTTCCGGCTGCTGGTGCCGGAGCAGGCGCTGGCGATGGGAGGGATGATCCGCTTCGCGCTCGCCGCACTCGGGCTGGAGGCGGAGCTGGTGGCCTGCCCGGAAGGCTCGATCCTGCGCGTGCCGGCGTTGCACTGGGTCTCGCTGGTGGGGGCTGGCTGGTATTTTTCGCCGACAGTGCGCGCGTTCATGGCGCGGCTGGTCGAGGCGGCGCCGCGGGCAGCGGGGCCCGCGCGCGTGTTCGTGACGCGACCGGCCGGCGGGCGGCGGCCCTTGGCCAATGCGGCGGAGGCGGAGGCGGTGGCCGAGGCGGCGGGGTTCGCGGTGGTGGAACCCGCCCGCCTGCCCTTCCCGGACCAGGTGGCGCTGTTCGCGGGCGCGCACGCGATGGCCGGGCCGATGGGGGCGGGGCTGACGCTGATCGGCGCGATGGCGGAGGGCACGCGGGCCGGCATGGTCGGGCCCGGCTATCGCGACTACTTCTTCTACGGCATGGCCTGTGCGGCCGGGGTGCGCTTCGCCTGGGCGGCGGCCGAGCCGCTGGAGCCGTTCCGCCCGGAGCTGCTCGGCCCGCCGCTGCTGCTGCGGCCCGGGCAGCTACAGCGGCTGCTGGCAGCTGTGGCGGGCTGAGCTAGAGCGGTAGCCTACCCGATAGAGGGTCGGCCACCACTCTAGCTCCTTGTTTTGGCGAGCAACTTAAGCCTATCGGATGATTCCATCCGATAGGCTGTTGCTCTAGGCCGCCACGCCCAGCTTTCCCGCAATGTCCTGGATGAACTGCCAGGCGACGCGGCCGGAGCGGGAGCCGCGGGTGATGGTCCATTCCACTGCGGCGGCGTGCAGCTCGGTCTGGGAGATCGGCAGCTTCATCAACGCAGCGTAGCCGTCGATCATGGCGAAGTAGGTGTCCTGGTCGCACGGGTAGAAGCCGATCCACAGGCCAAAGCGGTCGGACAGCGAGACCTTCTCCTCGATCGCCTCGCCGGCGTGGATGGCGGTGCTGCGCTCGTTCTCGATCATGTCGCGCGGCATCAGGTGGCGGCGGTTGGAGGTGGCGTAGAACAGCACGTTGGCCGGGCGGCCCTCGATGCCGCCATCGAGCACGGATTTCAGCGCCTTGTAGTCTGCGTCCTCGCGCTCGAAGGACAGGTCGTCGCAGAAGATCAGGCAGCGGCGATCGGCGCCCTTCAGCGTGGGCAGGCGCAGCAGGCGCAGCAGGTCCGGCAGGGTGGCGATGTCTTCCCGGTGGATCTCGATCAGCGCCAGGCTGCCGGGGTGGCGGGCGTTGATGTCGGCGTGCACGGCCTTCACCAGGGAGGACTTGCCCATGCCGCGCGAGCCCCAGAGCATGGCGTTGTTGGCCGGCAGGCCGGCGGCGAAGCGGGCGGTGTTGTCCAGGATCTGCTGCTTCTGGTTCTCCACCCCCTGCAGCAGCGGCAGGTCCACGCGGCTCACCTTGGGCACAGGGCGCAGTTCGCGCCCCTCGGGGTGCCAGACGAAGGCATCGGCGAGGGTGAGGTCCGGCACCGGTGGCGGCGGCGGGGCGAGGCGGTCCAGCGCATCGGCAATTCGCAGGGCGGCTTCGAGCAGGCGCTGGTCCATGGTGCGGGCGATCCGTTCGTGCTTGACGTGGAAGGCGCGGAAACTATGGTCCGCCGACCCCCAGAGCAACCCGGAACCCCTTCATGCTGATTTCCCCAGCCTACGCGCAGGACATGGGTGGCCTTGTGGCCACCGCCGGACAGTTCCTGCCGATCGTACTGATCTTCGCGGTGTTCTATTTCCTGCTGATCCGCCCGCAGCAGCAGGCGCAGAAAACGCTGAAGGCGAAGCTCAACGCGCTGAAGCGCAACGACCGCGTGGTGACCGGCGGCGGCATCGTCGGCGTGGTGCAGCGCACGGTGGAGGGCAGCAACGAGATCGAGGTGGAGATCGCCCCCAACGTGAAGGTGAAGGTGCTGCGCGAGACGATCACCGGCGTGCTGGGCGAGCCGAAGCCGGCGAACGACGCCAAGCCGGCGGAGAAGGCCTAACCCTCCGCCGCTTCGCCCACAAAAAAGGGCCCCGCAAGGGGCCCTTTCCATGTCGGCCGTGCGGAACCTTAGAGGGTGATGCCCTCGTAGTTGGCCAGGTTGTCCAGCCAGTTCTGCACGTAGTCGGGGCGACGGTTGCGGAAGTCCAGGTAGTAGCTGTGCTCCCACACGTCGCAGCCCAGGAGGGCCTTGCCTTCGCCGGTGGCGAGCGGGTTGCTGCCGTTCGGGGTCTTGGTGCACTTCAGCTTGCCGTCGGTGCCCAGGATCAGCCAGGCCCAGCCGCTGCCGAACTGGGTGGTGGCGGCGGTCTTGAAGGCGTCCTTGAACGCCTGGACGCTGCCGAAATCCTCAACCAGCTTCTTCTCCAGCGCGCCCGGGATGCCGCCGCCAGTGGCGGACATGTTTTCCCAGAACAGGATGTGGTTCCAATGCTGGCCGGCATTGTTGAACACCGGGGCCATCGCGGCATTGCCGTTGGACAGCTTCACGATCTCGTCGAGGGACTTGCCCTGGAGTGCGGCGTCCTTCTCGACGAAGCCGTTCAGCGCGGTGACATAGGCCTGGTGGTGCTTGCCGTGGTGCAGTTCCAGGGTTTCCTGGCACATGCCCTTCGCGGCCAGGGCGGTGGTGGTGTAGGGGAGGGCGGGGAGTGTGAAGGCCATGAAGCCGTTCTCCGGTTCTGTTGGGCGGATAAGGACGCCGTTGGTAGCTATGGCCACCCTCCCCCCAGGTCAAGCTTGCCCACGAGACATTGTGGCGGCAGGTGAGGGGGCATGAGCGACTCCCCTGCCCTTTCCGGCCCTGTGCTGTCCCCTTGCGCCACCCTGGTGCGCCGGCATGATCCCGACCGGTTCCTGACCGCGCTGTTCGCCCCGGCACCACGGCGGGAGGCGCTGTTCACGCTGTATGCCTTCAACCACGAGCTGGCCCGCGCGCGGGAGGCGGTGAGCGAGCCGACGCTGGCGCTGATCCGGCTGCAATGGTGGCGGGAGGTGGTGGAGGGCACGCGCAAGAAGCACGAGGTGGCAACCCCGCTCTCCGATGCGATCGCCCAGGGGCTGCTGGTGCCGGATGACCTGCTCGCGATGATCGAGGGGCGCGAGGCGGAGGCGGACGAGGCGATTCCCGACCGGGCGGTATGGCAGGCCTACCTCGCCGCCACGGCCGGGGGCGTGATGGTGGCGGCCGGGCGGCTGCTGGGGGCGGACGAGCCCCTGCTGTCGCGCCTGCGGGTGCTGGGCACCGTGCATGGCGTGGCGGGGCAGCTGCGCAACGTGCCGGCGCTGGCGCGGGCCGGGCGGGTGCTGCTGCCGCAGGATGTGCTGGGCGCGCATGGGCTGACGGTGCACGACGTCACGGCCGGCCAGGGCGCGGACCGGCTGGCGCAGGTGCTGGCCGAACTGGCCTCGGAGGGCCGGGCGCTGCTGGACCAGGCGCGCGGCGCGCTGCCGCGCTTGGTGATCGCGGCCGCATTGCCGGCGGTGCTGGCGCGGCGGGACCTCGGGCGGGCCGTGCCGGTGGAGGCCCGCGGGCTAGGAGACAGGCTGGCCGTGCTGCGCGCCTGGGTGCTGGGGCGGGTGTGATGGCGCAACGCAGCGAGGCGCGGCAAGATGGGGGTATGCGACACCCTGCCCTGCTGCCCGCATCGCTCGACCCTGTGTTCTGGGAACCCGACCGGCTCGGCGTTGCCAGCGCCTGGTGGGGCCATGTGCCCTTCGCGCACTGGCTGGTGGCGGCGATGCGGCCGGGGCTGGTGGTGGAGCTGGGCACGCATAACGGCGTGTCCTACGCCGCGTTCTGCAAGGCGGTGGCGGCGCTGAAGCTGCCGGCGCGTTGCGTGGCGGTGGATACCTGGAGGGGCGACCCGCAGGCCGGCGCATACGACGAATCCGTGTTCCAGGAACTCTCCACCTGGCACGACGCCCGGCATGCTGGGTTCTCCCGCCTGCTGCGCACGGATTTCGATTCCTCCCGCCGGCTGTTCGGGCCCGGCAGCATCGACCTGCTGCACATCGATGGACTGCACGATGAGGACTCGGTGCGGCACGACCTGGAAACCTGGCTGCCGGCCATGTCTGCGCGGGGCGTGGTTCTGATGCACGACAGCGAGGTGCGCGGCGAAGGCTGGGGCGTGGGCAAGGTGTGGGCGGCGGCACGGGAGAGGTTCCCGGGGTTCGGGTTCCGCCACGGCTACGGGCTCGGCGTACTGGCCGTGGGGGCGCAGCCGGACCCGGCGGTGGCCGCACTGTGCGCGGCTGAGGGACACCCGGAGGGCGACGCGGTGCGACGGATGTTCCAGGTGGCCGGCGAACGCTGGATCGCGGACCAGATGCTGCGGCAGACGCGGCAAAAAGGGTAAGGCCGGGCCGCGTCCTTCAGTGGGAAGGAAGACTCTTCTTTTTGTGAACAAAAAGAAGCAAAAAAACTTCATCCATTGGCATGCGTCTCTCCGGGGTGAGGCGGGTGCCAATGGATAAAAGTTTTTTGGTTCTTTTTTTCAAAAAAGAACCGCTTGCTTATTTCTTTTTCTTCTTCACCACCGGCAGCAGCGGCGCCAGGAATCGTGCGGTGTGGCTTTCGGCGAACTTCACGATGTCTTCCGGCGTGCCCTGCGCCACGATGCGCCCGCCGCCATCGCCGCCTTCCGGGCCAAGATCCAGGATCCAGTCGGCGGTCTTGATGACTTCGAGGTTGTGCTCGATCACCACCACGGTGTTCCCCGCATCCACCAGGGCGTGCAGCACCTCCAGCAGCTTGCGCACATCCTCGAAATGCAGGCCCGTAGTGGGCTCATCCAGGATGTAGAGCGTGCGCCCCGTGGCGCGGCGGGCGAGTTCCTTGGAGAGCTTGATGCGCTGCGCCTCGCCGCCCGAAAGCGTGGTCGCCTGCTGGCCCAGGGCGACATAACCGAGGCCAACCTGCTGCAGGATGGTCAGCCGGTCGCGGATCTTGTTGACGGCGGAGAAGTAGGGCACCGCTTCCTCCACCGTCATTTCAAGCACTTCTGCGATGGATTTATCGCGGAACTTGATTTCCAGCGTCTCGCGGTTGTAGCGCTTGCCCTTGCAGGTGTCGCAGGTCACGAAGACGTCCGGCAGGAAGTGCATCTCGATCTTCAGCACCCCGTCGCCCTGGCAGGCCTCGCAGCGCCCGCCCTTCACGTTGAACGAAAAGCGGCCGGCCTTGTAGCCGCGGGCGCGGCTTTCCGGCAGCTCGGCGAACCAGTCGCGGATCGGCGCGAACAGGTCGGTGTAGGTGGCCGGGTTGGAACGCGGGGTGCGGCCGATCGGGGACTGGTCGATGTCGATGATCTTGTCCAGGTGCTCCAGCCCGTCGATGCGCGTGTGCGGCGCGGGCACCTCGCCGGAGCCCATCAGGCGGCGGCTGGCGGCCTTGTAGAACGTGTCCACCACCAGGGTGGACTTGCCGCCGCCAGAGACGCCGGTGACGCAGGTGAGCACGCCGAGCGGGAAGGTGGCGTTGACGTCCTTCAGGTTGTTGCCGCGGGCGCCCACGATGGTCACCACGCGATCCTTCTGGATCGGCCGGCGCATCGGCGGCACGGGGATGGATTTGCGGCCGGAGAGATAGGCACCGGTCAGCGAATCCGGGTGTGCGGCCACTTCCTCGGCCGTGCCCTGCGCGATCACCCGCCCGCCATTCACGCCGGCCGCCGGGCCCATGTCGATCAGATGGTCCGCGCTGCGGATGGCATCCTCGTCGTGCTCCACCACCAGCACTGTGTTCCCCAGCGATTTCAGGCGCTGGAGCGTGCCGAGCAGGCGCTCGTTGTCGCGCTGGTGCAGGCCGATCGAGGGCTCATCCAGCACATACAGCACGCCGGTCAGGCCGGAGCCGATCTGGCTGGCCAGCCGGATGCGCTGGCTCTCCCCACCGGAGAGCGTGGCGGAACCGCGCGACAGGGTAAGGTATTCCAGCCCCACATCGTTCAGGAACTGCAGCCGGTCCTCGATCTCACGCAGGATCCGCCGGGCAATCTCCGCCCGTTGCGGGGTGAGGGTGGGCAGCACCTCGCCGAACCAGGCGCGGGCCAACTTGATCGAGAGATCAGAGGCTTCGGCGATATGCTTGCCGGCGATCTTCACCGCCAGCGCTTCCGGCTTCAGCCGCGCGCCGGCGCACACCGCACAGGGCTTCTCCGCCTGGTAGCGCGACATCTCCTCGCGCACCCAGGCGCTGTCGGTTTCCTGCCAGCGGCGCTGCAGGTTGCGCAGCACGCCCTCGAACGGCTTCTTCACCGCGTATTGGCGCACGCCGTCCTTGTAGGTGAACTCGACCGGCTCATCCCCGGTCCCGGTCAGAACCGCATCCTGCACGCGCTGCGGCAGGTCGGACCACGGGGTACGGGTGGTGACCTTGTAGTGCTTGGCGAGCGATTGCAGCGTCTGGTCATAGTACGGCGACTGGCTGCCGGACCACGGCGCCACCGCGCCCTCGGCCAACGACTTGCGCTCATCCGGCACCACCAGCGCAGGGTCGAAGAAGGTCTCCACCCCCAGCCCGTCGCAGGCCGGGCAGGCGCCGTGCGGGGAGTTGAAGCTGAACAGCCGCGGCTCGATCTCCTCGATGGTGAAGCCTGATACCGGGCAGGCAAAGCGCGAGGAAAACACGGTGCGCTCGGCATTGTCCGCGTTCTCGGCATAGACCACGCCATCGGAGAGCGAGAGCGCGGTCTCAAAGCTGTCGGCCAGGCGGGAGGCGATGCCGTCGCGCACCACCACACGATCCACCACCGCCTCGATCTCGTGCTTGATCTTGCGGTTCAGCGCCGGAACTTCGCCGATCTCATACAGCGTGCCGTCCACCTTCACCCGGGTGAAGCCGCGGCGCTGCAGCTCGGCCAGCTCCTTGCGGTATTCGCCCTTGCGGTCGCGCACCACCGGCGCCAGTAGCAGCAGCCGGGTGTTCTCCGGCATGGCCATCACGCGGTCCACCATCTGGGAGACGGTCTGCGCCTCGATCGGCAGGCCGGTGGCGGGCGAATACGGCACGCCCACCCGCGCCCACAGCAGGCGCATGTAGTCGTGGATCTCCGTCACGGTGCCCACGGTGGAGCGCGGGTTGCGGCTGGTGGTCTTCTGCTCGATGGAAATCGCAGGCGACAGCCCCTCGATGCTGTCCACATCCGGCTTGCCCATCAGCTCCAGGAACTGGCGCGCATAGGCCGACAGCGACTCGACATAGCGGCGCTGGCCCTCGGCATAGATCGTGTCGAACGCCAGGGAAGACTTGCCGGAGCCGGACAGCCCGGTGATCACCGTCAGGCTGTCGCGCGGGATATCCACGTCGATGTTCTTGAGGTTGTGCTCGCGCGCACCGCGCACGCGGATGGCCGGGCCGGTAACGGCCGTGCCGGGCTTCGGCGGGGCAGACGTGGAATCCATCGTAATCGGTCCCCGCGAAGGAAAGGGCTTGCAGCGGCGCCCGCGTTCTCTAAGTGTTCTGGTTTATATGGCGCCGATGCGGCGAATGGGAAGCCCATGTTGGCCGCCCGAGGCGGCGGGCGTTATGATGCGGGCAGTCGGGAAGGGCAA
>CAMDAM010000195.1 GCA_945888575.1 Asaia bogorensis | reverse complement strand
TCTGCCAGGACCGCTTGCTCCATCGCGTTGCAGAGATCGCGATTGGACAGCCACATCAGTTGGCCCCAGCGCCCCCAGCCCATGTGTGGGCCGGGGAGGTTGGCACCTGTCTGGCAATAGCCGATGCGGAAGCTGATGGAGGAGACGCCGCGGTGAGTGGAGAAGGCGTGGCCAATGTGTTCGCCCACCAGCTTGGAGATGCCGTATGGGTTGACCGGGGCGGGCTCTCGATCCGTCGTGAGGGGGAAGTCGGCGAAGCGGTGGCCTGCCATCGTCCAGTTTGAACTGGCGAAAATGACGCGCCTGGCACCATGACGCGCGGCGGCTTCATAGACGTTCTGGGTGAGGTCGATGTTCAGGCGCTGGACCGATGACCATGATGCCGACGGACTTGGGTTGCCGGCCAAGTGGATGACGGCATCGGCATTCTGGAAATGGACAGCCCAGCTTTCACTGTAGGTTGCGAGGTCTGCCTCATGGATGGCGCTGTCGCCGCCGGCGTTGGCGTCGATTAGCCTGACGGTCCACCCCAGAGCGGAGAAGTGGTTGCGGAGCTTGGTGCCGAGGTTGCCGCGTGCACCGGTGATCAGGACCGTTCGGCTCATCCCAGGGCCTGTTCAACGACCGTCGTTGCGGTGCGAAGGGAATAGGCGAGGCGGTTGGCGGCGCGGCGGGCACTGACCGTGTGCAGGTGGGCGGCATCCGTGCCAGGCGTGGTCGCGGCGAGATCCCTCAGTGGCTGGAGAATGGCCCAGTCCGGGACAGGCAGCGCAGGGTCGTGACCGAAGCGGTCGGTCATGGCGTAGTCGATCGGGACGAGAATGCGGGAGAGCGCCATCAACGCCTGGTTTGTCCTGGCGGGGTTGGCGGTGCCACTGGCTGGCGCCAACTGCAGGGCCAGAACGTGCAGGTGATCTACTGCGTTTTGGAGTGCTGACAGGTCGAAGCGGTGTGCGAGCTTCGGACCCAGTCCGGCAAGTTCGTCGCGCAGGGTTTCCACATGGGCGGGAATGTCGAGCGGCAGGACCGGATCGACCAGAAGCCGGCCGACGACGTGCAGAAAGACTTTTGTGTCTCGAACGAGGTTGGTTTCGTCGACCTTGTCGATCAGGTCTTCCGGCGTATGCCACCACCAGCCGAGCGCATTGCGCATCTTGAGTTTCGTCGGCGGCTGCTCCGACAGGGCTCCCAGCATGGACGGGACGCCAAGGGCGGGCAGGGACTCGTCGCTGGAGCGGTTCTTGCGCTTGCCTTTCAAGGCCGCGCCGGTCTGGGTGCTCAGGGCATCGCGCAGGAGGGCTTGCAGGGGTGCCATCGCCGCGGCGTCTTCCAGCACTATGGCGCCGACCCCTCCGGTTGAATCCACGTTCACATGCGCGGCGCAGCGGCGATCGAGTTCATCCCAGTGGTTGTCGACATACCAGGCGGAGCCTGAGTAGCGGCCGTGGCTATGCCCGGACCAGAAGCAGAGGCGCAGTCCGCGTTGCCAGGTGCTGCGGCAAGCGGTTGCGAGGCGCGCCACCTCCAGCATGGTGGCGTTGGCGCTGCCGTTGTCCATCACGCCATAGTACCAGGTGTCGTGGTGGCCGCTGAAGAGGATGAAGGGTGTGTCTGCGTTGCCGCCAGGGGCGCTGAGCTCGGCCTCCAGGATGGGGGTTTTGCGCCAACCGGTGTCGACCTCGGCGTGAAGGACGACCTGAGGCGATTCACCTGCGGCAAGCCGATCGCGTAGGGCGCTGCCGTCCGCGTTGGAGATGGTGCAGGCGACCGTGGCGGGCAGTTGGGTGACGGTTTCTGGATCTGGGTTTCCCCACACGGGCGAGATGCACATCTCATGGAGGTGGTGGTGTGGGCTGATGTGCAACTGGCCCACCGCGCCGGCGTCGCGCGCAAGCGCTGCGACGACTGGGGTGGCGATGCCCTCGGCCAGGACGATCTTGCCTTTGAGATCCTTGCCGGCGAAATCTGCGGCTGAGCCTTGGCCGACATAGATAAGCCCTGCCGACAGGCCGCCAGTGGGTGACGAGCGGCTCATGGAATGGGTGATTGCCGTGAGCGCCATGCCGTCGACTAGGACCCGCGCCTTTCCGGGGAGGCTGATATAGGCGTCGTGCAGGATGATCCGGGTCTGGTAGCCATACTCGTCCAGCCGGGCGCGGAAATAGCGCAGGCTTTCAGCTTCGTCTTCCGTGCCGGAGAGCTTCACCCATCGCGACAGGGCGCGGCAGTGATCCATCAGCAGGGGGCCGGACACTTCAGCAGCGAGCGCTGATGGGGAGATATCGGTCATCGGAGGTTGCTCCTTCTTCGCCGGGAAAGCCTAGTGCCGACGGTTGCGGGCCGCCAGGGGTGGTCTTAGGGTCTGGCCGGAATGCTGACGGAGCCAACCATGAACGAGACTTCCACCAATCGGCCGGTCCTGGATGCGGACGAGATTCTGGCGGGCATTCGTGAGTGGGTGGAGATCGAAAGCCCCACCACCGATGCCGCTGCGGTCAGCCGCATGGCGGACAAGGTTCAAGCTGACTATGCCGGGATTGGGGCGCGGCTGGAGCGGATTGCAGGGCGTGACGGGTTCGGTGACCACTTGCTGGTGACCTCCCCGTGGGGGGGCGATGGCCCGGGGATCCTGGTGCTGAGCCACCTGGATACTGTGCATGACATGGGGACGCTGGCGACGAAGCTGCCGTTCCGGGTGGAGGGCGATGTGGCCTATGGGCCCGGCATCTATGACATGAAGGGCGGCGCACATCTGGCGTTCGCGGCCATGCGGCACCTGGCGCGGGAGGGGCGGGAGACGGCGCTGCCGATCCGTCATCTGCTGGTGTCGGAGGAGGAGGTGGGCAGCCCGACCAGCCGGGCGATCATCGAGCGGGAGGCACGACGGGCGAAGTTCGTTTTGGTGACGGAGCCGGCACGCGAGGGTGGGAAGATCGTGACGGCGCGCAAAGGCACGGCCCGGTTCGAGTTGCGGATCAAGGGGCGGCCAGCGCACTCCGGAGCGCGGCATGAGGATGGGCGAAGTGCCGTGAAGGAACTGGCCCGGCAGATCCTCGACCTTGAGGCGATGACGGACTACGCCCTGGGGGTGACGGTGAATGTGGGTGTTGTTTCGGGAGGGACGCGCGCCAACGTCGTTGCCGAGGACGCCTATGCCGAGATCGATATGCGCGTGCCGAATCCTGCCGTTGGGGATGTGGCGGTGGCGAAGGTGCTGGCTCTCAAGCCCTATGATCCCGATGTCACCCTGACTGTGACAGGTGGACTGAATCGCCCGGGCTACGAAAAGGGAGCAGACATCGAGGCCTTGTTTCAGCATGCCAAGCGCATCGCCGCGGGCATTGGCTTCGACCTGAAGGATCTCAAGACCGGGGGCGGTAGCGACGGGAACTTCACGGCTGCCATTGCGCCAACGCTTGACGGGCTGGGTGTGGACGGCAAGGGGGGGCACACTGACTATGAGCAACTTTATGTGTCGTCTCTGGTGCCGCGGGCGCGGCTGATGCTGGGGCTGTTCGAGGAATTGTCGTGAGCCGGGACGCGGCGATTGCGGCCGCGCATGCGCTCTGGGATGGCGGCAGCTATCTGGAGCGGCTACGGGAACTTGTTGCAGTGCCGACAGAAAGTCAGATGCCAGATCGAGTTGGGGAACTGCAACGGTATTGCGATGCCGTTCTCGGTCCGATGGTTCGGGACATCGGCTTCGAGACCGTGGTGCTGGACAATCCGGAGCCAGGTCGTGGTCCGGTGTTGCTGGCGAGCCGTGTTGAGGATCCTGCCCTGCCGACAGTGCTGGTTTATGGCCATGGCGATGTGGTTCGTGGGGAACCTGCGCGATGGCGCAAGGGATTGGACCCCTGGGTTGTCTCCGTGGAGGGCGACAGGATCTACGGACGTGGTGTGGTGGACAACAAGGGCCAACACCTGATCGCGATAGAGGCGTTGAGAGCCGTGCTGGCGATGCGTGGCCGGCTTGGCTTCAATGCGAAGGTGCTGGTGGAAACGGGGGAGGAGGTTGGCTCGCCGGGCATTCGTGCCTTCCTGGAGCGGCATCG
Organism: Asaia bogorensis; assembly: GCA_945888575.1. Lineage (GTDB taxonomy): Bacteria > Pseudomonadota > Alphaproteobacteria > Acetobacterales > Acetobacteraceae > CAMDGX01. The sequence continues at coordinate 5,169 of CAMDAM010000195.1, read as the reverse complement.
CGACCTGTGTTCCGCCGATGTGTTCATCGGGCTCGACGGGCCGCGGCAGACAACGTTTATGCCCGAGGTGAAACTGGGCGCTCGCGGCGGGGTGGCGTTCGATCTTGTCTGTGACCTGCGCGATGGTAGTCATCATTCGGGACATTGGGGTGGGGTTCTTGCAGACCCCGGCTTCATCCTCTCACATGCTCTGGCGACGATCGTCTCCCCAGGCGGGCGGATCCTGGTGCCGGAGTGGCTGCCACAGCACGTGCCGAACTCGGTTCGGCAGGCGTGCGCCGATATTGTGTTCGAGGACATGCCGGGATTGCCCGAAGCAGACCCAAGTTGGGGCGAGCCCGGAATGACCAAGGCTGAGCGCATCTTTGCCTGGACCAGCGTGATTGTACTGGCAAGCATCACCGGATCGCCGGATGCGCCGGTGAATGCGGTGGCTGGAACCGCGCGGGCACGGCTGCAGGTGCGGCATACCGTGGACATCGACGCAGCGCGGATCATTCCCGCGCTGCGTGATCATCTGGATGCGAGAGGGTTCGCGCAGGTGCAGGTGCAACCCGTGCTCGAGCGCGATGCTTTTCCGGCTTCCCGCACTGATCCGGATGAGCCGTGGGTGAAGGTTGTGGTGGACTCGCTGACTGAGACCGCGGGGCGGGCACCGAACGTGATCCCAAATTCCTCCGGGTCAAACCCCTCCCAGATTTTCAAGGAGGAGTTGGGGACGCCAGTGATCTGGATCCCGAACTCCTATGCTGGGTGCCATCAGCATGGGCCTGATGAGCATGGGTTGGGATCGTTGTTGCGCGAGGGATTGGGGCTGATGGCGGGCCTGTGGTGGGACATAGGCGCAGGGAAAGTGCCTGGGCCGCCGACGTCGAGACAAGGGTCGTCGGCCGTGTAGACGCTCAGCCCGAGATTAATCGCGTTTTGGTCATTTGCGCCTTAGCTGCCGCGCGTGAACAGGGCGAAGGCGTTCTGGCCGACATGATGGCCCGGTGGGAGCTCGCCGTAAGGGGGGAACGGGACGCTGCCCAAGCAGCCTGTAAAGACGCTGTCGTGGATTAGGCAGTTGCCGCGAATGGAGGGCCACACGGTCTCGGACAGCAGGTCCTGATCGATGTGGTTGCCTTCCGTTCGCCAGCCGCGGCGATTGTTGAAGAGCAGGTCCACGTTGGGGAGGATGCCGCCGACACCGCCCCACATACCCGCGAGGATCAGATCCGTATGCGTGTAGAAGTCGCGCATGATGTGAAAATGATACTGGGAGGCCAACCAGGCATCGACCGCTACGCGTTCCTTGACCGTCAACAAGGAGTCGGCGTCGCGGACCAGGTAGCGGCGGACGGAGGGGTCGCTGAGGACGGCAAAGCGCCAGAGCAGGCGCCGGTGGCCTGGCATGTTTGGTGGGAGTTCGAAGTGCACGATCTGGGCGCCCATCCGCTGGAGATCGTTGCGGAATGACTGGGGCACCGAGGTATCCAGATGAACGCGGATTGTCCAGGCTGGGAAGAGGTGGTTCAGGAGCTTCAGGTTCTCGGCGAGGGGAGCGAAGTAGCGGTCGTTGTCGCCCCACAGGGAATAGGAAATGACATTCTCGGCACGGTTGTAGGGATTGAAGGGGGGAGGTGACTCCGTGGGCATCGTCGCAACGACCGTGAAGCTGGAGAACATCCGGTCCTTCGCCTCCAGCGCGGCGCGGCCGTACTCCACTGCGAGATCAGCGCGGCCTATGCGCCCCGCTGCGTCGGCCAGGCAGTCGTGTGTGTTGGGGCTTGTGCTGCCGCATTCGACGGCGCGCAGGCAGGCCTGCATCGCCCCGCCATTGTCGCCCAACGACAAGAGCAACACGCCATGATTTTCGTGCAGGCTTGCTGAGTCTGGGAACTGGCGCAGTGCGTCATCTATGACGCCAAGTGATTCGGGGATGCTTCCGCGCTGGAAATGAAGAAGGGCGAGGAAGAGGTGGGCGTCGGGCGTGGCTGCGTTGGCTTTGGCAAGTTGGGCAAGATGCGCATGTTGGGCCTCAATCGCCGTGGCCAGGTCGCCTCGTGCGTGGGCTTCCTGTGCCAGTTGCCCATTGTCGACCACTGGCTGTGGTGATGGCGGGTTCAGCAGGTTGGACATGGATCAGGTGGGAACCGGTGCTCGGGGGTCCAACAAGCGCAGCTGGCGTAGTTCCTCCCACAGTGCGGCAGGGATGGGATGCCGCAGGAGTGCAAAATTGCCGAGCATTTCCTCCTTCGAAACCGCGCCGGGGATGATGGCTGCGATTGCGGGATGGGCAAGAGGGAACTGTAGTGCAGCTGCGGCGATCGGCACCCCATGGCGGGCGCAGACCTCCTCGATGCGGGCGACACGGTTCATCACCCATTTTGGAGCGTCGTTGTAGTCGTATTTGGCTCCCTGGCGTGCTCCGGTTGCCAGTACGCCCGAATTGAGTGGCCCACCCAGGATCACGCTGACATTGCGTTTCTCACAAAGAGGCATGAAGTCGTCCAGCGCCTTCTGTTCCAGCAATGTGTAGCGGCCTGCGAGCAGGACGCAGTCGAAATCGCCGGCACGAACGAAACGGGCGGACATGTCGGCTTCGTTGAGGCCGACGCCGATTGCGCCGATCACGCCCTGGCTGCGCAGGTCAACCAATGCGCGGTGGGCGCCATCCATGACGTCGCGGAAGCGATCCTCGAGGACCATGCGGTCGCCGGTGGTCCAGAAGTCCACGTCGTGGACCAGGAGAATGTCGACGCGGTCCAGGCCGGTGCGCAAGAGGGACTGTTCGAGGGAGCGGTGGACCCCATCGTAGCTGTAGTCGAAGGTGGGGTAATGGTTGAGGCCACCGCGGCGCATGCCTTCGATGGTGCTGCCGCGCGGGACCGGCGTCATCCAACGGCCGATCTTGGTGGAGACGACCAGATCGTCGCGCGGTCGGTCGCGCAGGGCAGCGCCCATGCGCAGTTCGGCACGGCCATAGCCGTAGTAGGGCGAGGAGTCGAAGAGACGAACGCCGGCTTGATAGGCGGCATCGACGGTGGCGATTGCGTCGAGCTCTGGAATGGTTGTGCGAAAGCCGGCGAGCGGCGCGGTGCCGAAGCCGAACTGGGTTACCTGGAGGGGTGTGCGGCCGAGACGGCGCCGTGCGGTGGGGTCGTACATGGCGGCCTTCAGGCTCCGAGATCGATGTTGACGCCCAGGGACCGGCCGGCTTCGACGAGTTGGGCCCAGGTTTCGCTGTCGATGTAGACGCCTTCGTTGCTGCGCTTGGCACGGGCAATGCGTTCAGGGTCGCCGGCGACGAGAACGGGCAGGGCGGGGTCGATCGGTGGGGAGGATTTGACGAAAGCGACCATCTTGTCGATTTCGGCCTGCACGAATGGCATGGTGGCAAGGCGGGTGGGGTCGAGGACGAAGGTGAGCCAGCCGTTGATGATGCCGTGCTCTGGCGGCGTTTCGCCCGGCATCACGCCGGCGCCTGCCACTGCGCCCGCGAGCAGATCGCAGATGAGGGCGAGGCCGGAGCCCTTGTGTTCGCCGAAGGGCAGGGCGGCACCGATCGGCTCCTCGTACATCACGCCCGGATTGGTCGTGGGGCGGCCTTCGGAGTCGATGAGGGCACCGGGGATGACCTGTCTCTTGTCGTTGTAGGCGACGCGAACCTTGCCCAGGGCGATCACCGAGGTGGCGAAATCGAGGATGGTGGGCGGTGTGGTCGAGGTGCCGGGAACGGCGATGCAGATGGGGTTGGTGGTGTAGCGACCGTGTTTGCCGCGGAAGGGGGCGACGCGGGGCTTGCCGCTATAGCCATTGACGAAGGAGATGGAGACAAGGCCAGCGGCAGCAGCCATTTCGCCATAGGTGCCGACGCGACCGATGTGGTGGACGTTCCTGAGGCCGTGAATCGCGATGCCTTGCGTCTTGGCGGTGTCGATGCACCATTGCATGGCTTGGCGAGCGACGATCTGGCCGTAACAGTGCTTGCCATCCCAGACGGCGAAGGGGCCGTTCTCGCTGACGATGGCGGGCTTGTGGTTGGGCTTGAGGTTGCCGGACTTCAGCGACTTCACGTAGGGCGAGAGCATCACGACGCCATGGCTGTCGTGGCCGGCGAGATTGGCGCCGATCAGGTGATCAGCCACCGTGTTCGCCTCGTCCTCGCTGCTGCCGCCGGCGCGCAGAAGCTGCAGGGCGATATCGTGCAGCTTGGTGTGCGGAACCATCATGGCCGTTCTCTCCCCTGGCTCAACTGCCAGCGAAGCGGCGGACCACGTTCTCCAGCAGGCGCGACACTGGACCATCAAAGCGGCCATCGCGCCAGAGGGACCCGCAGAAGGTGATGGACCCGACCGAGAAGACGGCACCGCCTGACGGAGTGTCGAAGTAGGTGATTTCTCCGCGCATCAGGTCCGGTGCGTTTTCGCCGCTGATGGTGTTGGATGCGCCCAGGAGTTCCTCGTGGACCGTGACGAAGGATTTGGGCGGGTCTTCGGAGCGGGCGAGGATGACCGTGTTCTCGGGGGTGCCGAGCATGGGATCGGCGCGATCGAGTTCGAAGCCCGCGGCGCCGCCTCCGGAGAGGCCGTAGTCGCCGACGATCTCCTCGTTGATGCCGGCGAAGACCCAGGCGAGGTCGCCTTCGTAGGAAGCCGGGAGCCGGCGGTAGTAGGTGCCCTCGAACTTGCCTTGGCCGGAGAAGCCGACGCCGGCGAGTTGCTGAGGCGGGCGGCGGTTGCGGCGCCAAAGGCCACCCATCTGGCCGTCGATGGCGTTGTAGTATTCGCCGGGCTCGGCGGCCCAGGCGCGGATTCCGCCTTCGGCGCGGCGGATCTCGATCATGTGGGGACGGGCTTTGTCGCGGGCGATGCGCCAGTAGAAGCCGTTGCCGCCTAGATAGGCGAGTTTGCCGCCGCTGTGGGTGTAGGCGGAGAGGGCGTCGAGCGTTCCGGGCGTGTGATACTCGGGGTGCGAGCCGGTGAGGACGGTCTTGTAGGGGGCGATGAGATCCACGCCTTCGTCATCGAGGTCCTCGTCGGTCACGACGTCGAAATCGAGGCCCTTGTCGGTGAGCCAGGCGAGGAGGTGGGTGTCGGCGGGGTAGTGGCGCAGGCCGGAGCCCAGGGCATCGTTGAAGGTGAGGTAGCCCGGCCGGATGGTGAGGATGGGGCGCAGGCGGGAGGA
>CAMDAM010000194.1 GCA_945888575.1 Asaia bogorensis | reverse complement strand
GTCGGATCGTAATGCGTTTTTGCCGGGTTTTCCACCGGTCGGCGGCAAGCCGGTGCATGTCGCCTTCGACGGCGGGCAACTGACTTCGGACGCTGGCGTATTGCTGGTGGCCGAGGTCGATCGGCGGCTTGGCATCGCCAAACGGCTGGCCATGTGCCTCGATGACCCGCGCGATCCCGCGGCCATTCAGCACTCGTTCGCCGAGATGATCCGCTTCCGCGCCTTGCTCATCGCCTGTGGCTACCCGGACGCCAACGACTGCGACGCCCTGCGCCGCGACCCGGCCTTCAAGATGGCGCTCGACCGGCTGCCCGAGAGCGGGCGCGACCTGTGCTCGCAGCTAACCATGACCCGGCTGGAGAACCTGCCCAGCCAGGCCGCGCTGGCGCGCATGATGGCCGCCATGATCGACATCTTCTGCGACAGCTTCGCCCAGGTGCCAAAGCACATCGTGCTGGACATCGACGACACCGAGGACGAGGCGCATGGCGGCCAGCAACTGGCGCTCTTCAATGCCCATTACGACAGCCGCTGCGTATCCCACCGGTGACGGCCGCCTAGCTGTACTGGTCGGCTGCGCGGCAGAGAGGTTCTACGAGTGCTCGTAGGAGCGCTCCTAGGAGTGCTCTCATGACGCAGAGGATCACGATCACCGGCCCCGAGCGGCGGCGGCATTGGACCGCCGAGGAGAAGCTGGCGATCCTGGTGGAGGCGTTCGCGCCGAATGTGTCGCCGATTGAAGTCGCCAGGCGGCATGGGATTTCGACCGGCCTGCTCTACACGTGGCGCAAGAAGGCGATTGCGCTAGGCAATCGGCCTGCGGTGGCCGCTCCAACGCCGGCGTTCCTGCCCGCTGTCGTGACAGCCGCCGAGACCGCGCCGCCACTGCCAGTTGCGATCCCGGCACCGGCCCCGACAATCGAGGTCCATCTCAAAGGCGGGGTGAAGGTGCGCATCGAGGCCGGCATGCCGGAGGCGATGATCGCGGCGACGTTGAAGGCGCTGCGATGATCCCGATCCCTGGCCGGGTTCGGGTGTGGATCGCCACGGGCCATACCGACATGCGCCGCGGCATGCAGGGGCTGTCGCTGCTGGTGCAGGAGCATCTCGGCCACGACCCGTTCGGCGGCGATGTCTTTGTCTTCCGCGGCAAGAGCGGTTCGCTGATCAAGGCGATCTGGCACGACGGCGTCGGGCTGTCGCTGTACAGCAAGCGGCTCGAGCGCGGCCGCTTCATCTGGCCGTCCGCCAAGGATGGCGTGGTCCCGCTGTCGGTGGCGCAGATGTCCTTCCTTCTGGAGGGGATCGACTGGCGCAATCCGCAGCACAGCTGGCGACCGGCGAGCGCCGGCTAGAGCGTGATCGCCGGAGACGTGAATCACGCGATCAAACAAAGAGCTAGAGCGTGGGCTGCGCTGCTGTCAGCGCGGATCATGCTCTAAAGCCGGAACGTCTCTGGCGACACCGCAACTTTTGTGATTCGCTCGGGCCATGACCACCGCCGCCACGCCCGGGACGGAGGAGATCACGGCGCTCAGGATCGCGCTCGCCGCGGCCGAGGCGCGGGCGGATCAGGCCGAGGCCGAACTTGCTGCCGCCCATGCGCGCCTGTCCGACGACCAGGCTCGGATCGCGCAGTATCGGCTGGAGATCGCCAAGCTCAGGCGCCAGCTGTTCGGCACGCGATCGGAGCGCACCCAGCGCCTACTCAATCAGATGGAACTGCAACTCGAGGAGTTGGAACTCAAGGCCGCCGAGGATGAGATCGCCGCCGAACAGGCCGCGGCCAAGACGACGAAGGTGGCCAGCTTCGAACGCAAGCGGCCGGCCCGCCAGCCCTTGCCCGCGCACCTGCCGCGCGAGCGCGTGGTCGAGCCGGCGCCCTGCGCCTGCCATGCCTGCGGCGGCGCCCGCCTGGCGAAGCTCGGCGAGGACATCACCGAGACGCTGGAGGTGATCCCGCGGCAGTGGAAAGTGATCCAGCGCGTGCGGGAGAAATTCACCTGCCGGGATTGCGAGGCGATCAGCCAGGCGCCGGCGCCGTTCCACGTTACGCCGCGCGGCTGGGCGGGACCCAACTTTCTGGCCATGCTGCTGTTCGAGAAGTTCGGCCAGCACCAGCCGCTGCACCGCCAGGCCGAACGCTATGGCCGCGAAGGCGTGAAGCTGAGCCTGTCGACGCTTGCCGACCAGGTGGGCGCAGGGGCGACCGCGCTGCTGCCGATCTATCGGCGCATCGAGACGCATGTGTTGGCGGCGGAGCGCCTGCATGGCGACGATACGGTCGTACCGGTGCTGGCCAAGGGGGCCACGGATACCGGCCGGCTGTGGGTCTACGTGCGCGACGACACGCCCTTTGCCGGACGGGCGCCGCCGGCGGCGGTGTTCCAATACTCGCGCGACAGGAAGGGCGAACATCCACGCAAACACCTGGCAAGCTGGAGCGGCGTTCTGCAGGCCGACGCCTATGGCGGCTTCGCCGAGCTCTACGCGCCCGGCCGCCAGCCCGGGCCGGTGCAGGAGGCGAGTTGCTGGGCGCATGGCCGGCGCAAGGTGTTTGAACTCGCCGATGTCGAGGCGGCGGCCCTGCGGCAGGCGCGCGGCGAGAAACCCAGGCCGGTCTATCCGCTGGCGCTGGAAGCGGTGCGGCGGATCGACGCGTTGTTCGACATCGAGCGCGAGATCAACGGCTTGTCGGCGGAGCAGCGCCGCTGCGTGCGCCAGGTCCGAAGCGCGCCCATCGTCGCCGAACTCGAAGGCTGGATGGGCGAAACCCGCGACAAGCTCCCGCGCGGGCACGATCTGGCCAAGGCTCTGAACTACATGCTTCGCCGCTGGCCGTCGTTTACGAGATTCCTCGATGATGGCCGGATCTGCCTGACCAACAACGCCGCCGAGCGGGCGCTGCGCGGCGTGGCCCTCGGCCGAAAGGCGTGGCTGTTCTGCGGCTCCGACCGCGGCGGGCAGCGTGCCGCCATCCTCTACAGCCTGATCGTCACAGCCAAGATGAACGGCGTCGACCCGCAGGCCTGGCTCGCCGATGTCCTCGCGCGCATCGCCGGGCAACCCGTTCACCGGCTGGACGCGTTGCTGCCATGGAACTGGAAACCGCCGGAACCGAAGCCGCTCTCGGCCGCCGCATGAGCACCCAGCGCAACAAGGTTCACCACGTCTACACTGTCGCGCATGTCGCCCGCCAGCTGGCCGTAGGTGAGGACTTGATCCATGATCTCACCCTCGGCCTGGAACCCGAGGATGGCGTGATCTGGGTCTACGGCCTCGACGATGACGGGGTGCTGGCCTTCACCGATGACGGTATCGAGGAAGTCCGCCTCATCCTCACGGAATACCAGAGCCGCAAGCCGCCAAAAGCTTGATCGTCCGCGGTCCTGACCGGAGGGATACGCCGCTGCTTCCTGCCCATCCATATATATGAGGCAACGACAGGCAAGCCGGTGGCCATCTTCCTGCGCCCGGGCAAGACGCCCGACGGCGCCGAGGTGGCGCGCGTGCTGCGCCATGTCGTGCGCCACATTCGCGTGCGCTGGCCGCGGGTGGGCATCACCGTGCGCGGCGACAGCCATTACGGGCGCATCGAGGCGATGATGTTCTGTGAGCGCGCCCGCGTCACGGTGGCCTGCAAGCTGGCAGTGATCCTGCATCGCATGTGGGCCGACGGCAGCGCATTCCGCTGGGGCAAGCAGGCCACGGTGCCTGCGGCAACCGCATAGGAGAGGAGTTCCAGTTTCCGCTTGACGAGGGCGGAACGCGCGTCGTTCCCGTGGGGACGATGGACGAGTCGATCTCGCTGAGACTCCCGAACCGAAGGGCTACGATGCCCGAGAGGTCGCAAAACAGATTGAGACACCTCGCCCTCCTGACCCCATCCTGCGGCGGCCGAGAGCCGACCGCGAAGAGAAGCGAGTGACCTATGGGAATGGCTTGATGCAAGAGGAACAGCTTGACGCCAACCACCCCAATCAGAGAAAGCTTCTCAAGAAGTCGGGACATTCTTTGATTTCAAAGAAAGAATAGCTTTCTCGCTCCCTGATGAGCAGTAGCTGCTCAGCTCTCCGGGGTGTCGCTCGCCGGCGGATTGGCGAACAGCGCGTCGTAGGCGGCGAGGTGTTCGTCGATCGCGGTCTGGCTCGCCACCATGGGCGCGATGGTGTCGCGCATCGCGGCGAGGCGTTCGGGCGCGTTGGCGAGGTCGCGCAGCAAGGCTGCAAGTTCCGGGGCGCTGCCGGCGGGGATTTGCCAGCCGTCCAGGCCCGGGCGGACCTTTTCGGCCATGCCGCCGAGGTCGGAGCAGATCACCGGCACGCGATTGCGCCGGGCCTCCTGGATTACCACCGGGGAGTTTTCCCACCACACCGAGGGCATCAGCACCACGTCGTGGGCGCGCATCAACCGGTCGACGCGCTGGTTGTCGTATACGCCGTGGAAGCAGACGTTGCGGCCGGCAGTGGCGAGGCGGGCGAGGAACTGTTGGCGGAACTCCTCGGGCTGGCGGGTATGGTCGCCGTGGATGTTGACGACGACGTTCGAGACACCCTCGCTCTCCAAAATAGCGGCGGCGTCGAACAGCACCTGGATGCCCTTGAGGAACGAGATCTGGCCGAAGAAGCCGGCGCGCAGCACCTGGTTGGCAGAGTGTGGGGCGGGAGGCAGCGGGGGGGTGGTGTCGGCGATCACGTTTTCCAACACCACCATACGCGCGGACGGCAGGCCCCAGGTGATGTAGCGCTCGGCGAGGAAGTGGCTGGGGGCGATGAACAGGTCAACCAAGGTGAGGAAGCGGCGGACGTACTGCTCCCGCAGGAAAAAATCTGCGCGGCTGAATTCGGGGAAGCAGGCGGTACAGTCGCGCGGCGTGGCCTGGTAGCATAGGCTGCTGCCGTGGCGGGTCACCATCTGGCCATTGTGGTGGCAGATCGCCTGGAACTCGTGCAGCGTCATCACGATGCGGCAGGCGGGCAGAGTGCGACGGGCGATCAGCAGCGCCTCAAGACCGAGGTTGCTGTAGTGGTGGAAGTGCAGCACGTCCGGGCGGGTGCGGCGCAGCACGGTGGCGAAGTCGCGTGGGAAGCGCTCGTCATGGTTGGCGAACTTGAACCTGTCGTAGCCGGCCGAGGTGTAGAGGAAGTCGTCATCGCCGAACGGCTGGGTGATGACGCTGCCAGCGCGTCTACCACTGGGGTCGCGGCCGCAGCCGAGGAAGAAGGCGGTCCGGTCGGGCTGTTCGCGCAGGCCCTGGTAGAGGCGGAGTGCCGCGAGTTCGGCGCCGCCGCGGGTGATGGCGGGGTGGCTGTGAGTCAGCACCAGAATGCGGCGCGCGCTGGAGGGCGCGGGGGCGAGGGGGCCGGCGAGAAGCGGGGCGGGTTCGGTGTTCATGGTATGACCTCGGGGTCGTCGTCGCTGGAGGCGGACAGGGCGTCGATGGTGTCGCGCCAGCGGTGGTCGTGCAGCCAGGCGTTGTAGAGCGTCAAGTTCATCCGCCAGGGCTTCTCCGAGCCGGCCTGCGACTGTCGCTCGAGATGGTAGAGCCGCACGCCCATGTCCACCGCGACCTCGAGCCCGCGCAGGCGCAGGCGCAGGCAGAGGTCGGAGTCCTCGAAATCGCCGATCGGGAAGGCAGTGTCGAAGCCGCCCATTTCCTGGGCGAGCCAGCGCGCCATAACGATGCAAGCGCCGGTGATGGCATCGGCGCGATACAACTCGGAGCTGTCATCGATAGCGGGCGGGCGCCAGCCCTTGCCGGGGTGCATGGGGAAGTGGAAGTCGCCGAACTGGGCCATGCGTTCGAAGCGCATGCCCTGGTGCTGGATGGTACCGTCCTCGTAGAGCAGCAGCGGGCCAACGGCGCCGAGTTTCGGAGTGTCGCGCAGGCGGGCGACGAGGCGCTCCATCCAGTCGGGCGTGCCGGGGAAGACGTCGGAGTTGAGGAAGCAGACATAGGGCGCGCGGGCCAAGGCGAGGCCAACATTGTTGGCCGGCGCGAAGCCCAGATTGTGGGCCAGCACGACGATGCGGAAAGGCAGGTCGAAGCGGGCGAAGGCGGAGGCGGCGAGGATTTCGAGCTGGCGGGCGCGCGGCGGGTCGTCGAGCACGTAGATCAGCTCGAACGGCATGGCGCGGGCGTGGCGGAAGAAGGCGATCTGGTATTCGAGGAAATCGAGGCGGCGGTGCAGGGTGACGATCACCGTGATGCGCGGCACCTCCGGCGGCTGGCCGAAATCGATGATGCGGTATTCCGGCTCGGTTCGCATGCGGGCGGCGTTGAGGCTGGACACCGCCGGGCCGAAGACGTGCTCGAATGCGGGGACAACCTCGGCGTAGCGCGGTTCGGCGCAGGCCAGCAGGTACTGGATCGCCTCCATGCCGCGCAGTCGCGGCGAGGGGATGGGCTTGTAACCGATCTCGCCGCGCCCGGTGGAGATGGCGATGTGCGGCGCCTCGCCCTCGGCCAGCATGTCGGGCGCATATGCGAGGAATCCGCTGTGCAGTTCGGCAAGGCCGTAGGTGGCGCCGAGTTTCTCCAGCACGTCCGGGCGCGGCAGGCGGGGCACGTGGTTGAGCACCAGGGCGGCGCTGCGCTTGCCGCAATGCAGGCGTACCTCCACAACGGTGCCTGGCGGCGTGAGCATCCAGCCGTAGAAGGCTAGACCCGCACGGGCGCCGCGCCCAGGGGCGGAGGGGGGACAAAGGATGGACTCATCGATCTGGAAGAATACTGGGTCGTGCAGGGCGTCCAGGGTGCTGGAGCCGGTGTAGGGGCGACGGGCGAGCAGCACGCGCAGCCGGGTTAGCGCCGGGTCGCTTGGTGGCAGGGTCGCGATGCTGGCGGTAGCGTGGGTGACCAGGGTCGGCTCGTCGCGCGCCTCGGCGGCGACGCGGGCGGGCAGGCGCACGAGGTCGCCGCCGGCTTCGAGGTCGAGTTCTACCAAACTGCCCTGGGGCGGGGCGCTGTCGGGCAGCGAGGACGGCAGGAACACCACCGCGCCGGCACCGGCGCCGGGCAGGTCAGCGCGGGCGAAGCGCACCAGGGTGGCGGGGCCGGAGTGTTCGGCGCCGCCGAAGCGGGCGGTGGCCTGGACCGTGGTGGTACCCGGGGGCGGGGCCGGGCAGGACGCCGCCGGGCAGCCAGCCGAGGAAGATCCACCCGCCGGCCAGCGCGGCGAAGCCGTGGCCTTCGATGTGGCCGCCATGGACCAGGCGGGGCTCGGGCGGTGTCGCGATGAGCGTGGGGCAATGGGGGGAGGTGGCGTTGGCTGAAAGCACCAGGTGGGTGAAGACGTCTCGCGCGGTGCCGGTGGCGATGGCTATGCGGGCCGCGGGGGTTTTGTCGTGGTAGCGGCGCAGGTCGATATCGGCGGTTGGCTGGCGGCGTTCGTGGGCGCCGAGGCGCAGAAAATGATCGTAGCCCGAGGCGTGGCGCCCGGCACGGACCGCCTCGGCGACATCGGCGTTGGCGCCTAGGTAGAAGCCCTCGTCGAACTGCGACAGTGGGCTGGCGCCGGCGGTGATGCCAACGGTGAGGTAGTCGTGCAGGGCGCAGAGCGTGGTGCGGCGTTGCACGCGCCGTGCCGCATCGGGGTAGCGTGCGAGGTACCAGTCGGGGTCGAACCAGGCGGTGGTGACGGCGTCGCAGCCATCGAACCAGATGCGGTCGACAAAGTGGTGCCATGCGCCGATCGCCTCGATCGCCGCCGCAGCGCCGGGTGCGGCGGCCATGTTGCGGCGGTAGAAGGTAGCGTCGAACAGGAGATGTGGCTGGCGGCCGAGGCGGGCACCGTGGCGCAGGAAATGGCCGTAGAGATTGATGCAGTCCTCGGCGGCAACATCGGTGGTATCGAGTCCGCCGGGGGCGAAGTAGACGCCGCTGTCGAACAGCCAGTGGGGTTCGCGGTTGCGCCAGCCGTCGCGGCAGTAGTGCTCGAAGCCGGAACGCAGCTTTCCTTCGGCGATGGCGCCGGCGACATCGGGATTGCGCAGGCGATAGCCTACTTCGTCGAACCAGCGGTTCGGTGCGTGGGCGATCGCGGCACCGGTCTCGTGATAGTGGCATTGCAGCCAGGCGGGGTCGCGGGCCGGATCGGGGCCGGCGAAGTAGGCGCAAGCATACCAGTCGTGGTCGAAGCTGCGCCAGAGCGGGGCGCCGTCGCCGGGCGGGTCGAGGCGGAGGGGGGCTTGCTGGTTCATGCTCGGTAGCCGTTTGGATGCGCCATGCGCCATGCGCCATGCGCCATGCGCCAACGCAGGGCCGTGGCGACGATATCGTCGAGTGCCGCGTGGCGCGGCGACCCGCCGGTGTCGCGGATGATCCGCGCCGGGCTGGCGACCAGGCGGGCGGGGTCGCCGGGGCGGCTCGGAGCGAGGCAGTGCGGCACCGGGTGGCCGCCGACGCGGGCAACGCTGTTGATCACTTCCAATACCGAATTACCGGTGGCGGTGCCGAAATTATAGGTGACGCTTTCGTGGTCGAACCGGGCCAGGGCGGCGCGATGGTCGGCGGCGAGCTCGGTGACACGGATATAGTCGCGGATGCAGGTGCCGTCGGGGGTGTCGTAGTCGGTCCCGAAGACGGCGAGTTCCGGGGCGCGGCCGAGCATGGCGTCGATGGCCAGCGGCACCAGGTGGTTTTCCGGGCGGTGGTCCTCGCGGATGCGGCCGGCGGGGACGGCGATGGCGGTGTCCTCGTCGATCGGTATGCGGTCCGGCGTGCCGAACAGGGCTCGGTGGAGGAGAGCACGAAGCTGGGCACGCGGTGGCGGATACAGCTACCGATCAGCGCCAAGCCATGGCCGACATTGGCGGCCTGGGTGCCGATCGGGTCGCGCATGCTATCACCGACCAAAGAGAGCGCGGCGAAGTGGAACACGGCGCGCCAGTCGCCCTCGGCGAGCACTGCGTCCAGTGTTGCGGTGTCGGATAGCGGGGCCTCGACTAGGGTCAGGACTCATTTGTTGAGCCAGAAGATGACGGTAGCTGCAAGTTTGATGGCGCCCATGAAGATGTCGGCGCACCTGTCGTATCGGGTTGCGATGCGTCTCCAGTCTTTGAGCTTGGCGAAGAGGTTTTCGATTGGGTGGCGTTGTCGATAGAGAGCCGGATCATGCGGATGGGGCTGCTTGCGGTTTTTCCGCGAGGGGATGCAGGGCGTGATGCCGAGGTCTTCGAGGGCGGCGCGGAAGCCGTTGCTGTCATAGCCGCGGTCGGCGATCAGCGCGCGAGCGGGTGGCAGCGCGTCAATCAA
>CAMDAM010000193.1 GCA_945888575.1 Asaia bogorensis | reverse complement strand
GCGCCACGACGGTCGATCCAGATGCGGGCAGGGAAGTCCGGGTTGTACGGCATCTCCGGCACCAGCCCGTCCAGGAAGCGCTGCAACTCCGGATGCGGCCAGAACCCGTCGGCCATGCGCCATGGCACCAGCAGCCGGTCCACGGCCAGCGTCTGCTGCGGACCCACCGCCCGCACCTCGCGCCAGCGCCCGATGCCGGTGAGCGCCAGCGCCTCCTCCGCCACCGGGCCCAGCCCCTCCGGCACCAGGATGCCGTCCACCTGGGCCATGGTCGCCGCATCCAGCGCCGCCAGCCGGCCGATCCCGTCCAGCAGCCAATGATAGTGGTTCCAGTGGCTGCCGCAGAGCAGGCTGAGCCAGGTGCCGCCGAGCGGCTCGGGCTGGCCCTGCGCCATCAGCATCACGCCGCCGCCATGCTCCACCCAGCCCTGCCGCTCCGCCACGACGTGCAGCATGGTCTCCGCCACCACGAAGCCGCGCCCGGCGACGATGCCGCCATCGCCGTGCACCTGTGCGCCGGCAAAGTCGCACACCCAGGGCGTCATGCTGCGGAAGCTTGCGTCGGCCCACTTGATGTCGCCGGGCACCGGCTGAGGCGGCAGCTGGGCCAGCATCCGCGCACCCAGCTTCAGCGGCGGCAGTGCCACCTCCACCTGCTCGCCGGTGGCGATGCCGTTCGCGAAGCCGTGGGCGGGATCGCCGGCTGGCGCGCCGAAGATCTGCGCCAGTTCGCGGCGCGGAAGCGGGCGAAGAGTGGGGTGCACGCGAAACCTTGGATCCGTCTCTGTCAGCTTCACCATGTCCATGTGCCGATCCCATTGATGGACCACAGCCGGTCTGCGGCCATCGACGAGGATAGCGCCTTGCACGATTGCCACGCGATCTGCCGAAGTGCAACCAACGGTTCCCACGATGCGGTCTTCGGTGTCCAACGCTCCCCACTCGGGCTGGATCCTGGACACCAGCACGTTGTGCACGCCCTGGTCGAAGTTGCGCGCCTGATCGAAGCCCATCCGGTCGAACAGCGTGCACATCTGCACCAGGTAGGCCTGGATTCCCGCGGTGGACCCGATCGTGGTCCCGGCACAGGACACCGGGCAGTGGGCGATCTCGCGCAGAACAGCCTCGCCCGCCACGGCGCGCACCCACATGGCATTCAGGTCGTTCGCCCCGATCAGCACATCCTCCGCCGCGAAGGAGACCTCCCGCGGCCGTGGAATCGAAAACGGATCGTCCTGGAACAGCACGTCCCGAACATCGGTCAGCAGCACCTGCCCGTAGTCCCGGCCGTGCTCCTCCAGGAAATCCTGGAACATCCGGAACCGGGCGACCATCGGATGCACGCCGGCCGTGAGATACGGGCCGGGGTCGCGCACAAGAATGCCGAACCGGTCCACCGCCCTCCCGAAGGCCGCATCCATATCCCGGGCAAACAGGCAGAGATCCACGTTGCCGACACGGTGGAACAGCGACGAGACGAACGGCTCGATCACGTCGAACCCGTACCCGGTGCACAGCCCCATCACGAGGTTTCGGGGCGCTGGTGCCGTCACTCAGGTCGCCGATGTCGCTTCGATGATCCCACCTGGAACGCCGGACGACGCCTGGCTGATCATGCCGCGCGGCTGCGGAAGAACGCCATGCCCCGCATGCTCATCACCACCTCGCCCTCCTGGTTCAGCACCTCGGTGCGGAAATGCACCGGCCCGCGGTCGGGCTTGCTCTTCGAAAGCCGTGCGTCCTCCACCGTGGCACGCAGCCGCAGCCGGTCTCCCACCCGCACCGGGCACGGCCAGCGCAGCTCGTCGATCCCCGGCGAGCCCATAGATCCGCCACCGCCGAAGAAATGGTCCACCATCAGCCGCATCGCCACCGCCGCGGTGTTCCAGCCGGAGGCCACCAGCTCGCCGAACATCGAGGCCTTCGCGGCATCGTGGTCCAGGTGGAAGGGCTGCGGATCGTAGCGCCGGGCGAATTCCACGATCTCCGCCTCGGTCATCTCGAAATCGCCGCCCTCCAGCACCAGGCCGGGCGCGAAATCCTCGAAGAAGCGAACCGGCGCGCTCATGACATCAGGTGGTCCGGCGAGGGCTGCTTCTCCCCGCGCTCGATCGCCTGCACCAGTTCGGTCAGCCGCACATGGGCACCGGCGGGCTTGCCGATCTCGGCGGCCTTGTCGGCGATGAAGCCGTTCATGAAGGCGATCTCGGTGCGGCGGCCCTTCAGCATGTCCTGCGCCATGGAGGGGCGCTGCAGGTCGCTGCGCGCGGCGGCATTGGTGCCGGCGAGCATGATCGCCTCCACCTCCTCCAGCGCCGCCTTGTTGCCCTCGCTGGCGAGTGCCAGCTTTTCCGGCTCCAGCTTGCCGATCTTCTCCAGCTGGTAGCCCAGCGCCTGGCCCACCCGCACCGCCTCGCCGCCGAGGCGGATGGAGAAGCGGCGGATCGCGTCATGCCGGTCGATATCGTTGCCGCCCAGGCCGGTGGCGGCGGAAACGCCGTTGCGCATGCCGTTCAGGCACAGCTTGGACCAGCGCTCGCCCCACAGATTCTGCGTCACCTTCACGCTGTCGATGCCGGCGATCATCTCGGCGATCTGCTCGGCGCGCGGCGTGACGCGCCCGTGCACCTCGCCCACACGGAACACGGTGTGGTTGGCCCCACCCTTCGGCACGGTGCGGCGGATCTTGCCCGCCTCGAACATATCCACCGAAATGGCGGCGGCGATGCAGCCAACCACCCTGCCCCAGCCAACAACGTTCGCGATACGTTCTTCATTGATGCAATTCTGCAAGGAGACCATAAAGCCTCCGGGAGCGAGATATTGCTTCATCATCATGGTTGCCCATTCGGTGTCGTAGGACTTCACCGAGATGAAACAGATGTCGATCGGCCGCTGCTTGCTGAAGTCCTGCACCTCCGTCAGGTGCAGGATCGGCGGCTGGGCCACCACATTCTCCTCCGCCGTCATGCCGGTCAGGTGCAGGCCCTTGGCGCGCACGGTTTCCACATGCTCCGGCCAGGCGTCGATGAGCGTCACGTCATGTCCGGCGCGGTGCAGATGGCCACCGACATAGCCGCCGACGGCGCCCGCGCCCATGAAGGCGATGCGTGGTTTCATGGCGATGAACTCCCTGGACGCCGCGTGAAGCCGCCAGACTACGCCGGCTGCGCCTGCGGGCAAGCCACCCACGCCACGAGCCGCCGCAGCGCCACCGCCAGCCGCGTGGCCACACCGCCGCGGCGGCGCGTTGCCGCGGGTGCGGCGGGCTGCGTCCGGTCGGCGGAGGGTGCCGTCACGCGGTCGATCGCGGCACGGATGCGGGCACGGGCACGGTGCAGCATCACGCGCTGGTTCTCCGGCGTGATCTGCAGCAGGGCGCAGATCTCCTCGCCGGGCATCCCTTCCATGTCGCGCATCACCAGCACCGTCTTCTGGCCGGCCGGCAGCGTCTCGATCGCCTCCTGCACGTGCTCCCACAGCTGGCGCCCGCCCACCACGCGCTCGGGGTCCAGCACATCCCACAGGCGCGGTGCTTCGGCCCAGTGCCCGTCGGGGCGGAAGGCGCTGGCCGGCACCGCGCGTTCCTCGCCCTGCGCGCCATCCAGCACCGAAGGCAGGCCCACCAACCGCCCTTCCTTGCCGATGCGGGTGCGGGCGCGGTTCAGCACGATGGTGTAGATCCAGGAGGCGAGCGAGGAGCGGCCCTCGAAGCGGGCAATCCCGCCATGCACCGCGATCCAGGTGTCCTGCACCACCTCCTCCGCCTGGGCGCGGCTGCCGATGATGCCGGCGGCCACCCCTACCAGCGCGGCATGGAAACGCCGCACCAGGCGACGATAAGCGGCTTCCTCCCCGGCACGAAGGCGGGCGAGGAACTCGGGCTGGTCGAACTCGCGGTCGTCCATGGAACTGCCGTCTATTTGTTGTTCGGGGTGTAACAGATATAGGGGTGGATGGGTCGAGATATCACGACATTACAGTTTCACGGGAGAAGCCGGTGCTGCGCTGCCGCGACCTGACCGAGAATGCCTCGCGCCTGCTCGACCAGGACCTGCCGCTGGTTCGCCGGCTGCGGCTGCGGCTGCACCTGGCGCTTTGCTCCATGTGCCGCACCTACATGGACCAGATGCGCAAGACCCGTGCCCTGGTGGCACGCCGCCCGCTGGCGCCGATGGACCGGGCGGAGGAGGATGCGTTGATTGCCCGCATCACCGCCGCCCCGCCGCGGGAGTAGCAGCACCCCCTTGCGTCCTGGCCGCGCATGGCGGATCGATGGCGGCACCGTCGCCAGAGGAGACCCCATGCAGTTCGGCATCGCCATCCCCACGGATTCGGATTCCTGGAAGGTCGCCGCCGCGGCGGAGGAGCTGGGGTTCGCCTCAGCCTGGTTCTACGACACGCAGATGCTGAGTGCCGATTGCTTCGTGGCCATGGGTGCGGCGGCGGTGAAGACCAGCCGCATCCGGCTTGGCACCGGGGTGCTGGTGCCCTCCAACCGCATCGCGGCGGTAACGGCCAATGCCTTTGCCTCGCTGAACAAGCTCGCCCCCGGGCGGATTGATTTCGGCATCGGCACAGGCTTCACCGCGCGGCGCGCCATGGGGCTGGGCGCGATCCCGATGAAGGAGATGGAAGACTATATCCGCGTGGTGCAGGCCCTGCTGCGGCGCGAAACGGTGGAGACGGTGATCGAAGGGGAGAAGCGAAAGATCCGCTTCCTCAATCCGGAGCTGGAGCTGATCAACACACGCGATCCCATCCCGCTGCACATCTCCGCCTATGGCCCGCGCGGCCAGGCGCTGACGGCGAAGCTGGGGGCCGGCTGGATGGCCTTCGTGGGCGACGAGGCCAGCACGATCGGCTGGCTGCGCGGCATGCACGAGACCTGGGCCAAGGCCGGGCGGGCGCGCGCCGACCTGATCGCCACCGGCTTCGCGCTGGGCTGCGTGCTGGAGGACGGCGAGGGCTTCGATTCACAGCGGGCGCTGGCGCAGGCCGGGCCGCGGGCTGCGGTGCTGCTGCACCGGGCGGCGGATGCCGCGCTGGCCGGGCTGCCCAACACCTCGCCGGTGCCGCCCTCCGTGGCGGATGCGGTGGCGGGCTATGTGGAGATGGCCAAGAATTTCGAGCCGGCGGACGCGAAGTATCTCGAAAACCACACCGGCCACCTGATGGCGGTGAAGGACAGCGAGCGGCGCTTCGTGACCGGCGATCTGATCCGCGAGATGACCTTCACCGGCACCGAGGCGCAGCTGACCGAGCGCATCGCGAACATGCGCGACGCGGGCTACACCGAGTTCACCATCCAGGTGGTGCCGGGCCAGGAGCATGCGATTGCCGACTGGGCGCGCATCATGAAGCGGTTGGGCTGAGGGGGCGCGACGATGACGCAGGACAATGCGGCGACGGCCGAACGGCTGATCGATCGGTTCTTCCGCTACCTGGCGGTGACAAGCCAGAGCGATGCCCGCGCCACCGCCGTCCCCAGCACCCCGGGGCAGTGGGACATGGTTCGCCTGCTGAAGCAGGAGCTTGAGGCGCTGGGGATCACCGAGATCCATCTGGACGAGCATGCCTGCCTCACCGCCCGCATTCCCGGCAACACGCCCGGCGCACCGCGCATGGGGTTCTGTGCCCATGTGGATACGGTGGATGTGGGGCTGGCGCCCGAGATCCATCCGCAGCGTGTGCAGTGGAACGGCGGCGATATCTGCCTGAACGCGGCGCAGGACATCTGGATGCGCGAGGCGGAGCATCCGGAATACCTGCCCTACAAGGGCCAGGAACTGCTGCTGACCGACGGCACCAGCGTGCTGGGGGCGGACAACAAGGCGGCGGTGACGATCCTGATGGATCTGGCGCACCGGCTGGTGGCCGAGAAGCCCAGGCATGGCAACATCGTGCTGGCCTTCGTGCCGGACGAGGAGATCGGGCTGCGCGGAGCCAAGGTGATGGACCTGAAGCGCTTTCCGGTCGATTTCGCCTACACGATCGACAGCTGCGAGGTGGGCGAATTCATCTTCGAGACCTTCAACGCCGCCGCCGCCACGGTGGAGATCGAGGGCGTCACGGCACATCCGATCAACGCCAAGGGCATCATGGTGAACCCCGTGCTGGTGGCCGCGGACCTGATCAACCGCTTCGACCCGCTGGATACGCCGGAGCATACCGAGGGGCGGGAGGGCTATTGCTATGTCACCTCCATGGCCAACAACTCCGCCACCGCCACGGTGAAGATCAATCTGCGCGATTTCGACAAGGCGGGGCTGGAGGCGCGCAAGGAGAAGGTGCGGGCCCACGTGGCGGCGACGCAGGCGAAGTTCCCGCGCGCCAAGCTGAAGGTCGAGATCGAGGATGTGTACGCCAACATCGCCGAGAGCCTTGGCAATGACCGGCGCTGCCTGGAGCTGATGGAGCGCGGGTTCAAGGAATTGCAGATCACGCCGCGCATCTTCCCGCTGCGCGGCGGCACCGACGGCTCCGCACTTTCCGCCCGTGGCGTGCCGACGCCGAATTACTTCACCGGCGGGTTCAACTTCCATTCCCGGCATGAATGCCTGCCGGTGCCTGGCTTCCTGCTGGCGTACCGCCTGACCGAGCGGCTGATCGGGCTGGCAGCCGAGTCATACTCCTCACGCTGATGTTCACTCGACTCACCTTCGCCCGGTCCCTAGGTTGGACCCGATTCCGTTACGAACATCGCAGGCCCTGAACCATGCCTTCTCCCCCGCCAGAGTCCCGTGAGTTCGTTCTCGCCGGGCATTCCAACAAATGGGCGCTCGGCACCCCGCGCGGCCATTCGGGCCCGCCGGCGCTGGTGCAGCGCGAGTGCTTCGGCCGCATCGGGCATTTCGCGGTGGAGGAAACCCCCCTGCCCCGCAGCCCGACCTACTGGGACCTGTTCGTGGACGCCGCGCGCGACCGTGACGCGGTGCTGAGCTACGAGGGCAGCCAGCACGTGATCGGCTTCCTGTTCATGCCCAAGCCCGGCTTCGACTTCATCGAGCCGACGGTGCCCGGCCCGCTCGCCGCGCGGGCTGCCATCATCCCGCGGCGCATGGTGGAGGCCCGTTTCGCGCCATCGATGAGCGGGCTGCGCAGCCTGCTGAAGCGGCTGCAGGAAGGGGGCGCGCATCGTTGCCTGGTGGTGGGCACGCCGCCGCCAAGCGATGACCTCGGGCGGTTCGAGAAAGAAGTGCGGTCCAGCGCGTTCTGGGCCAAGACCTTCGAGCAACAGAAATTCAACATCGAGAGCGCACAGTTCGTGACGCCCCGCCTGCTGCTGAAGCTTTGGGCGGTGCTGCAGGACGTGACCGAGGCGGCGACGCGCGAGGCGGGCGGCACCTTCATCCGGGTGCCGGATTCCCTGCGCGATGCCAACGGCTTCCTGGCGCCAGAGCATCGGCTGCGGCAGGACTTCACGCACGCGGCCGACAGTTTCGGCCAGGAGATGCTGCGACACACGCTGACTGCCTGAAGGAGGTTTCGATGGCACCGCATCCCTACCGCAGCATGCCGCCCAAGGCTTTCTGGCGCCGCGGGGTGGCGAACGGCTTCGACCCCGTGGACGTGATGGCGCGGCCGCTGCTGATCCATCGCGGCGAGAAGGTTGTCTCCGCCGGCAGCTGCTTCGCGGCCAACATCGTACCGTATCTGGAAGCCGCCGGCTTCGCCTATGTCCGCACCGAGGTGGTGCCGCCGACCTTCGGCGCGATCGGGGACGACAATTTCAGCTACGGGCGGTTCTCCGCCTCCTACGGCAACATCTACACGGTGCGCCAGGCGGTGCAGCTGATCGAGCGGGCGATGGGCCGGTTCAAGCCGGTGGAATCGCGCTGGATCGCCTCGGCCGATATCGTGCTGGACCCGTTCCGGCCCGGGCTGCGTTACCCGGCCTCCTCCGAAGAGGAGTTCGACGCGATCACCACGCGGCACCTGGAATGCGTGCTGGAGGCGCTGCGCGAGGCCGATGTGTTCGTGTTCACGCTTGGGCTGACCGAGGCGTGGCTGTCGCGGCCGGACGGGGCGGTATTCCCGGCCTGCCCAGGCACGGTGGCGGGCATCTTTGATCCCGCCATGCATGCCTTCCACAATTTCTCGGTGGCCGAGGTTTCCGCGGACCTGGACCGGTTGATTTCGTTGGCGCGGGAGGTGAACCCGCGGCTGCGCTTCGTGCTGACCGTCTCGCCGGTGCCGCTGGTGGCCACCGCGACGCGCGAGCATGTGCTGGTGGCGACCACCTACAGCAAATCCGTGCTGCGCGTGGCGGCGGGGGAGGCGGCGGAGCGGCACCGGGAGGTGTCGTATTTCCCGGCCTATGAGATCGTGACCGGCCCGCAGGCACCGTGGGATTTCTACGAGGCCGATCGGCGCGAGCCGAGCCGGGTGGCGATCGACAATGTGATGCGGGCCTTCCTGTCGCGCTGCGAATCCTCCGCGGGAGAGGCGCCGGCCGCGCCGACCCCGGAAGCGGTGGCCGCCGAGACGCCGGCGCGCGCCGCGGCCCCTGAGGCGAGCAGCGATACGCCCGATGCCATGCAGGCACTGTCGCGCGCGGTGGCCGAGGCGTTGTGCGAAGAGGCAGCCGCCGAGTTGTAGGCCCAAACGAAACCGGGGCGCCCTTGCGGGCGCCCCGGCCTTGATCCTCGAGAGATCAGGCTGCCGTCAGGCAGGTTCGAAGCACGGCACCTTGTTGGCGTCGGTCTGTACGAACACGACCTTCACCTTGCCGCCGATCTTGAGCTTTTCGGGGTCGGCCTTGACGATGTTCGTCATCATGGTCGGGCCCTCCTTCAGCGTGACATAGGCCATGGTGAAGTTGGAGCGCAGCATGGTGGAGAAGCTGTAGATCGTGCCCTCACCCGAAGCCTGCTCCCACTCGGTGCTGCCGAAGCAGAACGGGCAGACGGTGCGGGGGTACCAATGCGCCTTCTTGCAGGAGGTGCAGCGGCGGATCATGAACTTACCTTCCTCGGCGGCCGCGTAGAACGGGTCGCTTTCCGGGTTGGTGCAGTTCGGCGGCATCTTACGGTCTTCCATGATACCCATGGTGGTTTACTCCCGCTCGAGGATCAGTGTGGAGGAGCCGTGGCGGCTGCCGAGCAGGCCACCGGTGCCGTGTGCGAGTGCGATGTCGCAGTTCGGCACCTGGACCTTCGGGTGGGCTTCGCCACGCAGCTGGCGCACGGCTTCGATCACCTTGGTGATGCCGCCGCGGTTGGCCGGGTGGTTGTTGCAGAGCCCGCCGCCATCGGTGTTGAAGGGCAGCTTGCCGACGCCGGAGATCAGGTTGCCGTCGGCGACGAACTTGCCGCCCTGGCCCTTTTCGCAGAAGCCGAGGTCTTCCAGCTGCATCAGCACGGTGATGGTGAAGCTG
>CAMDAM010000192.1 GCA_945888575.1 Asaia bogorensis | reverse complement strand
TGCTGGGCGTGGCGCTGGGTGGGCGGTTCCGCGGCCAGCGCCAACGCTGGTACGCGCTGCGCTTCACCGGCGCGGATGCCGATATCCGGCTGGATGCGGACCCGGACCCCGAGTTCGACGCATGGCAGTGGACCACGCTGGAATCGTTGCCGGCCTTGGCGGTGCCGTTCAAGCGCGCCATCTACGAGGTGCTGGCGCGGGATTTCGCCCGTTACGCCGTGCCCCAGGAGGAGTGACGATGCGCTGCGCGGTTCTGCTGGCCGGTCTGCTGATTGCCGCCCCCCTTGCCGCACCGCCCGCCTGGGCCGACGACGCCAAGCGGATCGGCAACGTTTCCACCACCTTCCGCCTGCTGGGCCGCAACGACCGCATCGTGGTGGACCGCTACGACGACCCGAAGGTGGATGGTGTCTCCTGCTATCTGTCTCGCGCCGAGACCGGCGGGGTGAAGGGCTCGCTGGGGCTGGCCACCGACCCGAACCGGTTCTCCATCGCCTGCCGCGCCACCGGACAGGTGGCGGTGAAGGGCGAACTGCCGGACAACGAGGTGGTGTTCGACGAGGGGACGAGTTTCTTCTTCAAGGAGGTGCGGATCAGCCGCATCGTGGACCGGGAGAAGAAGGTGCTGGTGTACCTGGTGTGGTCCACGCAGAGCGTGGGCACGGAAGGCTCGCCGTTCAACAGCGTGACGGCGGTGCCGCTGGAGCGGTAGAAAGCATCTTCTTTTTTCTGAAGAAAAAAGAAGCAAAAAAGACTTCATTCGCTTGCGTCCGGGTCTATTGCCCAGAACGTACGCAAATGGAGAAAAGTTTTTTGGTTCTTTTTTTCAAAAAAGAACGTGCTTCCTTGGCTTACCTCACCACCCCCCTTGCGCAGGGCGGGATTGCGGTGCTGTCATGGTCTGGTAAACCGTACACCAGCACGGACAGGGAAGCCCATGAAACGACTTGCATTGCTCTCCGGCATCGCCATCGCCACGGCGGGGCTGTTCGCGGCGCTGGCGCCGACGGCCGAGGCCCAGACGCCCCGCAAGGGCGGCGTGGTGCGGATGACCGCGCCCTATGCCTCCTCCTTCGGCAATCTCGATCCGCACCGTTCCGGCCGTTCGCAGGATGGCCAGGTGCACATGACCATCCACCGCACGCTGTACATCTGGGACAGCGCCAAGGGCGCCCCGGTGTTGGAACTGGCCACCGCGGCCACGGCTTCGGCCGGCGGCACGGTGTGGACCTTCAAGCTGCGCGAGGATGCCTTCTTCCACAACGGCCGCAAGATGACGGCCGATGACGTGGTGTGGAGCTTCACCCGCCTGATGTCGGCCGGCGAAGGCTTCGTGGGTGCGCGCTGGATTCGCCTGGTGCAGGGCGCCGTGGCGGTGGAGAAGGGCGAGACCAAGGAAATCTCCGGCATCAAGAAGACCGGCGAGTTCGAGGTTCAGATCACCTTCACGCAGAAGGTGGAGCCCGGCTTCCTGTTCTACAACATGAGCACTTCGATCCTGCCGAAGGAGGAAGTGGAGAAGCCGACCTGGGCGACCGCGCCGGTGGGCCTCGGGCCGTTCAAGTTCAAGGAACACATCCCGGGCTCGCGCCTGGTGGCCGAGCGCTTCGACAAGTTCTACAAGCCCGGCATGCCGTATCTGGACCGGGTGGAATTCCCGATCATGGCCGAGGCCTCAGCGCGCGACATCGCGTTCCGCAACAAGGAGGTCGACACCTCCATCCTCGGCCCCGTGCAGTACGTGGCCTACAACAACGACGCCAACCTCAAGAAGAACATCCTTGAGGTGGCCGAGGTCTTCACCCGTTCGATGGTGATGAACCACCAGGTGAAGCCGTTCGACGACGTGCGGGTGCGCCAGGCGATCAACCACGCCATCAACTCGAAGGTGATCGTGGAGCGGCTGGCCCGCAACAAGGCCTACCAGGCAACCTCGTGGCTGCCGATCACCGTGCCTGGCTACGACAAGGACATGAAGCCCTATGCCTACGACCCCGCCAAGGCGCGCGCGCTGCTGGCCGAGGCCGGGCTGAAGGACGGGTTCGAGTTCGAGTGGACCACCAGCCAGAACGAGAGCTGGGGTCTGCCGATCGTGGAGGCCGTGATCCCGATGCTGGCGCAGGTCGGCATCAAGGTGAAGACCAAGGTGGTGGAAGTGGCGGTGCTGACGGACCTGGCGCTGAAGGGCGAGTTCCAGGCCTATATCGGCTCCAGCCAGACCGGGCCGGACCCGCTGCAGACACTGCGCTGCTACCACTCCAGCACGCCGCGCACGTCCTGCAACGTGACGCAGTACAAGAACGCCGAGTACGACAAGCTGCTGGACGATACCGGCACCACGGAGGACGCGGCGAAGAAGCTCGACCTGCTGAAGAAGGCCAACGCGCATCTGTACACGGCTGCGCCGGTGTGGTTCTTCAACTACAACAAGGCCGCGCTGGCGTTCCAGCCCTGGGTGCACGGCCTTCAGGCCAACCCGACCGAGCTGGTGCATCAGTACCCCGAGTACATCTGGGTCGACGCCACCTCACCCGCGAAGTAATCGCCTTCGCGTGAAACCCCTCCCTCCCCTGCCCGTGGGCGGGGGAGGGACCTAGGGAACAGATATGCTCGGTTTCGTTATTCGACGCGTGCTGCAGATGGTGCCGATGCTGGCCGCCATCGCGCTGCTGATCTTCGTGCTGTTCAGCGTGATTCCCGGCAGCTTCGCCACCGGCCAGCAGGATGAGGGGCTGGGGCTGGACATGGCCGTGGTGGCGCGAATGCGCGCGGAACTCGGCCTGGACGACCCGCTATACGTGCGCTTCGGCGCCTATGTGAAGCAGTTGGCCACGCTGGACCTTGGCCTGTCCTTCCGCTCGCGCCAGCCGGTGGCGGACATGATCGCCGCGCGGCTGTGGCCTTCCTTGATGCTCACCATTGCCGCCATGGGCTTCGCCATCGTGGTGGGGGTGCCGCTGGGCTTCATCGCCGCCTTGCGGCCAGGCAGCCTGGTGGATCTCGGGCTGATGGTGATCGCAGTCTCCGGCCTCAGTTTGCCGAAGTTCTGGCTGGGCATCCTGCTGATGTATCTGTTTGCCCTTACGCTTGGCTGGTTTCCCAGCTTCGGCTACGGCGAGGGCGGTCTGTATCATCTCACCTTGCCGGCCTTGGCGCTGGGCGTGAGCCCGATGGCATTGCTGGCGCGCACCACGCGCGCTGCGGTGCTGGACATCATGAACGCCGATTTCGTGCGCACGGCGCGCAGCAAGGGCATGAACGAGTATCGCGTGGTGGTGTGGCACGTGCTGCGCAACGCGCTGGTGCTGGTGCTGACCACGATCGGCCTGCAGTTCGGCTCCCTGCTGGGCCAGGGCGTGGTGGTGGAAAAGCTGTTCGCGTGGCCCGGCGTCGGCTCCCTGCTGGTGGACAGCGTGTTCCAGCGCGACATCCCGGCCGTTCAGGGCTGCATTTTGGTGATCACGCTGTTCTTCCTGGTGATCAACACCTCTGTCGATATTGCCTACAAACTCATCGACCCGCGGATCCGGTATACCTGATGAAGCTCCGCGCAAACCTGGCCATCGGCGGCGGGCTGACGCTGCTTTCGTTGTTCGTCGGCGTGTTCGGCCCCTGGCTGGCGCATACCGATCCGATCATGGACGCCAACCTGATGAACGCGGAGCTGCCGCCCAGCGGCGAGTTCTGGTTCGGCACCGACCAGCAGGGGCGGGACATCTTCAGCCGCGTGATGTACGGGGCGCAGATCTCACTCACCGTCGGCATCGGCTCGCAGCTGATCAATACCGCCATCGGCACCACGCTGGGGGTGACGGCCGGCTACTGGGGCGGCTGGTGGGATGATTTCGTCAACGGGCTCACCAACCTGATGCTGGCGATCCCGTCGCTGATCTTCGCGCTGGCCATCATGGCGATCCTTGGCCCGGGCCTGACCAGCCTGATGATCGCGCTGGGGCTGACGAACTGGAGCTACACCTGCCGCATCAGCCGGGCGCAGGCGCTGGCGATCAAGAGCCAGGGCTATGTGCAGGCGGCGCGCGTGCTGGGCTATGGCGACATGCGGATCATGTTCACGCAGATTCTGCCGAACACGCTGGGGCCGATCATCGTGATCGCGACGCTGGGCATGGGCGGCTCGATCCTGGCCGAGGCGGCGCTGTCGTTCCTGGGCCTGGGCGTGCGGCCGCCTTCGCCCTCGTGGGGCTCCATGCTGTCTGACGCGCGCGAGACGATCACCACCGCGCCGTGGCTCTCGCTGTTTCCGGGGCTGGCGATCTTCCTGACCGTGCTCGGGCTGAACCTGCTGGGCGACGGGCTGCGCGACGTGCTCGACCCGCAGTCGCGGAGCCGCCGATGAGCGCGAACATGCCCCTGCTGCAGGTGGAGAACCTGCACCTGTCACTCACCACCGATGCCGGCAGCTTCCCGGCGGTGGAGGGCGTGAGCTTCGAGATCGCGCGCGGCGAGACGGTGGGGCTCGTGGGCGAATCCGGCTGCGGCAAGTCGATCACCGCGCTGTCGATCATGGGGCTGCTGCGCCATCCGCTGGGCCTGTCCGGCGGCACGATCAAGCTGACCGGGCAGGAGATCCAGAACCTTCCGGCCAGCGAGTTGCGGGCGCTGCGCGGCAAGCGCATCGCCATGATCTTCCAGGAGCCGATGACGGCGCTGAACCCGCTGAAGCCGGTGGGCCGGCAGATCGCCGAGATGTTCGTGCTGCACCAGGGTGCGAGCTGGAGCGAGGCCGAGCGCAAGGCCGTCGATGCGCTGACGCAGGTGAAGGTGCCGGCGCCGGCGCGGCGCGCGAAGGACTATCCGCACCAACTCTCCGGCGGCATGCGCCAGCGCGTGATGATCGCGATCGCCCTGGCTTGCGAGCCCGACCTGCTGATTGCCGACGAGCCCACCACCGCGCTGGACGTGACGGTGCAGGCGGAGATCGTGGACCTGATGAAGGAGCTGTGCGCGGCACGCGGCACCGCGATCCTGATGATCAGCCACGACCTTGGCCTGGTGACGGACATCTGCAAGCGCGTCTGCGTGATGTATGCCGGGCGCATCGTGGAGCAGCAGGACAGCGAGCAGATCTTCAACAACCCGCAGCATCCCTACACCCAGGGGCTGGTCGCCTCCCTGCCCCGGCTGGGCATGCGGGCGCTGCACGGGCGCCGCAAGCTGACGGAGATCGCCGGCGTGGTGCCGGGCATCACCGCCTATCCCGGCGGCTGCCGCTTCAACCCGCGCTGCAGCCGGGCGACGGAAATCTGCACGCAGGTGGTGCCTGAACTGGAGCCGCTTGGCGATGGCTCGCTGGTGAGGTGCCACCATCATGGCTGATGCGAACCTGCTTTCCATCGAGGACCTCGCCGTTCACTTCCCGATCGGCGGCGGCATGTTCAGCAAGCCGCAGATGCTGCGCGCGGTGGATGGGGTAAACCTTTCGATCAAGCCCGGCGAGAGCCTCGGCCTGGTGGGCGAATCCGGCTGCGGCAAGTCCACACTGGCGCTGTCCATCCTCGGCCTGGTGGACCCGACGCGCGGACGGGTGATGCTGGATGGCAAGGCAGTGGGCAGCGAGGCCGACCGGCTGGAAGTGGCCCGCACCGTGCAGATGGTGTTCCAGGACCCCTACGCCTCGCTCAACCCGCGCCAGACCGTGCGCCGGACCCTGGCAGCCCCGCTGCGCCTGCACGGCGTCAGCAACGAAGGCGAGGTGGCGGACCGCGTGGCGGAGATGCTGCGCCAGGTGGGGCTGCGGCCGGACCAGGCCGACCTCTATCCACACGAATTCTCCGGTGGCCAGCGCCAGCGTATCGGCATCGCGCGCGCGCTGATCCTGAAGCCCAAGCTGGTGATCTGCGACGAGCCGGTGAGTGCGCTCGACGTTTCCATCCGCGCCCAGATCATCAACCTGCTGCTGGAATTGCAGGCGGAGATGGGGCTCTCCTACCTCATGATCTCCCACGATCTCGGCGTGGTGGAGCACATGAGCGACCGGGTGGCGGTGATGTATCTGGGCCGCATCGTGGAGACCGGCGGCTGGCGGGAGATCTTTGAGCAGCCGCGCCACCCCTATACCCGCGCCCTGATCGCCGCGATCCCCGATCCCCTCACCCGCGGGCTGGCGCGTGAGAAAGCCCGCGGCGAAATCCCGAGCCCGCTAAACCCGCCGCCCGGCTGCACCTTCAACCCGCGCTGCCCGCACGCCACCGACCATTGCCGCAGCGCCCCCCCGGTGCTGTCGCCGGTGGAGGACGGGCATCTGGTGAGCTGCTGGCGGGCGGAGGAGTTCGCGAAGGAGCCTGCTTGAAGCATGCGACCTTCTTTTTCTGAAGAAAAAGAAGCAAAAAGACTTTTGTTCGTTTGATGCGGAAAGACCGAGCCTTTCCGCATCAAACATGAAAAAGTTTTTTGGTTCTTTTTTTCAAAAAAGAACCGCTTACTTTCTTTGCGCCCTCAACTCCGTGGACGACACATCCACCCGGAACGCCGTTTCCGGAATCTCACTGAATAAATCCGCATAGCGATGCGGCAGGCTGATGTCGCGCAGCGTGCGCAGCCCGTCGCTGCCGGCGCGGGCGGCGACGAGGAATTCGTGGCCGGCGCGGCCCATGGTTTCCAGCGCGCCGTGCATGCGGTCTTCGTCGTGGCCGTAGTAGCGCGGGGCGACCAGGCGCTCGGCGGTGTCCACGCCGATGACGAAGGCGGTGCCGGGAAACAGTCGGGATTTCTCCAGGAAGGTCGGTGCGCTGGTGAGTTCCACCGGGGCCTTCCAGGCGAACTGGGCCACGCGGTCGCGCACCACGGCGGCGGCCAGCGGCGGCTTGTCCACGTTGGTGACGGAGATTTCGTAGGCCACCGGCAGCTGGCGCATGTCCTGCACCACCTGGGCCAGGGTTTCATGGCCATGGTGCAGCGGGTTGAAGGAGCCGGGCAGCACCACCGGGGGCGGCGGGGCGGCGAGGGTGAGCTGGCCGTCCGGCAGGGCTGTCACGCGCGGGTGGGCGCCGGCCAGCAGGCGGTCGATGGCGTCGCCGTCGCTGGGGGTGGTGGTGGCGAAGGTCTCGTCGGGGCCGAGCAGGGCGGAGGGCAACGGGGCGCCCACGCCGCAGGCCCGGGCGAGCCAGAGCAGGATCATGTGGGCGGTGAGGTCTTCCTCCCCGGCCCGGTCGCGCAGGCCCTTGGCCAGGGAGGCGGTGCAATGGGCGATACCGGCGGCCGAGGCGGTGGCCACGTGGATGCGGTGCTCGCCGCGGCGCGGCCGATCACTGACCAGGGCGGCGGTGGCGCCGAGCCCGACGATGTCGCTGCCCGGCGGCAGCATCGCGGTGGCGCGCAGCCGGGCGGTGCGGGCCATCGCAGCGGCGGTCTCGGCGCTGCAGTACTGCGCCGGGGCCATGCCGAGAAAGGCCGAAAGCGCGTTCTCGTCGTACGGCACCTGCGCCTCCACCAGCAGGCGGGAGCCGCCGGGGATGCGCAGGAGTTCCGCAATGGCACCGCTGCCGCCGCCGGTGATGGCCAGCGACGCCTTGCGGCCGCTGCCGTGCATGGCGCCGATCAGGCTGCGCCATGCGGCATCGGTAAGGGGCATCGCCGGGTTGCCGGGGCTACTCGGCCGCCTGCGCCACGCGCCCGGGCTCGCGGATCACGAAGCCCTCGTAGCCCTTGGCCGCCACCTCGTCGCATTTGTCGGCATAGGCATCCACGCCGCCAATATACGGCATGAACACGCGCGGCTTGCCGGGGATGTTGGCGCCCATGTACCAGCTATTGGCCTGGGGATAGAGCGTCTTGTGCGCCACCTTGTTCACGTGGGCCACCCAATCCGTCTCGGCCTTCCCATTCGCCTCGATCACCGGCATGCCGCGGCCCTTGAGGTGGGCGAGGCAATCGGTGATCCATTCCACGTGCTGCTCGATCGAGACCATCATGTTCGACAGCACGGAAGGGCTGCCGGGCCCGGTGATCATGAACAGGTTGGGGAAGCCCGCGGTCATCAGGCCCAGGTAGGTGAGCGGCCCGCCCTCCCACTTGTCCTTCAGCGTCTGGCCGCCGGTGCCGCGGATGTCGATGCGGGTCATCGTGCCGGTCATGGCATCGAAGCCGGTGGCGAAGACGATGTCGTCGAACTCCGCCACGTTGCCCTCGCCCCAGGCCAGGCCGGTCTCAGTCAGGTGGGTGATCGGCGCGTTGCGGACATCGACCAGCGTGACGTTGCTGCGGTTGTAGGTCTCGAAATACTGGCTATCGACGCAGATGCGCTTGGTGCCGATCGGGTGGTTGTCGGGGCACAGCAGCTCCGCCACCTTCGGGTCCTTCACCATTTCGCGGATCTTGGCGCGCACGAAATCGGCGGCGGTGTCGTTGGCCTCCTTCACCATGATCAGGTCGGCGAAGCTGCCCATGAAGCTGGTGCCGCCGGTTTCCCAGCGCGCCTCGTAGATCTTCTGGCGCTCCTCCGGCGAGGTTTCCATGGCCAGAAGCGGTGACTGGCGGTTGAGGATGCCGGTGCGGGTGCGCCGGGCTTCCTTCCGCTTCTCGGCGTAGCCGGTCTTCCAACCCTGCTCGTACTCGTCGTCCATCGGCTTGTTGCGCGTGGGGATGGAGAAGTTCGGCGTGCGCTGGAACACGGTGAGGTGCGCGGCCTGCTCGGCGATCACCGGGATGGACTGGATGGCGCTGGAGCCGGTGCCGACCACGGCCACGCGGCGGCCGGTGAAGTCGATCGGCTCATGCGGCCACCAGCCGGTGTGGAAGGTGCGGCCCTTGAAGCTTTTCAGGCCAGGGAAATCCGGGATGCGCGCGGTGGAGAGGCAGCCGGTGGCCATCACCACGTAGCGGGCACTGATCGCCTCGCCCTGCTCGGTGCGAGCGGTCCAGCGGCCGGTGGCCTCGTTCCACTCGCTGCCGGTGATGCGGCTGTTGAAA
The DNA here is from genome assembly GCA_945888575.1 of Asaia bogorensis. GTDB lineage: Bacteria > Pseudomonadota > Alphaproteobacteria > Acetobacterales > Acetobacteraceae > CAMDGX01. Next base: position 458 of record CAMDAM010000192.1, on the reverse strand, counting down.
GTGATGCTGCGGCGCAGGTCGTAGCGGTCGGCGATGTGGTTGGCATACTTCAGCAGCTCGGGCTGGGCGGCGAAGCGCTCGCTCCACTTCCATTCCTGCTGCAGCTCTTCGTCCCAGCCGAAGGAGTACTGCATCGTCTCCACGTCGCAGCGCGCGCCGGGGTAGCGGTTCCAATACCAGGTGCCGCCCACGCCGGTTGCCGCCTCATGGATATGCGCCGACAGGCCGGCGCCGCGCATGCGGTGCAGCAGGTAGAGCCCGGCATATCCGGCCCCCACGATCAGCACATCCAGTTCACGCGGCTTGGCATCGGCCATGGTCGTTCGTCTCCGCAGTCGTCTTGTGGTTTGTTGACATTGCGCGCGATGGGGGGGTTCCGTGTCAAGTGACGAAGCGGAGCGAACCATGGCGGCATACGGGCGAACGGCGGCGGGCGAGGCGGTGGAAATCCACCGGAT
>CAMDAM010000191.1 GCA_945888575.1 Asaia bogorensis | reverse complement strand
GCGGCGCGGCACGGCCCCCAGCCAGCGCGCCATCCCCGCAAACCGTCCCACTCGCCATCCCAGGCCAACGCCCGGCATGAGGCACAACAGCGACGCCGCGAACCCATCGGCCCCCACCTGCGTCGCGGGATCGCCGAACGGCAGCCAGGGCGGCGGCGGCGCCCCGCCATCCCAGTTCGCGGCCGCGCGATGCCCGGCCGGGCCCGCCGCCTTCACCAGCAACGCCACCGCCACCGCGGCCAGCGCCAGCAGCAGCACGAGCCCCAGCGGCGCATAGCCCATCACACCCAGAATCCCACCCGGCGGCGACGCTCCGGCCAGCGGCGCCACCGCCGGCGCGGCCAGGCGCAGCACCAGCCCGGGCAGCAGACCGGCCAGCCCCAGCATCAGCGCGAAGCCCAGCATCGCCCAGCGCAGCCGCGGCGCCACCTCCTCCGCCGCCGCGGCCCGCGGCCCGCGCGGTCGGCCGAGGAAGGCCACGCCCAGCACCCGCAGCATCGCGAAGCCCAGCAGCGCCGCAGCCGCGCCCAGCGCCAGCGCCACCAGCCCCGCCATCGCCCATTCCGCCGCCCAGCCGCCACGCGGCAGCGTCACCGCCGCACGCAGCATCAGCCACAGCCCGGCGAACCCGCCGCCCGGCGGCAGCAGCGCCACCGCCCAGCCAGCCGCCAGCGCACCCACCAGCGTGATGCGCATCCGCCGCCCCAGCCCGCCCAGACGACCCAAAGCCTCCGTGCCGGCACCGCCGACCAGCCCATGCGCCACCAGCCCCCACAGCGCCTGCGCCCAGCCCAGCACCGCCAGCAGCACCAGCGCGGCACCCAGCGCCATCGCCGCCACCGGACCGTCATCCCCGGCCCGCGCCGCCACCGCCAGGCCCAGCCCCAGCATCACCAGCCCGCTGCGCACCAATCCGATCGCCGCGGCCACGCCGCCCAGCGCTTCTGCCCGCACCGCCGCCACGCCACCCAGCCCCACCCCGGCCGCGCCCGCCAGCACCAGCACCCCCGCCCAAACCCCGGCCACCGGCCCCGCGACATCCAGCCCCAGCCGCACCAATAGATACAGCCCCAACGTCGCCAGCACAGACCCGGCCGGCCCGCCCTCGCGCCCCTGCCCCCATTCGGCCCGCGCGGCGAGCCACACCCCAGCCCCCATTACAAGCAAGACCATCAGCCACAGCGCCGCACCCTCCGCCGGATGCGCCCGGGCCGAGGCGAACCCGCCATCCCCCGCCGCCAGTGCCAGCGCCACCGCCAGCGCCGCGACGGCTCCCGCGGCCGCCCAGGCCACGCCGCGCCCGGCAACCGCCGCCGCGCCCAGCCCCACCACCAGCAACGCCAACCCCAGCGTGCCCGCATCGGCCGCCAGCACCGCCAGCACCGAGGCCCCGGCCACCGCCAGCGGCAGCGCCGGGCGCGGCGTCACCGCCAGCCAGCCGGCCACGCCGGGCAGCAGCACCAGCAAGACGAAAGCCGCCAACCCATCCAGCGCCAGCCCCGGCGCCACCCCTGCGAGATGCATCGGCACCATCAGCCGCGCCCCCGGCGCCCCCAGCGCCAGATACCCCAGCGCCGCCAGCGCCGCGGCCACCACCAGCCCGATCCCCACCCCGCGCAGCAGGCGCGCACGCACCACCCGCGCCGCCAGCGCAAGCGCCAGCAGCGCCACCCCACAAGCCGCCAGCGCCATCAGAACGGCGTGGCCGGCCGGGGCGCTCATCAGCGTTCCTCCGGGATCAGGTCATGCGACACGGGCCGACCCTACAGGAACCCGCCCCCGCGCCGGAAGCAGCCCGGCCCATCTGCGCCGCATGGGATGACGCCACGCCGCGCAGCCGCTAAAGCACGCCCGACGTTACGGCGAGGTCGGCGATGGGCGAACGGTTCCTGCTGGTGGTGTTCGACGGGCTGCGCCCCGACTTCGTCCGCCCCGACACCACCCCCAACCTGCTGCGCCTGGCCGCCATGGGCACGCGCTTCGCCAAGGCGCGCTCCGTCTTCCCCTCTGAAACCCGCGTGTGCTCCGCCACCGTGGCCACCGGCTGCATGCCGCGCCGCCACGGCCTGGTCGCCAACCGTTTGGCCCACCCGCAGGATTCCACCCGCCCCGGCCCCGCCGGCCGCACCGTCGATACCGGCCAGATGAAGGCCCTGCTGGAGCTGGAACAGGATCTCGGCGCCCCGCTGCTGCAGCGCCCCACCCTCGGCGCCCTGCTCGCCACCGCCGGGCAGGAGCTGGTGGTGCTCTCCAGCGGCACCACCGGGCAGAGCCACGTGCTGAACCCCACCGCCGCCGCGCTCGATCAGCTCACCCTCTCCGCCCATGGCGCCGAGGCCTGCTCACCCCGGGGCGCCGCCCTGCTCGCCACGCTGGAGCCCCCGCCGAAGGACCCCGTCGGCCGCGCCGAATGGATCGCCGAGGTGTTCCGCACCCAGTTCCTGCCCAACCCGCCCGCCGCCACCATCCTGTGGCTGTGCGAGCCCGACACCTCCGGCCACTACCTGGGCCTGGGCAGCGAGGCCAATCTCGCCGCCCTCAAGCGCGCCGACGCCGCCTTCGGCCGCATCCTGGACGATTGGCAGGCTGGCCCCATGGCCGAACAGCTCCACATCATGGCCGCCTCCGACCACGGCCACGCCACCATCACCGGCACCGTCCACGCCACCCCGCGCTTCATCGAGGAACAGCGCTTCGCCCCCTGCCGCCTCATTCCCGGCGCCAGCGGCGGCATCGTCGTGCCGGGCGGGGATGCCGGGCTGATCGCCGAGGTCTCCGCCTGGCTCACAAGGCAGGATTGGGTCGGCCATGTCTTCGCCGCCGACGGGGCAGATCTCCCCCCAGGCGTGCTGCCGCGCAGCGCCGTGCTGGTGGACCATCCGCGCACCGCCGAGGTGCTGTTCACCCTGCGTGCCGGCGGGGAGCGCGCCCCCTCCGGCCTGCCCGGCGTCACCCTCAACGACGGCGCGCTGCCGATCGGCGGCGGTACCCATGGCGGGCTCACGGCGGCCGAGATGTCGATCGTGATGATCCTGGCCGGCGCCCGCACCCGGCGCGGCCATCTCAGCGAATGGCCCGCCGGCCTGGCGGACATCGCCCCCACCGCGCTTTCCCTGCTCGGCCTGCCCGGCGGGGCCGATATGGATGGCCGCGTGCTGCAGGAAGCGCTGGACGAGACCATGCGCCCCGAAGCCGCCCCCGCCCCGGAAACCTGGGAACCCGCCGACGGCCCCTACCGCCAGCGCCTGCACCGCACCCGCTTCGGCCGCCAGACCTACATCGATTTCGGGCAAAGACTCTAAGCCCCTGGCATCCACCGCGCCCGCCCCCACGTAGCGGAGCCATGCCCCTCCGCAAGTTGCTGAACCGCGCCGCCGGCCCCGCCCTCGCCCTGCTCGCCAGCCTGCCCGGCTGCGCGCCGGTGGACCTGCTCAACGCCACCGTCAGCCAGCGCGGCCTCACGGTGGAACGCGCCATCCCCTACGGCCAGGAGCCGCGCCAGGCGCTGGACATCTGGCGCCCCGCCGAGGCCGCCGCCAAGCTGCCCGTGGTGGTGTTCTTCTACGGCGGCGCCTGGCAGGAAGGTGCGCGGCAAGACTACGCCTTCGTCGCCGCCGGCCTCGCCCGGCGCGGCCACCTGGTGGTGGTGCCGGATTACCGCGTCGCCCCCCAGGCCCCCTACCCCGCCTTCCTGCAGGATGCCGCCGCCGCCATCGCCGCCGCCCGCCGCCTCGCCCCCAGCCATGGTGGCGACCCCACCCGGCTCGTGCTGATGGGCCATTCCGCCGGCGCCCATATCGCCGCCATGCTGGCGCTGGACCCAAGATGGCTCGCCGAAGCCGGCGAGGACCGCCGCCGCATCGCCGGCTTGGTCGGCCTGGCCGGCCCCTACGACTTCCTGCCCCTTGATCGCCCGGACATCATCCGCGTCTTCGCCCCAGCGTCCGACCTGCGAGATACCCAGCCGATCACCTTCGCCGACGGCCACGCCCCACCGGCCCTGCTGCTGCACGGCACCACCGACACCACCGTGCTGCCGCGCAACAGCCAGAATCTCGCCGCCAGGCTCAGCGAGGCCGGAGTACCCACCACGCTGCGGCTGTACGAGGGCGTCGGCCATGTCGGCATCGTGCTCGGCTTCGCCCGCGCCACCCGAAGCGCCTCCCCGGCGCTGGACGATGCCGCCGGCTTCATCGCCGCCCTGCCACCGCGCAACTAGGCTGGCCCCGCCCCAGGCGGCTATAAGGCCGCGGTGACCACGCCCCCCACCCTCCTCACCGGTGCCACCGGCTTCGTCGGCTCCGCCGTCGCGCGCGCCCTGCTCGCCCGCGGCCACCGCCTGCGCGCCCTCGCCCGCCCGCATTCCGACCGCCGCAACCTCCAGGGCCTGCCGCTCGAGATCGCCGAGGGCGACCTCTCCGACCCCGCCTCCCTCGCCCGCGCCGTGCAGGGCTGCCGCTACGTGCTGCACGTCGCTGCTGACTACCGCATCTGGGTGCCCGATCCCGAAGCCATGCTGCGCGCCAACGTGGACGGCACCGTTGCCCTGCTGCGCGCCGCCCACGCCGCCGGGGTGGAACGCATCGTCCATTGCAGCAGCGTCGCCGCCCTCGGCCTCACACCCGACGGCACGCCGGCCACGGAGGACACCCCCGTCACCGAAGCCGCCATCGCCGGCATCTACAAGAAATCGAAATACCGCGCCGAGCAGGCCGTGCTCGCCCTGGTGCGCGACGAAGGCATCCCGGCCGTCATCGTCAACCCCGCCGCGCCCATCGGCCCGCGCGACATCAAGCCCACCCCCACCGGCCGCATGATCGCGGATGCCGCCGCCGGCCGCATGCCCGCCTATATCGATACCGGCCTCTGCGTGGTGCACGTGGACGACGTGGCGGAGGGCCACCTGCTCGCCCTGGAACGCGGCCGCATCGGCGAACGCTACATCCTCGGCAGCGAGAACCTCTCCCTGCGCGACATCCTCGCTTTGGTCGCTGCCGAAGCCGGCCGCCGCCCGCCCTCCATCCGCCTGCCCGCCCCCCTGCTCTGGCCCGTCGCGCTGGCCTGCGAAGGCCTCGCCCACTTCGGCATTGAGCCGATGGTCACCCGCGACCACCTGCGCATGGCGCGCAAGAAGATGTATTTCTCCTCCGCCAAGGCCATCGCCGAGTTGGGCTACGCCCCCCGCCCCGCCCAGGCCGCCATCGCGGACGCCGTGGCGTGGTTCCGGGCGAATGGTATGGTCCCGGCATGATCGCGGCCCTCGCCCTTTTGGCCTGGCTCTATCTGCTGGCGCTGCACGGCCGCTTCTGGCAGTCCGGCCCCGCGCTCGCCCCCATGCGCCCGGAGTACGCCCCCCCGGTCGCCATCGTCGTCCCCGCCCGCGACGAGGCCGAGGTGATCGCCCGCTCCATCGGCAGCCTCCTCGCCCAGGACTACCCCGGCGAATTCCGCGTGGTGCTGGTGGACGACACCTCGCAGGACAACACCGCCGCCATCGCCCGCGCCCTGCCCGGCGCCGACCGTCTCACCATCCTCCGCGGCGCCCCTCGCCCCGCCGGCTGGGCCGGCAAGCTCTGGGCCGTGCACCAGGGCGTTACCGCCACCACCGAACCGCTCGTGCTGCTGACCGACGCTGATATCGAGCACGCCCCCACCCACCTCGCCACCCTCGTCGCCCAGCAGCAGCGCACCGGCTGCGACCTGGTCAGCGAGATGGTCCGCCTCAACACCGAAACCGCCGCCGAGCGCGCCCTCATCCCCGCCTTCGTCTATTTCTTCCAGCTGCTCTACCCCTTCGCCCGCGCCAACGACCCGCTGAACGCCACCGCGGCGGCGGCCGGCGGCACCATGCTCGTCACCCGAGACGCCATCGATCGCATCGGCGGCATCCCCGCCATCGCCGACCGCCTGATCGACGATTGCGCCCTGGCCGCGAAGGTGAAACAGGGCGGCCGCATCTGGCTTGGCCACAGCGATCTCGCCCGCTCCATCCGCCCGTATCCCGGCCCCGCCAGCATCTGGGCGATGATCGCCCGCTCCGCCTATGTGCAGCTGCGCCACTCCCCGATTCTTCTCGCCGGCACCACGCTGGGCCTCGCGCTGATCTTCCTCGCCCCGCCCGCCTTCGCCCTGCTCGGCCACGGCAACGAGCGCCTCGCCGGCATCCTCGCCTGGGCCGCCATGGCCGCCAGCTTCCTGCCCACCCTGCAGCGCTACGGCCGCAGCCGCGCCTGGGCCCCCGCCCTGCCGCTCATCGCCCTGTTCTACATGGCCGCCACGCTGGGCGCCGCCTGGCGCCACCATTCCGGCCGCGGCGTCGCCTGGAAGGGCCGCGCCTACCAGGCCGGCCAGGCATGAACGACAACAAGCCCCCCACCGCCCCGGCCCCCGCCCAGGAAGACAACGTCGAATCCTGGTCCGGCAAGTCGCGCGGCGACGAGAACTTCCCCGTCGGCTCCGCCCTCATCAGCACCCATCTGCGCCCGCACGTCCACGCCTACTACGCCTTCGCCCGCAACGCCGACGACATCGCCGACAGCGCCGAACTGCCCGCCGCCGACAAGATCCGCCGGCTGAACGTCATGGAAGCCGTCCTCCTCGGCCAACGCGAAACCGGCAGCCCCAGCGCCCTCGGGCTGCGCGCCAGCCTCGCCGAAACCGGCATCGACCCCCGCCACAGCACCGACCTCCTCGTCGCCTTCCGGCAAGACGCCACCAAGCTGCGCTACGCCAACTGGGCCGAGCTGCTCGACTATTGCCGCTTCTCCGCCATGCCCGTCGGCCGCCACGTGCTCTGCCTGCATGGCGAATCCGAAGACACCATCCCGCCATCCGATGCCCTCTGCGCCTCGCTCCAGGTCCTCAACCACCTGCAGGACCTGCAGAAGGACCTGCTGGCGCTCGATCGCTGTTACCTCCCGCAAACCCTGCTCGACCGCCACGGCGCCGGCATCGACGACCTCTCCCGCCCCGCCGCCACCCCCGGCATGCGCGCGGTGATCGACGAATTGCTGGACGAGTGCGACACCCTCAACCGCACCGCCCGCGCCCTGCCGCAGCGCGTGCGCAACCGCCGCCTGCGCCTGGAAACCGCCGTCATCGTCGGCCTCGCCGAACGCCTCGCCGCCCGCCTGCGCCGCCGCGACCCGATCGCCCGGCGCGTGAAGCTCACCAAATCCAACGCCATCGGCGCCCTGCTCGGCGCACTCCGTCACTGGTAGCCATGTCGTCCGACATCGAACACGTCGAAGCCATCGTCCGCGCCGCCGGCACCAGCTTCCACCGCGGCATGGCCATCCTGCCACCGCCGCGCCGCCAGGCCATGTACGCCATCTACGCCTTCTGCCGCATCGTCGACGACATCGCCGACGAAGACTCCCCCTTCGAAACCCGCAAGCCCCGCCTGGAGGAATGGCGAACCCACCTGGCCGCCCTCTACCGCGGCGATGCCAGCGATCCCGTCACCCGCGAACTCCTGCGCGCCATCCAAGCCTACGCCCTGCGCCAGGAAGACTTCGCCGCCGTCATCGACGGCATGGAAATGGACGCCGACGCCCCCATCGTCGCGCCGAGCGAAGCCACGCTGGATCTCTACTGCGACCGCGTCGCCGCCGCCGTCGGCCGCCTCTCCGTCCGCGCCTTCGGCGATGCCTCCCCCGCCGCCGACGAAGTCGCCCACCACCTCGGCCGCGCCCTTCAACTCACCAACATCCTGCGCGACATCCACGAAGACGCCCAGCGCGGCCGCCTCTACCTCCCCCGCGACCTGCTCGACCCCCTCGGCATCCCACACAACGCCCAGGCCGCCCTCACCCACCCGGCCCTGCCTCAAATCTGCGCCACCCTGGCCACCCGCGCCCACGCCCACTACGCCAGCGCCACCGACGCCATGGCGCATTGCGACCGCACGGCGATGAAACCCGCCCGCCTGATGGGCGCCACCTACGGGGCCATCCTCTCGAAGCTCGAAGCCCGTGGCTGGCAGAAACTCGATCAGCCCGTGAAGCTGTCGAAGTGGGCGAAGATCCGCATCGCGCTTCGGCATCTGCTGGGGTAAGCAAGAATGTTCTTTTTTGAAAAAAAGAACCAAAAAACTTTTCCGACCTGGCGCCGTGGACCCCCCGCGCAAAGTCGGAAAAGTCTTTTTGCTTCTTTTTCTTCAGAAAAAGAAGACTCTTCCTCATGATCCACATCATCGGCGCTGGCCTGGCTGGCCTTTCGGCCGCCGTGGCTCTCACCCAGGCCGGCCACCTTGTCACACTCTACGAATCCGGCCCCGCCGCCGGCGGCCGCTGCCGTTCCTACTTCGACCGCGAGCTGGGCGCGCGCATCGACAACGGCAACCACCTCCTCCTCTCCGGCAACCGCGCCGCCCTGGCCTACCTCGAAACCATCGGCGCCGCGGATACGCTCACCGGCCCACCCACGCCCCAGTTCCCTTTCTTCGACCTCACCACCGGCGAAGCCTGGACCGTCGCCCCCAATATTGGCCGCATCCCCTGGTGGATTTTTTCTCGCGCCCGCTCCGTCCCAGGCGCCCGCCTGTCCGAATTCGCCGGCCTGCTCAGGCTGAAACTCGCCCGTGGCGACCAAACCGTCTCCGAAACACTCGCCGGCAGTGGCACCCTCTATCACCGCCTGCTGGAACCGCTCGCCATCGCAGCACTCAACACCATGCCGGATGTGGCGCTGGCCCGCCTCCTGGGCGCGGTGGTCGATGAAACCCTCGCCCAGGGCGGCGCCGCCTGCCGGCCGCTGGTGCCGAAGGAGGGCCTCTCCGAATCCTTTATCGACCCCGCCCTGGCCTGGCTCACCGCCCGCGGCGCCACGCTGCACACCAACCGCCGCGTTGCCGCCCTGCGCCAGGATGCCGGCCGCGTGCAGGAACTCCTCACCACCGACGGCCCCGCCCCCGTCGCCGCCGATGATGTCGTGGTGCTCGCCACCCCACCCTGGGTCGCCACCACCCTGCTGCCGGGCCTCACCGCGCCGGACGCCTTCGAGTCTATCGTCAACATCCACTTCCGCGCCGAAGCCGCCCCCGGCTTCATTGGCGTGGTCGGCGGCCTGGTGGAATGGATCTTCACCAAGCCCGGCATCGTCTCCACCACCACCTCCGCCGCCAACCGCGTGGTGGACCAACCTGCCGAAGCGCTCGCCACCCAGGCCTGGTCCGAAATCACCCGCGCCCTGTCCCTCCCCGGCCCCATGCCGCCCTGGCGCGTGGTGAAGGAAAAGCGCGCCACCTTCGCCGCCACCGCCCAACAGGAACGCCGCCGCCCTTCGGCTAGAACCGCGCTCGCCAACCTCGCCCTGGCCGGCGACTGGACCGCCACGGGGCTGCCCGCCACCATCGAAGGCGCCATCCGCTCCGGCACGGCCGCCGCCCAGGTGCTTCTCCGCGCCGGGGCGTTGCGCTAAAGCACGCCCCACCATGGACACCCTGGCCCCCACCGCCCTGGACGACTCCGTCGCCCGCGCCCAGGCCCGGCTGCTGCGCGAGCAGAAGC
>CAMDAM010000190.1 GCA_945888575.1 Asaia bogorensis | reverse complement strand
GCCGAGGCTGGCGCGCATCAGGCTGCCGAACAGCCAGAACACGATCTGCTGCAGGGCCTCGGGCGAGGCGAGGAACTGCAGCAAGGAGAGCAGCGACTGGAACAGGAACAGGCAGGCGATGCCGGCCAGCACCAGCAACTCCGGCGTGGCGCCGCGCAGCCGGCCGACCCCGGCGACCATGGCGCAGGCGAGCCCGGCAAACACGAAGGCGGCAACGGGGATGGCGTATTGCTCCGGCACCGGCAGGGCGGCGCCGACGAGGATGGCGAGCGCCGCGCCGAACCCCGCCGCCGCCGAGATGCCCAGCGTGTAGGAGCTGGCCAGCGGGTTGTTGAGGATGGTCTGCATCACCGCGCCGGAGAGGCCCAGAGCGGCGCCGACCATGGCGGCCATCACCGCGATCGGCAGGCGCAGCTGCAGCACGATGGCGTTCAGCATCCGGTCTTCCGAGACGCCGCCCAGCACGGCGAGCACGTCGGCGAGCGGCAACAGCGCCGGGCCAGTGGCGAGGTCGGCGGCGAAGCTGGCGAGCAGTGCCAGCAACGCCGCCGCGGTGACGACGGCGCGGCGGCGGTTGCCGCCGCGCCAGTGCGTGGCACTCATGCCGCTTGGGGCGTGAGGCGGGCCATCCAGGTGCCCTCGAAGGCCACAGGCAGGTATTTTGTGTGGTAGTCGCGCAGCTCCGCCACCGGGTCGATATCGGCGAACTGCGCCGGCCACAGCGACTTGGCGATGAACTGCATGGCCGTGTAGTCCCACAGCGAGCGGGACAGGCCGTGCTCGATGGCAAAGAGCTGGCCGTTGCGGATGGCAGCGAGGTCCGCCCAGCCCTGGCGCTTCGCGTAGGGGGCGAGGCGGGTGCGGGTGAGGGACACGTCGGCGTCGAAGCCCGTGATCACCGCGTTGGGGCGGTTGGCCCAGGAGGAGCCGGCGATGAAGATCGCATCGGGGTTGGCGGCAATCACGTATTCCGGGTTGAGCGGGCCCCAGTTGCCGGCGCCGGCGAGGCGGTTGGCCGCGATGTTCTCCGCGCCGACCAGGTCGATCATGCGGCCCCACATGCCGCGCCAGTAGGTGTTGCCGACCACATCCGCCCCGCCCTGGCCGAGTTCGACATAGACCTTGGGCTTGCGGCCGCCATCCGCTGCGATGCCGCGGGCGGCGCGGGCCTGGATGTCGGCGAGCTTGGTGGCGTAGAGCGTGGCCAGCGCCTCGCCGCGGGCAGCCTGGCCGGTGACGAGGCCGAGGGCGCGGGTGCTGGCGAGATGGCGGGCGGGGTCTTGGGCGTTGTAGTCGATGACCACGACGGGGATACCGAGTGCCTCGAACTGCGCCATTTGTTCCTTGAGCGGCTGGTAGGTCCAGTCGGCGACCAGGAGAAGATCGGGCCGGAGCGCGATCACCTTCTCGGCGCTGAAATCGCCGCCATCGGTGTGGCCGAAATCTGGCAGGGTGGCGAGTTTGGGGATCGCCGGCAGGTAGCGCTTGAACGAGCCGGCGCGCCAGCCGGCCCAGAGGTCGCGCGAGAAGCCGACCACCTTGCCCCAGGCCTCAACGCCGCCGGCGGCGGTGAATTCCTCGAAGTTGAAGTTGAGCGCGATGCGCTCGGGCGGGGCCTTGAGGGTGACGGTGCGGCCGAGTGCGTCGGTGACGGTGAGCGGTGCGGCGGCAGCGGGGCGTGCGAAGGCAGCGAAGGGCAGCGCGAGCGCGCTGCGCCGGGATAGGACAGGCATGGGACTCTCCACGATGACAGGCAGGGGCGGCGCGCGCGGGTGCGGGCGCCGGTGGCCGGGTCAGGCGTGGAAGGCAGGGGGGCCGCGTGGTTGTGCGATCGCGAAGCTGGCGGCCGGCGGGGCGGTGGCGGGTGGGAGAAGCAGGCGGATCGACGTTGCGATAACGCTGCGGGTCGGCAGGGGCGGCGGCGCGGGCAGCAGCACGGCGGCGGGGCCGGCGCAGAGCGGGCAGAGGGGGCAGGTGAGGCCGGGGTCCTGCGAGGCTGGGCCGGTGGGGTCGCTGTGGCAGATGCCGCCGCCGGACAGCAGCAGGGCCAGCGCGTCCTCCGGCGCGGCCGGGGCGGCCATGGGCATCGGCGGCAGCAGCAGGCGCAGCATCACCGCCAGCGCCGCGAGGGCGGCCAGCAGCGTGCTGCGGTGCGTGCGCCGGGGCGCGGGGAAGGGGCGGGCCATGCCTGTGTCCGCGTGGAACTGTGCCAGCGTTACCGGCAACGCCGGTTCAGGGCAATACTGCGTTACGTCAGGTGTAGATCATCTTGCGGGTCATGCCGCCGTCGATGATGAGTCCCGCGCCGGTGATGAAGCCGGCTTCGGGGCCGAGCAGGAAGGCCGCGGCAGCGGCAATGTCCTCCGGCTGGCCGACGCGGCCGGCCCAGTGTTGGGTGTGGTCCTCGGCCGAGGGGGCGGGGCCCTTGGTGAGAATCCAGCCCGGGGAGATGCAGTTCACCCGCACCGGGGCGAGCGAGGCGGCGAGCGCGTGGGTAAGGGCGACGATCCCGCCCTTGGAGGCGGCATAGGCCTCCGAGTTCGGTTCCGACTGGTGGGCACGGGTGGAGGCGATGGTGACGATGGCGCCCTTTGCCGCGCGCAGCATCGCCTCCGTGGCGCGGGCGAGGAGGAAGATGCTGGTGAGGTTGGTGCCGAGCACGCTGTTCCACTCGGCGAGCGAAAGCTGGGCGAGCGGCTTGGTGATGCCGAAGCCGGCGTTGCAGACCAGGCCATCGAGCCAGGCTTCCTCGGCTTCGATGCCGGCGACGAGGGAGTGCACGGCGGCTTCGTCGGACACGTCGCAGCACACGGTGCGGGCGCCGGGTGGGCCATCCGCGTCGCGGTCGGCCACCACGACGCGCCAGCCATCGGCGAGCAGGCGCGCCGCCACCGCGCGGCCGATGCCTCGGCCGCCGCCGGTGACGAGCGCGGTCTTCACGGCTTCAGCGCCCCCAGCACGCGGCCGATCCAGGCATCGAGCTGGGCGGCATCGTGCCAGCGCAGCACGGCGACGATGTCGTGCGTGGGATCAACCCAGGTGAAGTTGCCGCCGGCGCCGGTGGCCCAGTAGCTGTCTGCCGGTGCGCTCGGCTTCGGGCCGCGGCCGGTGTTCAGCCACCAGAGGAAGCCGTAATCCGGCTTGATCGGGCAGGGGGTGACGGATTGGCGCACCCAGTCGGCCGAGAGGACCTGCCGGCCGCCCCAGGCGCCGTTGCGGGCCATCATCAGGCCGATGCGCGCCTGGTCCTCGGCATGGATGAACACGCCGCCGCCCCAGTGGCCGCCGCCGGAGACGCTGCGGATGCTCTGGCCGTTCACCAGCACGTAGGAGTTGGAATAGCCGCTCCAGCGCCATTCGGAGGAGGCCCCGATCGGGGCCATCACGCGCTCGGCAAACACCTGCGGCAGGGCGCGGCCGAAGCGGCGCAGCAGGGCGAGCGACAGGCGGTTCACCCGCACGTCGTTGTATTCCCAGTAGCTGCCGGGCTCGCGCAGCGGGCGGGCCTCGCCCTTCTTCATGTTGCTGGTGCCGGCGAACTCGGTGGCGAGCGTCCGGTTGCGGTCGATCTGGTCGGGCTTGCCGAACAGCGTGCCTTCCCATTCCGAGGTCTGGTGGAGCAGATGGCGCCAGGTGATGGCGCCGTTGTGCGGGCCATCGAAGCCGCCATCCTGCACGGTGCGGCCCACGGGTTCGTCGAGGTCGCGGATCAGCCCGTCGGCCACGGCGAGGCCGGCGAGGATGGAGAGATAGCTTTTCGCCACCGAAAAGGTCATGTCCACCGCGCGCGTGTCGCCCCAGGAGGCAACCAGCTTGCCGCCGCGCAGGATCAGGCCGTTGGGGCCGCTGCGGTTGGCGACGGGGCCGAACAGGAAATTGTCCGGCGGCGGCTCGAAGGTGCCGGTTTCCAGCTGGGTGCGCACGTCGCGCTGCCACTTGGTTTCGTTGGCGAGCGCGAAGGAAACGGCTTCCTGCAGCTTTGCTGCATCGAAGCCGGCTTCCTCCGGCGCCACCCGGCTCCAGGCGGCGCCGTCGGCGGGCGGGGTGTATGCAACGGTCATGGGCGCGCTCCCGCTAGGCCGGCTTCACGCCCCAGGGGAACGGCGCGATGCCTTTCACCATGTCCTTCAGCGAGGTGCGGTAGGCGGTTTGCAGGTAGAACTGGCCGACCGGCACCGTTGCGACGTCGGCGAGCGCCAGGCGGCCGAGTTCGTGGGCGATCCTGGCCTGGGCGTCGGCGGTGGGGGCATCGACCCAGGCGGCGGCGAGCTCCTCGGCCCTGGCGTTTTCCCACCAGCCGAACCAGCCCTTCGCACCCTGGCCGCGCACCAGCGGCGAGGTGACGGGCGAGCCATAGACCGGGGCGGGGCCGGTGGTGTGGAAGATGCTCCAGCCGCCCTTGTCCAACGGCTCGCGCGAGGCACGGCGCTGGATCACGGTGCCCCAGTCGCTCTCGCGCAGCTCCACGTTCACGCCGAGCTTCTTGAGGTTGTCGTTCATCACCAGCCCGAGCGGCCCGATATCGGGGAAGTCCGTGGGGTTGATGATCGACACCTTCTCGCCGTTGTAGCCGGCTTCCTTCAGCAGTTCGCGCGCGCGGTCCAGGCTGCCCGGCATCAGGTCGGCGTGGTCCTGGAAATAGGGTGTGTTGCGCGGGAACAGGCTGCGGCTGGTGGTCCAGAGCTTTTCGTCGTCGCCGCGGCTGGCGCGCATGAAATCCTCCTGGCGCACGCTAGCCAGCACGGCGCGGCGCATGCGCACGTCGTTGAACGGCGGCTGCAGGCAGTTCAGCCGTGCCATGGCCAGGCGGCCGGCCGGGTCGGTCACCTCGGCGCGGATCGCGGGGTTCCTGAGTAGGGAGGGGATGAGGTCCACCAGCGGGCGCTCCCACCAGTCGGCCTCGTTGTTCTGCAGGGCGGCGCCGGCGGTGGAGGGGTCGGGGATGACGTTCCAGACCACGCGCTGGAAATAGGCCACCTTGCCGCCTGCGGTGCCGTCGGGCGCTTCCTGGCGCGGCACGTATTTGTCGAATTTCTCGTAGGCCATGCGGCTGCCGGAATTGTATTCGCCGGGCAGGAAGCGGAACGGGCCGCTGCCGACGACCTCGCGCACCGCGGTCATGGCATCGGTTTTCGCCAGGCGCTCCGGCATGATGAAGGGCGGGCCGTCACCTTTCGCGATGGCGTCGAGCAGCAGCGGGAAGGGGCGCTTCAGCTTGATCTCCACGGTGCGGTCATCGGCCGCGCCCCAGCTGTCCACCACCTTATCGAGGATCTGGCCGAACTGGTCGCGCTTGGCCCACCGCGCCATGGAGGCGGCGCAATCCTGCGCGCGCACGGGCTCGCCATCGTGGAAGAACAGCCCGTCGCGCAGGCGGAAGCGCCAGGTTCGGCCGTCGTCGGAAACGGTGTGGCCTTCGGCCATCTGCGGCTTGCGCGCGCCCTTGCTGTCGGTGGCGTACAGCACGTCGAACACGTAGTAGGCGTGGTTGAAGGTGACGGTGGCCGTGGTCCAGACCGGATCGAGCACGGTGAGGTTGGCCTGCGGGATGAACCGCAGCGTGGGCACGCCCTGCGCGAGGGCGGGGGCGGCCAGCGGCGCGGCGGCCGTGGCGATGGCGGCCTTCAGCAGGCTGCGGCGTTTCATGGTGTTTCTCCCTGTGCGTCAGACATTCACCCAGCCGCCCTCGCGGGCGCTGCACGCAATGGCGGTAAGGGCGAGGGCGGTGTCAATCGATTCCGCTTCGGTGCAGCCGTTCCAGGCCTGCGCCCCCTCGCGCACCATGCGCGCGAAGCTCTCCGCCTCCAGCCGGAAGCCGTCGCCGCCGGGCACGGTTTCGGTCTCGAACGGCACGGTGGCGGGCACGCCGCGCTTGATGCGCAGGGTGAGCTCGGCCTCGGGCGGCTTGTGGTTGCTGTAGCTGGTCTCGATCACGCCGGATTCGCCCACGATGATGGCATGGCGGTGCTGGGCGGCGGACATGGAGCTGCTGACCTGGGCGATGGCGCCGGAGGGGAATTCCAGGATGGCGGCGATGGTCTGGTCCACGCCGGATTGCGTGGTGCGGCCGGTGGCAAAGGCGCGGGTGGGGCGCTCGCCGGCGATGATGCGGGCCATGCTCATGGAATAGGTGCCGGCATCCAGCAGCCCGCCGCCGCCGCGTTCGGGCAGCAGGCGGATGTTGTTGGCATCGCGCAGCGGGCTGCCGTCCGGCGCCACCAGCGCGAAGCCGAAGGCGGCGGTGATCAGCTGGATGCGGCCCACAATGTTCTGCGCCAGCAATTCGCGCACCCGCAGCGTTTGCGGCTGGGACATGTAGGGATAGGCCTCGGCGAGATGCACGCCGGCCGCGCGCGCTGCGTCGTACATGCGCTGGGCTTCCCCGGCGTTCATCGCCAGCGGCTTTTCGCACAGCACGTGCTTGCCGGCCTGCACGCAGCGGATCGCCCAGTCGTGGTGCATGTCGTTGGGCAGCGGGATGTAGATCGCCTCGATCGCGGGATCGGCCAGCAGTGCCTCGTAGCTGGCGTGGTGGCGCGGGATGCCGCATTCCGTGGCGAAGGCGGCGGCCTTGGCGGCATCGCGGCTGGCGACGGCTTCCACCGTGGCGAGTGCGGAGCCGGCGACGCCGCGGGTGAACGAGCGCGCAATGTTGGCGGCGCCGAGAATGCCGTAGCGGAGGGGTGCGGCCATGGTCGTTTGCTCCCGTTGCGGGGGCAGCATGGCGCTAGGCGTGGGCGTGGTCCAGCAGCCAGGCGCGCAGCAGGGCGATCTCCGGCCGGTCGGCATGGGGCTCGGGGGCGACGATGTAGAAGCCCATCTCGGACGGGAGTTGCAGGCCGAAGGGCACCACGAGGCGGCCGGAGGCGAGTTCGGCTTCCACCAGCGGGCCCTGCACCAGCGCCACGCCCATGCCGCCGAGGGCGGCCTGGATCGCCAGGATCGGCATGTCGAACACCGTGGCGTGGTCGGCCAGTTCGGACGGCTGGCCGGCGGCGGTGAGCCAGCGGTGCCACATGTCGCGGTAGGTGGAGATGGCGATCAGGCGCTGGCCGGCGAGGTCGGAGGGCGTGTGCAGCCGGGCGGCGAGGGCGGGGGTGCAGACCGGGAAGATGTCGTCGGACAGCAGCCAGGTGGCGCGCAGCCCGGGCCAGCTGCCGCGGCCGTAGCGAATCGCCATGTCCACCTCCTCACGCCGGAAATCGACCAGGGACATGGACGTGCTGACCTCCACGTCGATCTCCGGGTGCGCGGCCTGGAAGCCGGCCAGGCGTGGCACCAGCCAGGTGCTGGCGAAGGAGGGGGTGGTGGAAACCCGCAGCGCACGCCGGCCATCTGTGCCCTGCAGCTTCGCGGTGGCGGCGCGCAGATGGTCGAACGCCTCGTGCACCGCGGTGAGATAGGCTTCGGCGGAGGATGTGAGGTGCACGGCGCCGGGCGTGCGCACGAACAGGCGCACGCCGAGCTGTTCCTCCAGCTTGCGGATCTGGTGGCTGATCGCGGTCTGCGTCACGTGCAGCTCGTCGGCCGCACGGGTGAAGCTGCCGTGGCGCGCTGCGGCCTCGAAGGCGCGCAGGCCGTTCAGGGGGGGCAGGGGTTGGGTCATTGGCTACCCATCATGAGGGAAATTCATGCGGTGGGTGAGAAATCATCATTTGCTGCGGTGCAGCATAATCGGGCCAGATGAATGCGGCAACAATGCTGACGGAGTTTCCCCGATGGCCCAGTCCTTTGCCGGCCCCCTCGCCGGCTTTCTTCCCGGCTCCCTTTCCACCCCGCAGCGCCTGACGGCGGCCAAGCCCGGCCTGTTCGCGCTGCTGCGCACCTGGCGCCTCCGCGCGCAGGAGAAGGCGCAGCTGGCCCGCTTCGATGCGCGCGAGATGCAGGATGTCGGCCTGACCGAGGCCGATCGCGTTGGCATCCTGAACACGCCGCTGTGGCGTGAGGCCGCGCCGCGCCGCTGACTTCTGCAGCGGCCCCGAGCGTGGCAGCATCAGCGCATCCTACGGAGATGCGCCGATGCTGCCCACCCTCGCCGGCACCTTTCGCGCCATGGCGCGCAACAATGCCTGGTGCAACCATCGCCTGCTTGCGGCGGTGGCGCAGCTGGACCAGGCGGCGTTCGAGGCGCCGCGCACCGGTTTCTTCCCCAGCCTGCGTAAGACGCTGAACCATATCCTGATCATCGACCACTTCTACGTCGATGCGCTGGAGGGCGGCTCGCTCGGCCCTGCCGCGTGGCAGGACCAGGAGCCATGTGCCACGGTGGCAGCGCTGCAAGAGGCGCAGGCGGCGGTGGATGGCCGCCTGATCGCCCATTGCGACGGGCTGGATGACGCGGCGCTTGCCACCGAAGTGCGCGTGCATCGCGGCACGCGCTTCCAGGCGGAGCGGCGCGACCGGCTGCTGCTGCACCTGTTCCTGCACCAGATCCACCATCGCGGCCACGCGCACGGCATGCTCTCCGGCACCAACGTGAAGCCGCCGCAGCTGGACGAATTCTACTCCGCCGGCGAGGCGCCGCTGCGCGAAGCGGAGTTCGCCGAACTCGGCTGGACCGAGGACACGGTGTGGATGCCGCCGCGGTGATCGGCGGGACCATGGCCAAGCCGCACCCCCCATCCCATATCCGGTGCCGCCGCTGGATGATGGGATACCGAGATGCTCGCCCGAATGACTGCCCTGGCCGCCGGTTTGGCCGTCGCCGCCTGTTCCGTGGTGGGTGACCGCCGGGGCACGGAAGAGCCGGCCTTCGATGTGCTGGGCCGCGCCGGGGTGGCCGAGATCCGCCGCTACGCGCCTCGGATCGCCGCCGAGACCGAGATCGAGGGCGATGCCGTGTCGGCACGCAACGATGGTTTCCGCCGGGTGGCCGGCTACATCTTCGGCGGCAACCGCGCAGCCGCGAAGATCGCCATGACGGCCCCCGTTTCGCAGGCGGCGGCCAGCGAGCGCATCGCGATGACCGCGCCGGTGGCGCAGGCCGCCGCCGGGCCCGGAAGCTGGACGGTGCGGTTCTTCATGCCGGCCGAATGGACCCTGGCCACGCTGCCGGTGCCGAACGATCCCGCGGTGCGGCTGGTGGAGGTGCCCGGCGAGACCATGGCCGTGCTGCGCTTCACCGGGGACCGCGGTGCTGCCGCGGTGGCAGCCCGCCAGGCCGAGCTGCTGCGCGGGCTGGCCGGCACCGGCTGGGCGCCGCAGGGCGAGCCGGTGGCCTGGTTCTACGATCCGCCCTGGACCCTGCCGTGGCTGCGGCGCAACGAGGTGGCGGTGCCGGTGACCGGCGGCTGACAACAAAAAGCCCCGCGGCATCGCTGCCGCGGGGCGTTCCGTTCGACCGATCCCGAGGGATCAGACGGACCCGATCCCGAACGGGATCAAACCGAATAATACATCTCGAACTCAACCGGGTGCGGGGTGTGTTCGAAGCGATACACCTCGTTCCACTTCAGCTCGATGTAGCTCTCGATCTGGTCGGCGCTGAACACGTCCCCGGCGAGCAGGAAGTCGTGGTCGGCGGCGAGCGCACCGAGGGCTTC
>CAMDAM010000189.1 GCA_945888575.1 Asaia bogorensis | reverse complement strand
GCATAGACCAGCTTGGTCATCGTCTCCGGGCTCGAAGCCCCGGCCCGCGCCGCCGCGATCAGCTGGCGCTGGGAGATCTCGATGCGCATCAACGACAGGAAGCGCTGCTCCGTCAGCCCGTTGTTGCGCAGCACTTCCTCGAACTGCCGTCGGCTGAACTTGCCATCCGGCCCGGCAAACGCCGAGGTGTCCCACACCGCCTGGCGCAGCGCCTCGTCGGGCACCACCAGCCCCATATCCTGCGCCGCGCCGGTGAGGGCCACCTGGGTGATCAGCCGCTCCAGCGCCTGCGCCGCCACGCCGCGCTTCATCTCCATCGTCGGCTCCACCGTGCCGCCCAGCATGCGCGACACCTGGGAGAGCTGGCGCCGGTAGGAATCGGCCACCTCGTCCATCTCGATCCGCCGCCCGCCTACGGTGGCCACCGCCGTGTCCGTGGGGCGCGTGGTCAGCACGTCGCCCACGCCCCAGATCACGAACACGCCGATCAGCAGCATGAAGAACACCTTCGCCGCCCAGGTGTTCAGGAAGGCGCGAAAGATGGAAATCATGGAATCATCCCGAACATCAGGCCGCCCGCGGCGGATAAGGTGCCCGCCCTATGCCAGATCGCCCGGCCAACCGCAAAAGCCATGGCGGCGGGCGTACACGAAACCGGGGAGCGGCGTCCCGCTCCCCGGCCCGTTTCGGCTGAAAACCCTGGTCGTGAAAATCGAAGGCTTGAATGCTTTCCCGGGACATAATCTCGTCGTGCGCCTGCTCCCGGCGGGAGCGGCAGGCGCCCTACTGGCCGCGCCCGCTCACCATCACATTGAGCGTGCGAAACATGATCATCCCGTCGGAGAACAGCCAGCCGCGGAAAGTGGCCAGCCGCATCGCATAGGCGGCATCGAACCCCACCTTGCGCCGCACATCCTCCACGCTGTTGTCGTAGCCCTGCACCACCTGGGTCAGGCCCGTCACCCCAGGCCGCAGCCCGGCGGTGCGGTCGGCAAAGAACGGCACCGCCAGTTCCAGCCGCCGGTACATCGCCGGCCGCTCCGGCCGCGGCCCCACCACAGACATGTCGCCGCGCAGCACGTTGATCAGCTGCGGCAACTCGTCCAGCCGGGTCTTGCGAATGAAGGCGCCCACGCGGGTGATGCGCGGATCGTGCTTCTGCGCCCACACCGCCCCGGTGCCCTTCTCGGCATCGGCGCGCATGGAGCGGAACTTCAGGATCTCGAACAGCTCGGTCCGGTCAGACAGGATCCGCCCCACCCGCATCTGGCGGTAGATCACCGGGCCCGGGCTATCCAGCCGGATCGCCAGCGCCACCAGCGGCCACAGCGGCGCCGTCAGCACCAGCCCCACCAGCGCCACCACGATGTCCATGATCCGCTTGGCCACCAGCACGCTGCGCGGGATGTATTCCAGCGCAAGGAACTGCTCGGTCGTCAGCGCGGCGGTGCTGTGCTTGCGGTGGGACATCAATCGTTCCTGGTCGGTCATGGTCGGCCTTCGTGCCGGGCGCCGTGGATAGCCGAGCGCTTGCAGCAGGCATGGTAATGCAATCGCCATGCCATTGTGCAGCAATGTCGCCCAAACGTTACCCGGCGGTTGCGAAACCGCGATTTCCCGCTGGTCAGCCCGTGGGCAGCAACCCGTCCGCCCGCCAGCTCTGCAACTTGCGGTAGATGGTCGAAGGGTTGATCTCCAGCAGCGCCGCTGCCCTGGGAACGTCCTGCCCGGTGTGCCGCAGCGCCGCCAGGATCAGCCGCCGCTCCATCAGCGCCAGCGGCACGATCTCCGCCATCGCGTCCTCGGCCACCTCCGCCACGGGCCGCACCACCCGCGCCGCGGCCACCGCGGGCGCAGCACCTGGTGCTGGAACCGCGGCAGCCGGGGGGGCCGCCTCGGCGCGATCGCCCTCGGCGCCATCGGGGCGCCGCACGGCGCGCGGGATCATGTCCAGCTCCACCCGGTCGCCGTCGTGCAGCACCACGATGTTGCGCACCACGTTCTGCAGCTGGCGCACATTGCCCGGCCAGCCGTACTGCCCCAGCGCCTGCTCCGCGGGGGGGCTGAAGCCATGGAAGCCGCGCCCCTCCTCGCGCGCGAACTGCGCCAGGAAGTGCCGCGCGATCAGCAGCACATCCTCGCCCCGCCCCCGCAGCGGCGGCAATTCCACCGGCACCACATACAGCCGGTAATACAGATCCTCGCGGAACCGCCCGGCCTGCACCTCCAGCATCGGGTCCCGGTTGGTGGCGCAGACAAAGCGCACATCCACCCGCTCCAGCCGCGAAGACCCCACCGGGGAGAACGTGCCCGTCTGCACGAAGCGCAGCAATTTAACCTGCATATCCAACGGCATCTCGCCGATTTCATCCAGGAACAGCGTGCCCCCATCGGCCAGCTTCGCCGCCCCCTCGCGGTCCGCGCTCGCCCCGGTAAAGGCGCCGCGCACATGGCCGAACACCTCGCTCTCCAGCAGGTCGCGCGGAATGGCACCACAGTTCAGCGCCACGAAATTGCGCCCCGCCCGCGGGCTCGCCCGATGCACCGCCTCGGCCGCCAGCTCCTTGCCGGTGCCGCTCTCGCCGGTGATGAACACGCTGGCCTTGCTCGCCGCCACGCTCTCGATGGTGCGATACACCGCCTGCATCGGCGCGCAGGCCCCGATGAAGCCGAAGAACTGCCCGCGGTCCAGTCGCGCCTTCACGCTGGCCAGCTGGGCCGCCAGCGCCTGCTTCTCCAGCGCATTGCCCAGCGTCACCGCCAGCCGCGCCTTGGCATAGGGCTTCACGATGAAGTCCACCGCCCCGGCCCGCATCGCCTCCACCGCGGCGTTGATGGAGGCATTCGCCGTCACCACCACCACCGGCACGTCGATCCCTTCGGCGCGCAGCCGCTGCATCAGCTCCATGCCGTTGAAATCGGGCAACTCGATATCCAGCAGGATTGCATCCGGCCGCCAGTCCCGCGCCGCCACCAGCGCCGCCCCGGCGGTCTCGGCAATCTCCACCTCGTGCCCCAGGCCGACCAGCAATGCACGCGCCAGTTGTGCCTGGGTCGGCGTGTCCTCCACCACCAGAACGCGCGCCACGGTGCTCATCCGCGGCCGTCGAGTCGGGTCATCACGCGGGCCACGTCGCCCAGCGCCGCCTCCCCCCAGGCGCGGATCTCTGCCAGCAGCCCGCCCAGCGGCCCCGCCTCGGCCATCGCCGCCCGGCACGCCGCTTCCAGCCGCGCCGCCCCCACGGCGCCAGCCGCGCCCGCAAGCCCATGCGCCGCGCGGCGGAAGGCGGTGCCATCCTCCGCCGTGGCCGCCCCGGCCATCGTGTCCGTCAGGCGCTGCACATCGGTGCGGAACACCGAAAGCACCAGCCGAAGGTCCTCCTCCGAGAGGTCCTCCGCCAGCTGCACCGCAAAGCCGTTGTCACCCATTCATCCCGTCCGTGCTGTCGCCGGGTCCGCCCGCCGCGGCGGCGCGTCCATTGCACGAACGTCGCGCAACTGTGCATCCGCATGCAAGGGCCCCAAAAAAGAAGGCCCGGATGGTGAACCACCATCCGGGCCGCTTAAATCAGCCAGTGTAAATGCATGCCGGCGAAACCCGGCACCTTAAAAACCCTCAGTCCCTCAGCGCGCCCAGGCCAGGCCGGGCAGCGCCAGGAAAAAACGCTTGCGCTCCTCCTCCAGCCCCAGCGCACGCGCCAGGCCCAGATGCCGCAACATCGCCAGCGGTTGCCCGCCCACGCCGGCCAGCGTCAGCCGCCGCCCGCGTGCCGCCAGGCGCTTGAACAGGAACGAAATTGCCCCCACGCCAGACCCATCGAGATGCGTCACGTTGGAAAGATCGATCACCACCTCGCGCGCTTCCACGCTGGCCAGGGCGCTGAACCCGTCGCGCATGGCCCGGCTCGCCTCGCCATCCAGCCCACCGCGAAGATGCAAACGCACCAGGCCGGGCTCGTTGTGGATCCGCTCGAACATCCATCCTCCGGTTTCGGCGAGCCCGGCATCGACCGGCAGCTCGGAAACATTCAACGAAACCATCCTATGCACGCCCCATGCCAACTCGCCCGCCCCATGCCAGGCCACCTTGCAGGCGAACGTGAACGCGATGACGTTAATGAAATCTTTCACTTTGCGCGAAATGCGTCGCAATTTGCATTTGGTCGTTAACGTCTACGTTGCAGAATGCATCAGCGGCCGACGGCCAGCGGTGGCCGCCTAGGACTTCGCCTGCTGCGCCCGCGTCACCGGCCCCGGCACGCGCACCCCGCCCTCCAGCTCCGCCACCCGGCCGGACCAATATTCCAGCATTTGCGCCAGCGATTGCAGATCCGCCCGCTGCATGTCGTCCAAATCGTCGTATTCGCCATGCGCCAGCCGGAACCCAAGGTCCGCGGCCGCCTCGCGCAATTGCTGGCTGACCATGATGCCAGACAGGCTTTCCAGGACTGAGGGCGGGATCATGCCGCCCTCCCGCCACGCACCGGCGTCAACGCCATCGTGATCCCCCCGCGCCCCAACGGGCCTGGCCCCGTTAATGTAGAGTAACATTCTTTAATCAAATATCTGAACATGCAAGGGGCGGTGCAACGGCCATGCCACTGCACCGCCCCCAACATGCCGGGCCGCAAACGGCCCCGGCAGCGCCTCAGCGCGTGTCGGTATGGAAGGTCTTGGCCACCACTTTCCACGCCCCGCCGACCTTCGCCAGCGACAGGTAGTCGGTGAAGTAGCGCGGCGGAATCTGGCACTGCACCTTGGCGAAAGCAGTGGTCGGCCCCGAGCGGTCGATCGATACCACCCAATCCTTCCGCTCCAGCCCCTGCGCCTTGGCCGAGGGCCGGCTCTTCACGCCTTCCAGCCAGGTCCCGCGCGGCAGCACCGCCAGCGAGCCATCGGCCGCCACGCTGCGCAGATCCGCCGTCTCATGGAACGCCGCCGCCAGCTTGCCGGCATCCCCCTCGTACAGCCCATCGAAATAGGTCTGCAGCACCGCCTCGATCTGCTTGATATCGTCAGACATGCATCACTCCCCTAGCTTTGCCCCGCACGCCGGCGCACCGCCGGCCCGCTGTCATACCAGCCGCGCGACACCCGGGCGAGGTGCACCACGCTCAGCATCACCGGCACTTCGATCAGCACGCCCACCACGGTGGCCAGCGCAGCCCCAGATCCGAACCCGAACAGGCTGATCGCAGCGGCCACCGCCAGCTCGAAGAAATTGCTCGCCCCGATCAGCGCCGAGGGTGCGGCCACGCAATGCGCCTCGCCGGAAACCCGGTTCAGCCAGTACGCCAGCCCCGCATTGAAATACACCTGGATCAGGATCGGCACCGCCAGCAGCGCGATCACCAGCGGCTGCGCCAGGATCGCCTCACCCTGGAACCCGAACAGCAGCACCAGCGTCGCCAGCAGCGCCACCAGCGAAACCGGCCCCAACCGCCCCAGCATCGCCGCCAACCCGCCCGAGGCCAGCAACCGCGCCCGCCACAGCTGCGCGATCACCACCGGCACCACAATATAAAGCACCACGCTGAGCACCAGCGTCCCCCACGGCACCACAATCGCCGACAGCCCCAGCAGCAGCCCCACGATCGGCGCGAAGGCGAACACCATCACCGTGTCGTTCAACGCCACTTGGCTCAGCGTGAAATTCGGCTCCCCGTCGATCAGGTTGGACCATACGAACACCATCGCCGTGCAGGGTGCGGCCGCCAGCAGGATCAGCCCGGCGATATAGCTCGCCACCTCACCCTCCGGCAGCCACGGCCGGAACAGCCAGCCGATGAACACCCAGCCCAGCAGCGCCATCGAGAACGGCTTCACCGCCCAGTTGATGAACAGCGTCACCGAAATCCCGCGCCAGTGCTTCGTCACCTGGCCCAGCGCGCCGAAATCGATCTTCATCAGCATCGGGATGATCATCAGCCACACCAGCACGGCCACCGGCAGGTTCACCTGCGCCACCTCCAGCCGCCCCACCGCCTGGAACACGCCGGGCATCACATGCCCCAGCCCGATCCCCACCACGATGCACAGCCCAACCCACAGCGTCAGGTACCGTTCGAACAGGTTCATACTTTTCCCTCGGGCCCGCCCGGCGCATGCTCGCGCCAACCGGAGGACCCTGCCATGAACCCCGAAACCCTTGCCACCCTGCGCCGCGTCAGCACCGCCACGCTCACCACACAGATGTTCAAGCGCGGCTTCCGCAACGTCTTCATGCAGGGCGTCCGCGGCCTCGGCACCTACGAACACAACATGGTCGGCCCCGCCACCACTGTCCGCAACATCCCCTCGCGGGAGGACATCGACGTCATGTCCAGCCTCGGCAACCCCGAGCACCCCCAGCGCAAGGCCGTCGAAACCTGCAAGCCCGGCCACATCCTGGTGATGGATTGCCGCGGCGACGCCCGGGCTGCCAGCGGCGGCGACATCCTCATGACCCGCCTGCTCCGCCGGGGCGCCGCCGGCGTGGTAACGGACGGCGGCATCCGCGACGCCGGCCCGATCAGCAAAATGCCGCTGCCCGTCTTCTGCGCCGGTCCCTCCGCGCCCCTGAACATCGTCCAGCACCACGCCGTCGAGATCGACGCCCCCATCGCCTGCGGCGGCGTCGCCGTCTACCCCGGCGACATCCTGGTGGGTGACGCGGACGGCGTCGTCGTCCTCCCCGCCCACCTCGCCGACGCCGTCGCGCAAGACGCCGCCGCCCAGGAAGCCCTGGAAGAATTCCTTCTCGCCAAGATCGACGCCGGCGCCCCGCTGCCCGGCACCTATCCGCCAAACGAGGCAACTATCGCCGAATTTGAGGCTTGGAAACGAACGCGAACTTGAGTTAGGTTTGAAGGAGCAATGAGCAGTCGGATGCCCACCCTATGCAACTTAGCGCAACGTTCATCGCAGCCATTTTAATCCTGACTCCAGGCATAATCGCATTTGGTGTTGTCAATAGCCTTATATACGATAAGAAAATTGACAATATAAAAATGTTCATTCATATATTTATGTACGGTGTTTCGAGCTATTTATTCGTTTGGATTGTATTATATACATTAAAATATTATGGACTAACCTATTTTTCGGACGATCTCTTGAATATTCAATTTCTAAATCCTTCAAAATTGGAGAAAGACAGCGTCAATGTAACGCAAATAATTCTTGGAGTCATAGGTGCATTATTTATTTCTATAATATGCGTAGTCAATGTTAACACTAGCGCCCTCATTCATTTTTGTCGATTCATCGGGCTCACAAGGAGATTTTCCGACCCAGATGTATGGTCTTTATTGATGAATTCTAATGACACCGACAATTATGTTACGTTTCGGAAGAAAGATGAGGGGGTAATCTATCAAGGTTACCTGCAAGCTTTCTCGGGCATGACTGAGGAAAGGGAGTTACTTTTGACATCAGTCAAAATTTACGATGACGAGACGATCACCGAGAGAGCCGAGGTTTCCTACATGTATTTCGCATTTAAGCGAGACGATGTTATTCTAGAGATGGGCAGACGCAATGCCGATCAAACACCAGCGAAGGAGAAACGTGATGAGCAAGCCGCCAATCCCGCTGAATGAGGGTTTTCTGAAGAAAGGCGGGCTAAACCCTCCTCCTACTGGCTACCGACCTCCCCCTCCAACTCCTTTGCGTCCCCCTTCGCGCCCGGATACCCCCCAGTCGCCACCTCCCGTGAAACGCCCATGAGACTTAAGCCAAGGCAAGCACAGCGATGACACGAAAGCCCGCAGGCCCACCGAAGAGCTCCACCAGTGCCTCTCGAACCGTCACGGCAGGCATCAAAAAGACGGCGGCCCCAACGTCTACCAGACCGGCACCACCACCGTCCATAAAACCACCACGTTCGGGAAAAGATACATAGGGTGCCCGATCACGGCGAGGAGCTCAGGATTTAGTTGACCACGGTCTAGACACAGCCTCCCCCCTCCGCCACAAACGACCTCTTAAAGAAAACAACGGGGAGTACGGGCATGACCCATGTCGAGGTGGGCGCGCTCAAGGTCGCGCCGGTCTTGAAGACCTTCATCGAAGCCGAAGCCCTCCCAGGCACCGGCATCGCCGCCGACGCCTTCTGGTCCGGCCTCGCCGCCCTCGTCGCCAAGTTCGCCCCCCGCAACCGCACCCTGCTGGATGCCCGCGACCGCCTCCAGGCCCAGATCGACGCCTGGCACCTGGCGCGCCGCGGCAAGCCGCACGACGCCGCGGATTACGAAGCCTTCCTGCGCGCCATCGGCTACCTCCTCCCCGCCCCGGCCCCCTTCGCCGTCTCCACCGCGAACGTGGATCCGGAAATCGCCACCATCGCCGGCCCGCAGCTCGTCGTGCCCGTCAGCAACGCCCGCTACGCGCTGAACGCCGGCAACGCCCGCTGGGGCAGCCTCTACGACGCGCTCTACGGCACCGACGCCATCCCCGAGGAAGACGGCGCCACCAAGGGCCGCGGCTACAACCCCGTCCGCGGCGCTAAGGTCATCGCCGCCGCGAAGAAGTTCCTGGATGAAGCCGTCCCCGTCGCCGGCTACTCCCACGCCGACGTGCGCGCCTACACCGTCACCGGCGGCATCCTGAAAATGACCCTGGCCCCCGGCCTCGGCCAGACCGGCCTGGCCGACACCACCCAGTTCATCGGCTTCCACGGCGACGCCGTGCTGCCGCAGGCCATCCTGCTCCAGCACAACGGCCTGCACATCGAACTCGTGCTGGACCGCACGCACCCCATCGGCAAGGACGACCCCGCCGGCCTCGCCGACGTCGTCGTCGAATCCGCCATCACCACCATCATGGATTGCGAAGACTCCGTCGCCGCCGTCGATGCCGCGGACAAGGTAGACGTCTACCGCAACTGGCTCGGCCTGATGAAAGCCGACCTCGTCGCCACCCTGGAGAAAGGCGGCCGCTCCATCGAACGCCGCCTGAACCCGGACCGGCCCTACACCTCCACCCGCGGCGCCGCCATCACCATCCCCGGCCGCTCCCTCATGCTGGTCCGCAACGTCGGCCACCACATGTTCACCGACGCCGTGCTGGACAGCGCCGGCAACGAGATCCCCGAAACCATCCTCGATGCCGCGATCACCTCCATGATCGCCATCCACGACCTGAAATCCGAAAGCCCGATCCGCAACTCCCGCACCGGCTCCGTCTACATCGTGAAGCCAAAGATGCACGGCCCGGAGGAAGTCCAGTTCGCCTCGGATCTCTTCGCCGCCGTCGAAGACCTGCTCGGCCTCGCCCGCAACACGCTGAAGATGGGCATCATGGACGAGGAGCGCCGCACCACCATCAACCTCGCCGCCTGCATCCACGCCGCCCGCGAGCGCGTCGCCTTCATCAACACCGGCTTCCTCGACCGCACCGGCGACGAGATCCATACCTCCATGGAAGCCGGCGCCATGATCCGCAAGAACGACAGGCGCGCCACGCCCTGGATGGCAGCCTACGAGAACAACAACGTCGATACCGGCCTCGCCTCCGGCCTGCGCGGAAAAGCCCAGATCGGCAAAGGCATGTGGGCGATGCCAGACCGGATGGCGGACATGCTCGTCCAGAAGATCGGCCACCCCAAGGCCGGCGCCAACAC
>CAMDAM010000188.1 GCA_945888575.1 Asaia bogorensis | reverse complement strand
GAGCCGGCGGAGCAGGGCGGCTGGCACCTGTTCGTGACGGTGGCCAATGTGCTCGACGGCGGCTCGCCGCTGACCAATTTGTATCTGGCGAGCCCCTGCCAGGGTGGGCTGGCGGGCTGGCCGTGCGACCAGAAGCTGGAAGACCTGCGCCGTTCCTGGTGGGAGGAAGGCGAGCCCGCGAAGCGACGCGGGATTCTGGATGCGGTGCACACGCAGGCGTACCAGTCGGTGCCCTATGTGAATGCCGGGCAGTTCCGCACGCTGGCGGCGTATCGCAGCAACGTGGAAGGCCTGCGGGCGACGACGATCCCGGTGTTCTGGGGTGTGGAGAAGAAGTAGGTTGCCATCTGACTGGTCAGATCGATATGACCAGTCGGAAAGGAGCCTGCCATGGGCGAGATCGCCAGCATCAATGCGACACAGTTCAAGGCGACCTGCCTTGAACTGCTCGACCGACTGGCCGCAGGGGACATCACGCGGCTGGAAGTGACCAAGCGCGGCCGCGTGGTGGCGGTGCTGGTGCCGCCGGAACGGCGAAACCCGGTGGATGCGCTCTTCGGCGCGATGAAGGGCTGCGTGACGCGGCCTGACACGTTGGACCTGACCGAGCCGGTGTTCGAGGGCGAGGTAGAAGCCGAACAGGGCCGGTTGCTGCCGGAAGGCCCCTGATGGCAGCGCGGGCCGTTCTGCTGGATACCTGTGCGGCGATCTACCTGATGGAGGACGAACCCATCGCCGCGGGCGCGCGACAGGCGTTGTACGCGGCCGGCGAGCGGGACGGCATCTTCGTTTCCCCAGTGACGGGGTGGGAGATCGGGCTGCTCTCCCGCCCCGACCGGAAGTTCCCGATGCGGTTCGCGCCTGACGCGGCTACGTGGTTCGAGCGCCTGATGGCATTGGAGGCGATCCGCAATGCCCCGTTTACCGGCGCCATCGGAATCGACAGCGCGTTGCTGCCGGGCGTGCTGCATAACGACCCCGCCGACAGGATGCTGATTGCGACGGCGCGGCGCATGGGCATGCCGATCATGACCCGGGACCGTCGCATCCTGGCCTACGCGGCAGAGGGACACGTGGAGGCGATTGCATGTTGATCCGGCGAGCCACACCGGAGGATGCCAGGGTGGTGGCGGAGATCAGCACGAGGTCCCGCCACAGCGCCATGCCGACGATCCAGTGGGCGCATACGGCCGAGGAGGATCGGTGGTGGGTGGCGAATATCCTGCTGCCGAATCACGAGGTGTGGGTGGCGGAGGATGGTGGGGCGGTGCTGGGGTTCCTGGCGCTGCACCATGATGCGGATGGGGACTGGGTGAGCCAGCTCTACCTGGCGCCGGGGCATTGGCGGCGGGGGATCGGGACGGCGTTGCTGGGGCATGCGAAGGCGCTGCGGCCCGGGGGGCTGCGGCTTTGGTGCTTTCAGGTGAATGGGCGGGGGCGGGCGTTCTATGAGCGGCATGGGTTCCGGGTAGACCGGATGACCGATGGCGCGGACAACGAGGAACGCGAGCCGGATATCCTTTACGTCTGGGCGTGAGTCGTCGCCGCGGGACGCGGGGTTTTGGCGGCGGATTCGGGGTGAAATTGGGCGCGGACGCGCTAGACCATGATCCGCGCTGACAGAATCGCGGATCATGGTCTAGCTCTTTGCTTGATCGCGTGATTCACGTCTCCGGCGATTCCGCCTGCGACGATCACGCTCTATGGCGGCGCGCGGGCGGCCTGTTCCGGGCATAGAACGGGCGCGCGGTGGCCCGCGGGGGACATGCCGCGGTTGGGGTGACCGCGCATGAGCCAGCCGATTTCTGCGCGCAGTTGGAGAATGCGGCGCAGGGTGAGGGGGCTTTCGGCGGAGTCCAGGTCTTCGGTGAGGGTGCCGTGCGTGGAGAAGAGCCAGTCCTGGCGCAGGGCGCACAGGGGGTGGCTGGTGGTTCGGGCCATCGAGAGGGCGCCGAACAGGGCCAGAAGCAGGAGCTTCAGGGCGGCCGGAATCCGGGCGTGCAGGATCGCCCGCGCCCAGGGGCGCGGTGCGTCGGCTTCGCTCGGTGCGGCGGGTTGCTGTGGCATTGGGGATAACTATCCACAACGCAACACCGGAGGGCAAGGAAAATTTATGTGGGTGAGGGAATTTTTTCTGATACGGGGTGATGCCAGCCAGCGGGGTCAATGATCGATGCTATGGCGGGGAGAAAGAACTGGATTGCTTCGCTTCGCTCGCAATGACGAGGGGTTGATGGAGCGGTGGTTGCGAAGAAACTCGGTGGCGTGGCCGGCAAATGAATGAAAGTTTTTTGCTTCTTTTTTTCAAAAAAGAAGGACTTCCTTGCTTCCTTGGCGAGTCCGGTTGCGCCGACCCACCCTACGATTTCATGCGGTGATTGAGAGTGTTGGTTAGTCGGCGGCGAGTTTGTCGAAGCGGGACCAGGCGCGTTTGAAGCTAGGACGGAGGCCGGTGCAGGTGAGGGTGGTGGCGCGGGCGATCCAGCGGGCTTCGGCGGTGGCGGCGTCTTTCCAGCAGGCTTCGGCGACTTTCTTGCGGGCCTTGGTGCCTTCGGGGCCCTGGAGGGCGAGGACGGATTCGACGCGGGTGCGGAATTCGGCTTCCAGGGCGTCGCGTTCCGGGCGGAACCAGGCCATGGCGGCGGGGTAGTCGCCCTGGACCATGGCGCGGTGGAGTTGTTCGTGGCGCCACCAGAGGGTGGCGGGGTCGCTGCGGTCGCCGGGGCGGGCGCCCTGGGGGGGCAGGCCGCTGTCGAGGAAGACCGGCTTGAAGACGGAGGTGCAGGGGGCGGAGGTGCCGGTGACCCAGTGGACCGAGCCCTGGTCGCGCAGGTCGGCGACCCAGGCGGCGACGGATTGGCCGCGGCGGGTGCCGTCGCCGGCGTGCATGCAGATGGTGACGCCTTCGATCTGTTCGGGGTGGAAGCCTGCGTTGTTTTCAGCGGCGGTGCCGTGGTCGCGCAGGTTGGACATCATGGCGGCGGTGTCGACGCGGCCGGATTGGGCGGTGAGGAGGGTGGTGGCGCGGGCGCAGCGGCCGATGGCGCCCTGGAGGCCGGGGTTTTCGGGGTTGGTGACGGCGGCGGCGAAATCGAAGGGGCGGTTCTTGGTCCACCAGCCCTGGGCGCGGGCGAAGGCTTCGAGATCGGGGCTGGCGGCGGTGATGTTGGTGTTGATGGTGTAGGTGTTGGAGATGGCGCGGGTGGGGCCGGTTTTCTCGACGGCCCAGCGGCGGCCGATGGTCTCCAGCACGAAGGCCTCGTTGCGGTCGGCTATGATGAAGGAGTTGTCGTAGTAGCGCTTGGCCATGTGGCCGCAGCTGCCGCCTTGGCCGAATTCTTCTAGCAGGGATGTGATGACCTGGACGGCTTCGGCGGCGGTGATGCTGCGTTCGAGGCCGAGGCGCAGGAGGTCCATGCCGATGAGGGTGGGCTTGCGCTGGGGGAGCTGGCGGGGGTGGACGGCTTCGTTGCCGATGACGACGCCGTGCTCGTTGGCGCCCATTTCGGCGCCCCAGATCCAGAAGGGGCGGGAGAGCAGGACGGCGTGGGTGCGGGCGGCCTGGGGGATGGCGACGTAGGTGCAGCGGACGACGGCGCCGCGGCCGTAGGTTTGGGCGGGGATGAGATCGAGGTATTGGGCCTCGTTGCGTTCACGGTCGCTGTTCTTGGCGAACAGGGTGAAGCCGGTGGTGGTGGCGCCTTTGGTGGCAGCCATGGTGTCGCACATGGGGGTCGGTCCTCCGCTTGGGGCGGATTGGGGCCGAGGTGGGGTGGGGGTGTCAATGGTGCGGGGGCGTGGGCGGGGGGAAGGAAGCAAGAAGAAGGTTTGCGGGGAGGCAGGGAGAAGAAGGGGAAGGGGTGGGGGATTGCCGGTGGATGTGGGGGAGGGGTTGTGTGGGATTAGGAAGGAAGCAAGAAGAAGATTTACCACAGAGACACAGAGGCACGGAGAAGTAAGGCAAGGGAGAAGAAAGGTGGCGGAACCGCTTCGTGTTCCGCCCTACGTTTTGGTTGAAAAGTTTTTTGGTTCTTTTTTTCAAAAAAGAACGCGCTTTCTTATTTGAGCGCCTCCGCGATGACGGTGGCGTTGTGGCGCATCATTCGGAGGTAGCCGTCGGCGGGGCCGCCGGGGGGGGTTAGGGCGTCGGGGTAGAGTTGGCCGCCGATCTTGAGGCCGGTTTCGGAGGCGAGGGCGTTCAGGGCGGCGGGGTTGGAGGCGCTTTCGAGGAAGAGGGCGCGGATGTTCTGGCGTTTGACCTGGCCGGTGAGGGCGGCGAGGTCTCGGGCGGAGGGTTCGCTGTCGCGCCAGGTGCCGGCGATGGCGAGCATGTCGATGCCGTAGGCGTCGGCGAAGTAGGCGAAGGCGTCGTGCGAGGTGACGGCGCGGCGGCGGGCGCGGGGGATGGGGGCGAGGAGGGCGCGGATTTCGGCGTCCAGCGCGGTGAGTTCGGCGGTGTAGCGGGCGGCGGCGGCCGTGTAGCTGGCGGCGCGGGCGGGGTCGGCGGTGGCGAGGCCGGCGCGGATGTTTTCGACGTAGAGGCGGGCGTTGGCGATGTCTTGCCAGGCGTGGGGGTCGAATGCGCCGTGCCCTGGGGCGCCGTGGTTGTGGCCGGCGTGGCTGTGGCCGGCGCCGGGCTTGTGGCCGGCCTTGAGGGCGGCGACGCCTTTCGAGGCGATGATGGCGGTGCCCTTGAAGCCGGCGGCCTTGGCGATGCGTTCGGCCCAGCCTTCGAGGCCGAGGCCGTTGACGACCATGACATCCGCTTGGGCGACGGCCTGGAGGTCTGAGGGGCGGGGTTCGAAGCCGTGCAGGTCTTGGTTGGGGCCGGCGAGGGAGCGGACGGCGACGCGGGTTTCGCCGACCTGGTGGACCATGTCGGCGAGGATGGTGAAGCTGGTGACGACCTTGAGGGTTTTCTCCTGCGCCCGGGCGGGGGTGGCGAGGAGGGGGAGGAGGAGGGCGGTGCGGCGGGTGATGTTCATGGTCAGAACTCGATGCCGATCTTCAGTTTGAGGGCCTGGCGGGGGAAGTTTCCGAGGTCGTAGATCTGGGGGGTGCCTTGCTCGCGGCCGGCGAGCTGGAAGGCGTAGGTGGCGGAGATCCAGACGTTGTCGGTGGCGTGCCAGAACAGGGTGGGGCCGGCGAAGAGGGCCCAGCCGCGGTAGCGGTCGGCGGCGAGGCCTTCGTAGGCGCGCAGGTAGCGGATGTCGGCGCCGAGGAAGAGGCCGGGGCTGACCTGGTAGGTGAGGGCGGCGGAGAGGCCCAGGGTGGAGGCGCGTTCCTGGCCGGCGCCTTTCGGGCGGAAGGCCTCGATATCGTAGATCAGGTTGGTGGCGGCGAAGAGCTTGTCTTCGATGAGGGCGGTGTCGGCGATCAGGCGGTTTTCGAAGGCGTAGCCCAGGCCGCGTTCGCCTGTGCGTTCGTCGGTGAGGCGCATCGAGGGTTCGATGTGCAGGGTGAGGCCGATGGGGGAGGGGCCGCGTTCGAGGAAGCGCCAGCGGAGCTCGGTGCCGATGCCGTCGAAGGCGAAGGCGTTGAGGTTGTTCTGGCCGGGAACGTTGGCGCTGTTGCGCCAGCCGGCGAGGATGGAGCCGGCGATGGAGAGGTTCTCGGTGGCGCCGTAGGCGAACTCGCCTTTGAAGCCGAGGGCGCTGTAGCGGCCGGAGCGGGCGCCGATGCGGCCGTTGACCTCCAGGGCGGCGGCGCGGCTGCCAGGGCCGTCGATATCGGAGCCGAGGGTGAGGCCGAAGAGGTTTTCGGATTCGATGCCGTGGCCGGATTGGGCGGCCATGTCGGGGGAGGTGTGGGTGCGGGCGGACATGGGCGGCCTTTGGGCGTGTGATGTTATAGTATAACATCATAAGGCCTGGGGGTGGGCAAGGGGGGGGGAAGGAAGGGAACCGCCAAGGCGCCAAGGACGCCAAGGGAGGCGCCAAGGGTTGAGGGCTTGGCGTGCTTCTTGGCGGTCTTGGCGCCTTGGCGGTTTCCTTGCCGTGCTTCAGTTCGCCCCGAGGTCGCGGACGATGTCGGCGAAGAGGCGGGTGGGGAGGCCGCCGCCGGTGACGTTGTTCATGGGGCGGTTGTCGTCGTTGCCAAGCCAGATGCCGATCATGCGGCCGCCGCGGGGGCCTTCGGTCCAGCCGATGAACCAGGCGTCGCGGTTGTCTTGGGTGGTGCCGGTCTTGCCGGCGGTGGCGCGGCCGGGGAGGGCGGCGGCGCGGCCGCTGCCGCGGGTGACGACGGCGCTGAGCATGCGGGCCATCATGGCGGCGTGGTCCGGGTCGAGCGCGCGGGGCGGGGCCTGGCGGGTTTGGGCGATGGTGCGGCCTTCGGAGGTGAGGGATTCGATGCCGGTGGGGGTGATGCGCAGGCCGGTGTTGAAGAAGCTGGCATAGGCGGCGGTGAGTTCGAGCAGGCCGACTTCGGCGGTGCCGAGGGCGAGGGATTCGTTGTTGGGCAGGCGGTCGGCGATGCCGAGGCGGGCGGCGGCGGCGGCGACGGGGCGGGGGCCGCCGGCCTGGATGAGCAGGCGGACGGCGGCGGTGTTGACGGATTGGGCGAGGGCTTCCTCCAGGGTGATTTCGCCGCGGAATTTTCCGTCGAAATTTGAGGGGGACCAGGTGCCGCGGCGGATGGGGGCGTCGAGCACGGGGTCGTCGGGCCTGGCGCCGGCTTCGATCGCGGCGAGCCAGACGAAGGGCTTGAAGGCGGAGCCGGGCTGGCGGCGGGCGACGACGGCGCGGTTGAAGGGGCTGGCGCGGTAGTCCTTGCCGCCGACGAGGGCGCGGACATTGCCGGTTTGGGCATCCAGCACGACGACGGCGCCTTGGGTGACGTTGGCTTCGGCGCCGGGGCCTTCGAGCAGGGATTTGAGGCGGGCTTCGACGGTGGATTGGATGCGGGGGTCGAGCGTGGTGCGGATGGTGGCGTCGGCGCCATCGGGCAATAGCGGGTCGGCCTGTTCGGAAACCCAGTCGCTGAACCAGCCGGCGGCGCGGACGGGGCGGGGGAGGGGGGTGATGGCGGCGGCGGCGGCTGAGGCCTGTTCCGGGCGAAGGGCGCCGGTTTCGGCCATGGCGTTGAGGACTTCGCGGGCGCGGGACGCGGCGGCTTCGGGGTTGACGCGGGGGTTGATGCGGGAGGGGGCGCGGGGGAGGCCGGCGAGCATGGCGGCCTGCCAGACATTCACCTGGCGGGCGGAGATGCCGAAATAGACGCGGGCGGCGGCGTCCATCCCGAAGGCGCCGGAGCCGAGATAGACGCGGTTGAGCCAGATCTCCAGGATCTCCTGCTTGGAGAACTGGCGTTCGAGCCAGAGGGTGAGCAGGAGCTCCTGCACCTTGCGGCGGAAGGTGCGGGCGTTGCTGAGGAACAGGTTCTTGGCGACCTGCTGGGTGATGGTGGAGCCGCCCTGGACGACCTGGCCGGCCTGGAGGTTGACCCAGGAGGCGCGGGCGATGCCGATCAAATCCAGGCCCCAGTGGTTCCAGAAGCGGCGGTCTTCCACCGCCACGGCGGCGGCGGGGAGGGTGGGCGGCATGTCGCGCAGGCGCAGGGGGTCGCCGACCAGGTCGCCGTAGGTGGTGAGGATGCGGCCCTGGGCATCGGTGAGGGTGACGCTGGGGCGGCGCGCGGCGTCCAGTGCGGATTCGGGGCGGGGGAGGTCCCAGGCGAAGAAGAGCAGGATGCCGCCGGCCATCAGCGCGGACCAGATGGCGAGGACGATGCTCCAACGGACGAAGAACAGCGCCCAGCTGCGGCGCCGGCGGCGGTGGGGCGGTGGGTCTGGGGGCTCGTGCCGGGGAGGGCGGTAGTCTTCCGGGTCGAGCTGGAGGACGCGGCCCGCTGTCATGCTTGCCGGGTGCCGTGGGGGGCGGGCACGATCGGGGTTCCAACGAGCCGGAGTGTGACCCCATGCAGGGCCTGTTTGTCGACGCCACGGACGAGCTTGCCGATATCTTCCGCCGCGTGATGCGGGCGGGGGACCCCAAGGTGGGGGTGAAT
Organism: Asaia bogorensis; assembly: GCA_945888575.1. Lineage (GTDB taxonomy): Bacteria > Pseudomonadota > Alphaproteobacteria > Acetobacterales > Acetobacteraceae > CAMDGX01. The sequence goes on along the minus strand of CAMDAM010000188.1, from coordinate 1,623 downwards.
ATCCAGGAGGAGGTGCGGCCGGAGCAGCTGCCGGCGCTGCTGGCGGGGCAGGATTTCGTGCTGAACGACCGGACCTATATGCCGACCGAGTGGATGGCGAAGTGCGCGGGGCTGAAGCACGTGATCTTCCTGGGCACCGGGGCGCGCAGCTACATGAACCCCGAGGAGCTCGCGGAACTCGGCATCACGGTGCACATCATCAAGGGCTACGGCGATACCGCGGTGGCGGAGCATGCGATCGCGCTGATGTGGGCGGGGGCGCGGGGCCTGGCGCTGATGGACCGGGGCGTGCGCGGCGGGCAGTGGTTGCGCACCGAAGGGATGCAGCTGACCGGCAAGACGATCGGGCTGATCGGGTTCGGGGGCATTGCCGCGGAAGTGGCGCGGATCGCCGGGGGCTCCGGCATGCGGGTGCTCGCCTGGAACCGGACGCCGAAGACGGCGGCGGGGGTGGAGTTCGTGGCGCTCGACCGGCTGTTGGCCGAAAGCGACGTGATCTCGCTGCACCTGCTGCTGAACGATGAAACGAAGGGGTTCATCACCCGCGACCACATCGCCCAGATGAAGAAGGGCGTGCTGCTGGTGAACACCGCCCGTGGCGCCGTGATCGACGAGCCCGCGATGATCGAGGCGCTCAAGACCGGGCAGATCGGCCACGCGGCACTGGATGTGTTCGTGGACGAACCGCTGCCGCCCGGGAACCCGTTCATCGGGCTGGACAACGTGACCCTCTCCGCCCACAGCGCCTTCCGCACCCCGGAAGCCAGCGAAACCCTGCTCCGCCGCGCGCTCGACATCGCCGTGCGGGTGGCGCAGGGCGGGTAGGGACGGAAGGCCGGGGCTTTCGCCCCGGACCCCAAGCAGGGGCGTTGCCCCTGCACCCCACTGGGGCCTTAGGCCCCAGACCCCTTTACTTTTTTGCCCACGGCATAGGGGGGGTATCACCGGACGTGTCGTCCGGTGATATCCCCCCTATGCCGTGGGCAAAAGTCATGTGGGTCCAGGGACCTCAGGTCCCTGGTGGGGGTGTCGGGGGCAAAGCCCCTGACCAGGTCCAGGGCAGAGCCCTGGCCTTGCTTCCGGGAGAGCCGGCATGAGGTTCGACGGGCGGCCGTTTGCGGCGTGGATGAATTCGTTGTGGGTGGATCATGCGGTGTTGCGCACGGTGTGGCGCAACTTTGCCGTGGTGGTGCCGGGCCAGTGGTATCGGGCCAGCCATCCCTTGCCGTGGCGGATTGGCGGCTGGGTGCGGCGAATTGGGCTGCGGACGATCGTGAATCTGCGGGGCCCGCGGGAGTGCGGGTCGGATTCGTTGTCGCGGGCGGCAGCGGGGCGGCTTGGGATCGCGCATGTGTATATGCCGTTCGAGAGCCGGGGCGCGCCGCACCGGGACCGGATCCTGCGGTTCCATGAGATCTGGCGCACGGTGGAGACGCCGGTGCTGATGCATTGCAAGTCTGGCGCCGATCGGGCCGGGCTGGCCTCTGGGCTGGTGCTGATGTTCGGGGGCGGCACGGCGGCGCAGGCCCTGGGGCAGTTGTCGCTGCGCTTCGGGCATTTCCGCCGCGCGCCCCCGGGGATCCTGGATGCGTTCTTCCTGCGCTACCAGGCGGAGGCCGAGGG
>CAMDAM010000187.1 GCA_945888575.1 Asaia bogorensis | reverse complement strand
ATGATGGCATCCAGCAGCCGGGCGGCGAAATGCGGCGGCAGGGCCTCCCCGATCAGCACGATGCGGGTGCCGCGATCCTCGCCGGGCCAGCCGGGCAGGAACTCGGGCGCCGAGAAAACATGCTGCACGCCATGGATCACCGCCGGCCGGCCGGGGAATTCGGCGAGGTCCACCAGCCCCTTCAGCCGCAACAGCCGCGCCCCGCAATGCTCAGCCAGCGCCTGGATCAGCAGGGTGAGCGCCAGCGCCGGCACGGGCTCGGTGCGATGGATGCTGGCCGAATTGATCCCCGCCGTATGCAGCGCCACCGGCGGGAATTCCTGCGGCAGCCGCCCAGCCGGCGCCAGCAGCCAGCCCGCATCGACCGGCCCCTGAATCGGCGTGGCCGCCGGGTTGAGCGCCCCAAGCCGGGCCCTCAGGGCAGCGGAGGGCGCGGCACGGTCGGTCTTGGTCAGCAGGATGCGGTCGGCCATGGCCACCTGCCGGCGGGCCTCCGGGTGCCGTTCCAGCGTGGCCTCGCCCAGCTCGGCATCCACCAGCGTCGCCACCGCGCCGATCGCAAACCGCCCGGCCAGCGCCCCGTCGCTCATCAGCGCGGCCAGGATCGGCGCGGGATCGGCAAGCCCCGAGGTCTCCACCAGCACCCGGGCAAACGCGATCTCCCCGGCCTCGCGCCGCCCTTCCAACTCCAGCAGCGTCCGCACCAGATCCGTCCGCACCGCGCAGCACAAACAGCCGGTGGTCAGCTGGATCAGCGATTCCGTGCTGCTGGCGATCAGTGCGTGATCCAGCGCCACCTCGCCGAATTCGTTGACGATCACCGCCGTGTCCGCCAGCCTCGGATCAGGCAACAGCCGGCCGATCAGCGTGGTCTTGCCGCTGCCCAGAAACCCCGTCACCACGGATACAGGTATCATGGACAATCCCGACCACATCATCCGCGACATCGCAAGCCTGCGCGCGCTGTACGGGGAACCGGCGGGAGCGGCCGTCACCAAGCAGGTGGACCACCTCCACCCGCACTACCAGGCCCTGATCAAGGCCAGCCCGTTCTGCGTGCTGGCCACGGTGGGCGAAACCGTGGAGATCACCCCGCGCGGCGACGCGCCGGGCTTCGTGGAAATCCAGGACGCCCACACGCTGCTGCTGCCGGACCGCCGCGGCAACAACCGCATCGACAATCTGCGCAACATCGTCGAGGACCCGCGCGTCACCCTGCTGTTCCTGATCCCCGGCGTGGGCGAAACCCTGCGCGTGGTCGGCACGGCCGAGATCAGCGTGGACCCCGCCTTGCTGGCGCGCTTCGTGGTGAACAACCAGCTGCCGAAAAGCGTGCTGGTGGTGAAGGTGCAGTACTGCTTCTTCCAGTGCGCCAAGGCGCTGATGCGCTCCCGCCTGTGGGACCCCACCGCCCAGATCGAGCGCACCGCCCTGCCCAGCAACGGCCGCATCCTGGAAGACATCACCAAGGGCGAGTTCGACGGCGCCGCCTACGATCAGATCGCCCCGCAGCGCCTGAAAGACACGATGTACTGAGCGGCGGCCCGCCGCCGCGGCCTCTGTGGGTTGAAATGCGCACTTCGCATGCGCATCCCTGGTCAGGGATTGGAGGCGACGATGGCAGACACAGCCAGCCAGGTCACGCGCCGCGCGACCAACATCACCTTGCCGGAGGCGCTCTTGCGCGAGGCGAAGGCGCTGAAGGTCAACATGTCCCAAGCCTGCGAGCGCGGGTTGGCGGCGGAGGTTGCACGGGCGCGGCGCGAGGTCTGGCTGTCGGAGAACCGGGCGGCGATGGATGCCTGGAACGCGCATGTGGAGGCGCATGGCATGCCGCTGGCGCAGTATCGCCGCTTCTGATGCCAAACCGCGCCATGGCTGCCTCTTCTGGCCATGGCACGGTTTGGGATCGCGCGCGGAGCTGGCCGGCGGCCTACCGGGTTGGGGTGTGGTCCGCTGCCTCCGATGCCTCCGGCAGCCACAAGGTCACGGTGGTGCCCTGGCCCGGGATGCTGTGCAGCTGCATGGTCCCGCCCGCCCCTTCCACGAAGCCGCGGATGGAGGAAAGGCCAAGCCCGGTGCCGCCACCCGGCTTGGTGGTGAAGAAGGCGTCCGTGGCGCGGGAGAGGGTGTCCGCATCCATGCCGATGCCGCGATCGGTCACCGACAATTCCATGTAGCGGCCCGGTGCGAGGCCAGGGGCTTCGGCGGTGGGGCGCAGCGCGATGGTGATCTCGCCGCCCGCCGGCATGGCGTCGCGCGCGTTGATCACCAGGTTCATCAGGGCGGAATCCAGCTCCGCCGGGTGGCCGGCGATGCAGGGCGGCAGGCCACTCAGCACGTCCACGCTCAGGCGGTAGCCGGGGCCGAGCGTGGCGCGCAGCAGCGTGCCAGTGGCCGAAACCACCTCCGCCGGGTCGCAGCTGCTGCGGCCATCGCCGGTCTTGCGGAAGGAGAGCAGGCGCTGGGTCAGCTGCCCGCCGCGGGTGGCGGCCTGGCGCAGCATCTCCGCCACCTCCCGCACCCGGGCGAGGTTGCCCCGCATGGCGGCACGCTCGATCAGCGATGCGCCGGCATGCACGGTCTGCACCGTGTTGCGGAAATCATGCACCACCCCGGCGGCGATCTGGCCCAGCATTTCCACGCGCTGGGCCTGGCGCAGCATCGCCTCCGCATCGGCACGGGCGGCTTCGGCGGTGGCGCGCTGCTCCGCGGCGATGCGGGCCAGGTCGCGCGCCTCCAGCTCGCGCGCCGTCGCCTCCCGGCTGCGGCGGGTGAGATAGAGCAGCAGGGCGGAGGACAGGGCGGCGACCGCCAGCACGGCCAGGCTGCGGCGCAGCCATTCCGCCCGCAGCGCCGCCACGGCACGGCCATAGACAACGGCGGCGCCGACGCCGGGCAGGGCGCGGGCAACATAGAGCCGCTCCACCTGATCCATCGGCGAGGGGCCGGTGGCCTGGCCGGCATCCGTGGCAAGGCGGGGCACGGCGTGCTGGGCGGCGCGCAGCGGTTGGGCCAGCCGGGCGGCGGCATCGGCCATGGCGCGCATCGGCGGGTCGGAATGTGCCAGCGGTTGCAGCGCGGTGGGGTCGATCCAGGGATAGCGCGACAGCACCACGCCATCGCCACGCACCAGCATCACCGTGTCCTCTGGCCCGAGCACGATGCGCTGGAACATGGTCGCGAAGGTTTCCGGCAGGAAGGTCGTCCAGATCACCCCGCCGCTGGCCCGGCCATCCAGGCCCAGATGGGGGCGGGCATAGGGAATCACGCGATCCTGCGAGGTGCGGCCGAGCACTGGGCGGCCCAGCATGGCGCGATCCGGCCCTGGCTGGGACAGGGCGGCAAAGATGTCCCGGTCGGTATGGCTGGTGCGCGGCCCCGGCGGCGGCGCGCGGGACATGGCGACCAGGGTGCCGGTGGGGTCGAGGATGCCGTTGCGGTAGGTGTTGGGCGTGGCCTCGTCCAGCCGGGTCAGCAGGGCCACCACCGCCTCGCTGGCACCGATCTCGGCCCAGTCCATGCCTTCGATGCGCGCACGCACGGCGGCGATGATGGCATCCTGCACCTCCATCGCGCGCTCGACCTGCTCGTGCAGCAGTTCCGCGGTGCGGCCGGTGCTGTCATGGGCCTCGGCTTCCACCTGAAGCCAGATCCACGCGGAGAGGGCGATCGCAAGCAGGAAGGGCAGGGCGAGGGAGGTCACCTGCAGCGCAGTGAACGGCGCGCGCACGGGGGTGGTGGCCGCCGGTGCCGGCGCGGCTGCACGTGGGTAGGACAACAAGGCGTCCTGTCGCTGCCGCATGCGTGACCCTCCCGGGCGGGAGCGGCCAGTATCGTTAAAACGACACTCCAAGTCGAGGCTGCATATGCATGATGTTGTTACAATCGCAGCAGAGTTGCATTTCGACCATCAAACCTTCGGCATTTCCCCCAGCTTGTGATCGACTGCCCGAAGATTTACCCGCCCTGCGCAGCCCCCGTGGCGCCGATCCGCGCCGGCGTGCCACGCGGCAGGCCAAGCGCGGCCCGCAGCGCGCTCAGCAGCGCGGTGATGGAGGGCGCCGGGCGTGCCGGCCGGCCGGCGGCCTCGCGCTCCGGCGTCTGCAGGAACCAGCGCGTGGGCGGCGGGCCCGGCATGATGCGCCAGGTGCCGTCCGCCCGGGTAACGGCAACATGGTCCGCCTCGGCCGTCACATGGCCCTCGGCGCCCCACAGCCGCAACGCATCCCGCAGCAGGGCGACGAGATGGGCCGGCGTCACATCTTCACGGGTGCTGCGATGATCGCCGGATCGATCGCCCGCTTCACCCAGGCGCCATCGGTCAGCGAGCCCAGCAGCGTGCCGTCCTGCATCACCACCTTGCCGCGCAGCATCGTCAGGCACGGCCAGGCATGGGCATCCCAGCCTTCCCACGGCGTGTAGTCGCTCTCATGCAGGTCGGAAGCCGTGATGGTGCGCCGCCGCGTCGGGTCCAGCACCGTGATATCGGCATCAGCCCCCAGCGCGATCGCCCCCTTGCGCGGATACATCCCAAGGATCTTCGCCGCATTGCTGCTGACGAGATCGACAAACCGCTCCAGGCTGTAGCCGCGCTTGCCCACCATCTCGGTGTACATCAGCGCCACCCGCGGCTCCACGCCGGAATTGCCGCCCGTGGTGTCGTCGATCCGCACCCCCTGGGTCTTCTGCGCCAGCGAGCAGCACAGCTCGTCGGTGGCCACGCAGTTGATGCTGCCATCCAGCGTGCCCGCCCACAGCGCCGCCTGGTCCTGCGGCGACTTCAGCGAGGGATAGGTGTGGTAGATCTGCCCGTTCGGCTTCTTATAATCGTCCGACGTGTAGAGCATGTACTGGTGCAGGCTCTCGCCATAGATCGGCAGCCCCTTCGCCCGCGCCTCCCGGATCGCCGAAACGCCCGAAGCGGCCGAGGTATGCAGCATATAAAGCGCCGTCCCCGGCACGCTTTCCGCCAGCCGGATCACCCGCCGGAACGACAGATCCTCGCTCAGCGCGTTGTGAACCTCGGCCATGTTGTGGAAGCTGGTGCGCCCCTCGCGGATCAGCTTGCCGTACATGTGCATGACGATGTCGTTGTCTTCGGCATGGATCACGCCCAGGCCCCGGTTGGCCGCGATCACCTGGAACACCTCCCAGATATCGCCGAAATCCACCATCCGCCCCTTGCGGCTCGGCGTGATGTCGGTGGTGAAGATCTTCACCGTCGGGTGCCCGGCCCGGATCGTCTCGCCGAGCTGGTCCAGATGCGCCGGCGCGATATCGCCCTCCACCATCAGGTGGAAGGCATAGTCGATATGGCAGTTCCCCGCCCACCCCGCATCGCGCTTGCGGATCGCCTCCGCGATGCTCGGCCCATCGGCGGTGCGCACGAAGTCGATCATCATCGTCGTGCCGCCATGCACCGCGGCGCGGGACACCACGCTGGCCGGCTGCGTATGCTGCGGCGCCCCACCATCGGGCGAGGGCATCGGCCAGTCGCAATGCACATGCGGGTCGATCCCGCCGGGCATCACGATGCGCCCCGTCATGTCGATGGTGCGGCTGGCATTCAGGCTGCCGAGCTTCTCGATCCCCGCGATGCGCCCCGCGGCGATGGCGAGGTCGGCGGAAATCACGCCCTCAGGCGTAACAATCCTGTCGCCGCGCAGCACCAGATCGACCATGGAATCCTCCCGCAAATCGGGTCCATGGTCGGCCGGGTGGCGGCGCGGCGCAAGAGCTACCCGGCGAGCCGGTCGAACCGCCCATCCAGCCCAATGAGCCCGCCGAGGAAGGCCGCCTTGGGCTGGCGCAGCGTCAGCTGGGCCTGGAACGAGGCGAAGATGCGCCGGTGCAGCGCCGTCTCCGCCTCCCGGTTCGCAATGGACTCCGCCCCAAACGCCAACTCCGCCGCCCCGCAATCGCGGTGGTTCATCACGATCACCCGCTTGATGTGGTGCAGTTCGATCGAAGCCGCCAGATTGTCCCAGAACGCCGGCGCCCAGCGCTCGAACGCCGGTGCAACCACGCCGATGGACGCACCGGCAATGGCGAAGCGGCTGTATTTGCCCTTGAGGTTCTGGTCCGCCATCCAGTGATCGACGATGTCGATGAAGCGCGGGTCGATGCAGGTCAGCAGCATCGAATCATAATCGGTGCCGTTGCCGGCCCGGGCAGCCCGGGGCAGGGCGGCGGTCGCAAGGCCGGCGGCGGCAAGGCCCAGGAAACCCCGGCGGCCGGGCGGGTGGGCAAAGGGCGAGGCGCAGCAGGCGCAACGCGGCGTAGGTGGGGCGGACACTGTGTGGCTCCCGGGCAGGGTGGCGGGCGGATTGCCGCACCCGGGAGCCTCGCAGCATGCGGTTAAGCAATCGTGGTAAGGCTATCCAGCCCGGCGCTTCGGGCGGCGCAGGGCCAGCACGGCCAGGCCGAGCCCCAGCAGCGCGGCGCTGGCGGGCTCCGGCACCTCCGCGATGGCACCGTATTCCAGATTGTCGATGATCGGGGACCACTCCTGGATCGTCGGGGTCAGGACAAATTTGCCGATGCCGCCCGCGTCCTGCCACCCCGCGAAAACCGGAATCCCGCTGGTCGAGAGGACGATCCCGGTGATGCTGCCGAGCAAAGTGCTGTCGTCAGCGCCGTACACGTCCATCTGCGCGGTATCGCCGTAGCCGGTATAGGCGCGCAGATCGACCCCGACGGCGGCCGGCGCGGTGGCGAAATCGATCACGAAGATGGTGCTGTTGGCCAGGATCTCGCGGGATGCGGCACCGACATAGCCAGCGTCGTTCCATTGCAGCTCGTCGGGGGCGGAAAATGTCAGCCCAGGCTGCACCAGGCCCGGCCCCTGCCCGTTGCAGACGCTCGCGGAGGTCAACGTGGTGCAGGTCAGAATGTAAGACGAGAGGCTGGGGAAGGAGAATGCCTCGAAATCCTCGATCGTGCCGCCGCCGCCGAGGAGGGTCTGCAACGCGGTGCGGCTCGCGATCGCCGAGGCGTCTGCCCCGGAGGCGGGAAGGGTGGCCAGGAGACTGACTGCCAGCATCCTGCAGGCACGTAGCGCGAACGTCATCTCTTGAAACCTTCCCCGCATGTTTTAGGCACGATGCATATAAGCAATTTCTATGCCTGAGAAAAAACGGAACAAAACCATATGATTGAACGCCACGCGTCAGCCTCAAATCCCAAACTGTAAGGAAATCCGACAATCGCGTCGCATCCGCCTTGCGAGGCGCGGGCGGTGGAATAAGGTGAGGCATGGACACGCACCAAACCGACTGCCCCCTGCTGGATTGTATCGTCATCGGCGCCGGCATCGCCGGAGCCTCCGCCGCCGCCTCCCTCGCCGCCGACCGCCGCGTCGCCCTGATCGAGGCCGAGGAAGCCGCCGGCTACCACACCACCGGCCGCTCCGCCGCCCTCTGGATCCTCAGCTACGGGCCGCTCGACGTGCGCGCCCTCACCGGCGCCTCCCGCAGCTTCTTCGAATCCCCACCGGAGGGCTTCGCCGAAGCCAAACTCTGGTCCCCCCGCAACATCCTCACCCTCGCCGCCACCGGCGACGAAGCCGCCGCGCAGGAAGCCCTGGCCGCCGGCCCCTGGCTGAAGGAAATCAGCCTCGCCGCCGCCCGCGCCCTGGTCCCGGCCATCCGCCCCGGCGCCGTCTCCGCCGCCCTGCTGGAGGAAGGCACCTTCGACCTCGATGTCGCCGCCCTGCACCAGGGCTTCCTGGCCCAGCTCCGCCGCCGCGGCGGCACCATGGCGCTCCGCAGCCGCACCATGCGCATCGAACGCAAGAACGGCGCCTGGGAGGTGGAAGTCACCGGCGGCGCCCGCTTCCGCGCCCCCATCCTGGTCAACGCCGCCGGCGCCTGGGCCGACGAAGTGGCCACCCAGGCCAACATCCGCCCCCTCGGCCTGGTCCCCAAGCGCCGCACCGGCGTCATCATCGACCCCACCCCCTGGCAGCCCGCCGACTGGCCCGCCCTGATGGAGGCGCGCGAAGGCTGGTACGGCAAGCCCGAAGCCCGCACCCGCCTCATGATCTCCCCCGCCGACGAAACCCCCATCCACGCCCATGACGTGCAGCCCGATGAGCTGGACGTCGCCATCGCCGTCGACCGCATGCAGCAGATGCTGGACATCGAGGTGAAGCGCGTGGAACGCGCCTGGGCCGGCCTGCGCACCTTCACGCCCGATGGCAGCCTGGCCTTCGGCTTCGCGCCCGGGGCCGAAGGCTTCTTCTGGTGCGTCGGCCAGGGCGGCTACGGCATCCAAACCTCCCCCGCCGCCGGCCGCCTGGTGGCCGACATGATCGCCGGCCGCGACTCGGATTGGCTTACCGACTCCGCGCGACTCGTCGAATCCATCCGCCCCAACCGATTCGCATGACCGAGTCGTTCGATTCGCTGGTGATCGGCGGCGGAATCGCCGGCGCCACCGCCGCCTACCACCTCTCCTTCCACCACCGCGTCGCCCTCATCGAAGCGGAGGAAGCCGCCGGCTATCACACCTCCGGCCGCTCCGCCGCCCTCTGGGTCGCCAATGGCGGGCCAGACTACGAACGCACCCTCGCCCACGAATCCTTCGCCTTCCTCCGCACCCCGCCCCAGGGCTTCGCCGAAACCCCCATCCTGCGCGAACGCCACGTCGCCTTCGCCGTGCCGGAAGACCAGCTCCCCGACCTGCACGCCATGCTCGCCACCCGCCGCAACATCCAGCAAATCAGCGTCGAGGACCTCCACCGCCTCATCCCCGCCCTGCGCCCCGGCTACGCCGCCGCCGCCGCGCTGGAGACCGAGAACTACGACATCGACGTAGACGTCCTCCTGCAAGCCTACCTCCGCGGCGCCCGCGCCCGAGGCACCGAAGTCGCCTTCCGCCGCCGCAGCCACCGCATCACCCGCGAATCCGGCCTCTGGCGCGTGGAGGCCACCTCCGGCGCCACCCTCCGCGCCCCCATCCTCATCAACGCCGCCGGCGCCTGGGGCGACGACATCGCCACCCAAGCCAACATCCGCCCCCTCGGCCTCACCCCCAAGCGCCGCACCGCCGTGGTCATCGACCCCACCCCCCACGAACCCGCCGACTGGCCCCGCCTCTACGACGCCCGCCGCAGCTGGTACTGCAAGCCCGAAGCCCGCACCCGCCTCATGGTCTCCCCCGCCGACGCCACCCCCACCCACGCCCACGACGTCCAGCCCGAAGAGCTGGACATCGCCACCGCCGTCGCCCGCATGCAGGAAGTCCTGAACATCCAAGTCCGCCGCGTCGAACGCAGCTGGGCCGGCCTGCGCACCTTCACCCCCGACGGCGTCTTCGCCTTCGGTGAAGCCACAGAAGGGCAGGGGTTCTTCTGGTTCGTCGGCCAAGGCGGAGACGGCATCCTAACCTCCGCCGCCGCCGGCCGCCTGCTCGCCGCGCTGGTGGCGGGGCAGGTGCCGGAATGGGCCGCAAGCATCTATCCGGCCATCGATCCGAAAAGGTTCAGGTAAGAAAGCACGTTCTTTTTTAAAAAAAAAGAACCAATACCCTGACTCACTGTGCATCCGTCGGATCGTGCTTGCATCGGCTCGGTGAGATGGATTCCGCTCGTTGTCATGCGCAAGCGAGGTTTCCTTTCCGTCGAAGATCGGCAGACGCTGGTGGAGT
>CAMDAM010000186.1 GCA_945888575.1 Asaia bogorensis | reverse complement strand
GGCGTGCCGGAGGTGATGCGCGGCGAGGAGACCAAACTCGTGGGGCTGATGGCGTCCCTGGGTGGCGAGGGCGTGGTGTGCATGCCCGGCAGCCACACCAAGTGGGCGCGCATCGAGGGTGGGCGCATCGAGGGGTTCGCGACCTATTTTACTGGCGAGGCTTTCGCGGCCCTGCGCGGGCACACGATCCTGGGCCGGATGATGGGCCAGGAGACGGACCCCGAGGGGTTCCGGCGCGGGGTGGCGCGCTCCGGCGAGGCGGGGCACCTGCTGCACCATCTGTTCGGCGTGCGGGCGCTGGGGCTGTTCGGCGAGTTGTCGGAGGCGCAGGCGGCTGGGTTCCTGTCCGGGTTGATGATCGGGCACGAGGTGCGCGCGGCGTTGCAGGGCGTAAGCCAGGTGCGTCTGCTGGGGGACGAGGTGCTGGTGGAGCTCTATGCCACCGCCATCGCGGCCTGCGGCGGGGGTGCCGTGGTGGTGGATGAGGATGCGGCGGCCCTGGGCCTCGCGGTGATCGGGAGGCAGGCCGGATGGCTTTGAGGGATTGGCTGCAGCGCTGTGACCTGGTCGCGATCCTGCGCGGGGTGACACCGGAAGAGGTGGTGCCGATCGGCGAGGCGCTGGCGGAGGCAGGGATCGCCGTGCTGGAGGTGCCGCTGAATTCGCCGCGGCCGATCGAGAGCATCAGGCGCTTGGCCGCACGGTTCGGCGACCAGTTGCTGGTGGGTGCGGGCACGGTGATGAGCGCGGCGCAGGTGGCCACGGTGGCGGATGCCGGTGGGCGGCTGGTGGTGCTGCCGCATGCCAGCGAGGCAGTGGTGCGCGCGGCCAAGGCGCGCGGGATGGTGGCGGTGCCGGGCTTCTTCACGCCCACCGAGGCCTTCGCGATGCTCGCGGCCGGGGCGGACGGGCTGAAGCTCTTTCCGGCCGAGGCCGCCAGCCCTGCCGTGCTGAAGGCGATGCGCGCGGTGCTGCCGCCCAATACGGTGGTGCTGCCGGTGGGCGGGATCGATGCCGGCAACATCCCGGCCTGGCGCGCGGCCGGGGCGGCGGGGTTCGGGATCGGCAGTTCGATCTACAAGCCCGGCGACACGCCGGAGATCGTGGCGGCCAAAGCGAAGCTCTTGCGCGCGGCGTGAGGCTGGGGCACGCCGGGGAAAAGCCCCGGAGGACGTGCCCATGCCCGTGAATTTCGCCGACAGCCCGGTGTTCGGAACACTGTACGGCAGCGACGCCATGCGCGCCGTGTTCGATGACAGTACCTTCCTGCAGCGCATGCTGGATGTGGAGGCAGCCCTGGCGCGCGTGCAGGGGCGCATGGGGATCATCCCGGCCGAGGCGGCCGTGGCGATCAGCGCGGCGGCGCGGGTGGAGCACCTGGATATCGGGCGGATGGCGGCCAGTGTCGCCAATGTCGGCTACCCCGTGGTGGGGCTGGTGGCCGAGCTGTCGGCAGCGGCGGGCACGCATGGCGGCTGGACGCATTGGGGGGCGACGACCCAGGACATCATGGATTCCGCGACCTCGCTGCAGGTGCGAGACGGGCTGGCGCTGGTGCGGGCGGAGCTGGTGGCGGTGGCCTTCGCACTGGCGCAGCAGGCGGCCACGTATCGGGACACGCTGATGGCCGGGCGTACTCATCTGCAGCACGCGCTGCCGGTGACCTTCGGGCTGAAGCTCGCCACCTGGCTGGCGCCGCTGCTGGCGCATGTGGAACGGCTGGACCAGCTGCAGCCGCGCGCCTGCGTGGTGCAGTTCGGCGGTGCCGCGGGCACGTTGGCCTCGTTGGGCGACACAGGGATCCCGGTGATGGAGGGGCTGGCGGCGGAGCTGGGGCTCGGCGTGCCGGATGCGCCCTGGCATGTGGGCCGCGATGGGCTGGCGGAGGCGGTGTCGTTCCTGGGGCTGCTGTGCGGCAGCCTTTCCAAGATCGCCACCGACGTGATCCTGCTGGCACAGAACGAGGTGGCCGAGCTGACCGAGCCCTATGTGCACGGGCGCGGGCAGAGCTCGACCATGCCGCAGAAGCGCAACCCGATCGCCAGCGAATACATCCTGGCCTCCGCCCGCGCGGTGCAGGCGATGGTGCCGCTGATGCAGGGGGCGATGGCGCAGGACCATGAGCGGGCGACCGGGCCATGGCAGGCAGAGCCGCTGGCGATCGGCCAGGCCTTCGTGCTGACCCATGGCGCGCTGTGCCATGCCCGCCAGATCGCCGAGGGCATGGTGGTGGACACGGCCCGGATGCGGGCCAACCTCGACCTCACCGGCGGGCAGATCGTGGCCGAGGCGGTGATGATGGGGCTGGGCCCGGTGCTGGGGCGGGAGGCGGCGCACCACGTGGTGAAGCATGCCTGCGACCTGGCGCTGGCCGAGCGGATCTGCCTGGCCGAGGCGCTGAGGCGCGACTCGACGGTAACGGCGCGGCTGGATGGGGATGCGATTGCGCGGCTGGTGGACCCCGCCGCCTATCTGGGCAGCGCCGGCGCCTTCGTGGATCGTATACTTAGGCGTGTGCGCAAGCTGTCCCGGAATTAAGCGCCCGATCTGCCTTGGCGCGCATCAATGCGTTGCCTGGGGGGGGGCAATGTGCCTAGAATTGTGACAGCGGGGCGGCCTTGCGGGGCGTGCCACGTGATCATGGGAACCAGCAGCCGGCGGGAAGTCGGTGCGCAACCGGGAGGCTTGATATCCTGATGACCAGGAACATTCTGTCTACGCAGGCGGCCACGCGCCGCAAGGTGCTGAAATTCGGCGCCGCTGCCTCCGTGCTGCCTTGGGTGCATATCCGCACCGCTGGCGCTGCCGGTACCGTCTCGATCTTCTTCTGGGACCATTGGGTTCCGGCCGGGAACGAAGAGATCCGCAAGCAGGTGAAGGCGTTCTCGGACAAGACCAAGACCGAGGTGAAGGCCGACTTCATCACCTCGCAGGGCAACCAGACCCTGTTGACCATCAACGCGCAGGCCCAGGCCAAGCGCGGGCATGACATCATCACGATCGCCAACTGGAACGTGCGGGACCACGCCGACAAGCTCGAGGATGTCGACGGCATCGTGAAGAAGATGGAGGGCTCCTACGGCCCTGCCAACGCGGTTGCCAACTACCTCGGCAAGGAAAAGGGCAAGTGGGTTGCGGTGCCGTCCAGCTGGGGCACGCAGAACAAGGGCCCGGTGGCGCGCATCTCTTTGTGGAAAGAGCATGCCGGCATCGACGTGACCAAGATGTATCCGGGCGTCGGCGGCAAGCAGGACGATTCCGGCTGGACGATGGACGCGATGTTGAAGGCCGCCGAGGCCATGCACAAGGCCGGCAAGCCGTTCGGCCTGGGCTGCGGCACCACGGCGGACAACGTGGACACCTGGGGTGCGATCTTCGCCTCGTTCGGCGCCGAGCTGGTCGACGCGAGCGGCAAGATCCAGATCAAGTCGGCCGCGGTTCGCCAGGCGCTGGAATACAGCCAGAAGCTGGTGAAGTTCCTGCCCGCCGATGCGCAGAGCTGGGATGACAGCTCCAACAACCGCGCGCTGATCTCGGGCGCGGCGTCGTTCATCTACAATCCGCCGTCGGCCTGGGCCGTCGCGGTGCGCGATGCGCCGGCGATCGCCCAGGACACCTGGCACTTCGCGCCCCCGGCCGGCCCCAAGGGCCGCTTCATGCCGCACAGCATGAACTTCTGGGCCATCTGGAAGTTCGCGCAGAATAAGCCGGCGGCGAAGGAACTGATCGAGTTCCTGATGATGCCGGAAAACGTGGATGCGCGCAGCACCGCGGTTCTGGGCTACGACCTGCCGCCGTTCCAGAAGATGTCGGAATCGAAGGTGTGGGACAACATCGGCCCGCCGACGGGCTCGGTGTACAACTACCCCGTGCGGCCGCAGCACAACACCGTGTCGCACCTCGCCCACATGCCGGCACCTCCGGAGATCGCGGTGCAGGTCTACAACCGCGGCACGCTGCCGACGATGGTGGCCAAGCTGAAGGCTGGCGAGTCGATCGACCAGGTGATCGCGTGGGGCAATACCGAGCTGGAAGGCTTCCTGTAAGCATCTGGCGTTCCCGGCCGGCTCCTTCAGGGGCCGGCCGGGTTGTTCCTTAAGAACATTAGGTTCAGCCGCCCCCTGTTCCCGGGCGGCTGTTCGATCCTATCCATTGGAGACCCTCCTCATGGCAGACGGCAGCACCATGGTGGTCGGCGCCCCGGCGGCGGCATCCTCGCGCCAGACCGGCAGCATGAAGCAACTCGCACGACGGCGTTCCATGGCGGCGCTGGCGTTGTGCGCCCCGCTGATCCTGCTGATCGTTTGCCTGAAGATCTACCCGACGTTCTATGCCGTGTACCTGTCCATGCTCGATCGCAAGATGAACAACTTCGTCGGGCTCGACAATTTTGCCTTCATGCTGACCCGGCCGAGCTTCCAGCTGGTGATCTTCCAGTCGGTGTTCTTCGCGGTGACCGCGGTGATCCTGAAGGCGTTCCTGGGCTTCATCCTCGCCCACCTGATGCACAACATCCGTGGGCGGAACGAGAGGGTGTGGCGCGGCCTGCTGTTGGTGCCGTGGGTGATTCCGTTGTCGCTCTCCACGCTCACCTGGTGGTGGCTGTTCGATCCCTCGTATTCCGCCTTCAACTGGACGCTGAACCTGATGGGGTTCTCCGAGATCCCGTTCCTCGGCACGGTCTGGAACGCGCGCATGTCGGTGATCGCGGTGAACGTGTGGTTTGGCGCACCGTTCTTCATGATCATGTATCTCGCGGCCCTGAAATCGGTGCCGGACCAGTTGTATGAGGCAGCCTCGATCGACGGGGCAACGGCGGTGCAGCGGCTGTTCTACATCACCATTCCGATGATGCGGAACATCATCCTGATCACCGTGCTCTACAGCCTGATCGTGACATTCGCCGACTTCGACATCGTGCGCATCCTGACCAATGGCGGACCGCAGGACGGCACTCACCTGTTCGCCACCTACGCGTTCACCGTGGGCATCCAGTCGGGCAATATCCCGCGCGGCGCCTCCGTGAGCCTGTTCATGTTCCCGATCCTCGCCACGCTCGCATTCTTCGTGCTGCGCGATGTGATGAAGCGCAACAAGGAGATGGCGTGATGAGCGCTTCCGCCACCGCGGGGAACGTGCCCCGCCCGAAGGCCAAGGTCGGCAGCATGGAGCAGCAGCGCCGCCTGGCGCTGTGGGGCAGCTACATCGCGCTGACCATCTTCGTGGTGATCTTCCTGGTGCCGCCGTTCTACATGATCATCACCAGCCTGAAGACCTCCGCCGAGATCTCGGCCCAGGCCGGCAACCCCTGGATCGTTAAGAACCCGACCTTCGACAACTACTGGGAGCTGATGACCAACGCGGCGTTCCAGCGCTACTTCATCAACTCGGTCTGGGTGACGGCGGTGACCGTGACCCTGAGCATGACGATCGCCATCCTGGCGGCTTTCAGCCTGTCGCGCATGGGGTTCAAGGGCAGCCAGGTGTTGTCGACCGGCGTGTTCCTCACCTATCTCGTGCCGCCGTCGCTGCTGTTCATCCCGCTGTTCCAGATCCTCGGCTGGCTGGGGCTGATCAACAGCACCTGGGCGCTGGTGCTGCTGTTCCCCACGCTGGCGGTGCCGTTCTGCACCTGGATCATGATCGGCTACTTCAGCTCGATCCCGAAGGAGCTGGACGAGGCGGCGCTGATCGACGGGGCGAGCTATCCGCAGATCCTGGTGCAGATCTTCATCCCGGTGGCGCTGCCCGGCATCATCGCGGCGACGATCTTCGCCTTCACCGTGGCCTGGGGGGCCTTCCTGTATCCGCTCGCCTATCTCTACAGTGCGGACCAGGCGACGCTGACGGTGGGCATCGTGCGCGAATTGATCAAGGGCGACGTGTTCGCCTGGGGCATGATCATGGCCGCCTGCGCCATGGCCGCCGCGCCGCCGATCATCATCTACACGTTCCTGATGGACTACTACATTGCCGGCCTGACCGCCGGCGCCACGAAGGGTTGACCGCGCACCGCGGGTTTGGACCAAACGATAGCCGCGCGGTGCTGCGGCTCAACGAGGAGAAGTGACGGCAATGGCGAACGTGTCGATCCGCAAGGTGGTGAAGGCCTACGAGGGCGACGTGCAGGCGGTGAAGGGCATCGACCTGGAGATCATCGACCACGAGTTCGTCGTGCTGGTGGGGCCTTCGGGCTGCGGCAAGTCCACCACGCTGCGCATGATCGCGGGGCTGGAGGAGATCACCGCCGGTGAGATCTGGATCGGGGGCGACGTGGTGAACGACGTGCCACCGCGCGACCGCGACATCGCGATGGTGTTCCAGAACTACGCGCTGTACCCGCACATGAGCGTGTTCGACAACATGGCCTTCGGCCTGAAGCTGCGGAAGTTTCCCAAGGAGGAAATCAAGCGCCGGGTGGACGAGGCGGCCACGATGCTGGACATCCAGATGCTGCTGGACCGCAAGCCGAAGGCGCTCTCCGGCGGCCAGCGCCAGCGTGTGGCCATGGGCCGCGCCGTGGTGCGTAACCCGAAGGTGTTCCTGTTCGACGAACCGCTGTCGAACCTCGATGCCAAGCTGCGCGTGCAGATGCGCACCGAGATCAAGAAGCTGCACCAGCTGGTGCCCACCACCACGGTCTACGTCACCCACGACCAGATCGAGGCGATGACGCTGGCCGACCGCGTGGTGGTGATGAACCACGGCGTGATCGAGCAGGTCGGCGCCCCGCAGGAGCTGTACCATCACCCCGCCACCCGCTTCGTGGCCGGGTTCATTGGCTCCCCGGCCATGAACTTCCTGCCCTGCCAAGTGATCGATGACGGCGGGCTAAAGGTGCAACTGGCCGACGGCACCAAGATGGCCATTCCCGCCGCCCGCGTGGATCGCTACGGCCCCTACAAGGGCAAGAAGATGACCCTGGGCATCCGCCCGGAGCACATGACCGAGACCCACGACAGCGAGAAGCCCGGCGTGCAGATCATGAACGCCAAGGTGGACGTGGTGGAGCCGATGGGCATGGAAACCCTGGTGCACCACTTCGTGGACGGCGTGGCGGTATGCTCGCGCATCGATCCGAACGTCCACACTGGCCCTGGCGAAATCCTGCCGCTGGCGATCGACATGAACAACATGCACCTGATCGAGGACGCGACCAACCGCGTGGTCTGATCGGGCACCCTGCCCTCTTGCATCGCGGCCGATCGGACGCCACCGTCCGGTCGGCCGCTTTGCGTTTGCGGCCTATCACGAGGAGGAACGGCAATGCCCGCATTGAATGGCAAAACAGCTTGGGTCACCGGCGCGGGAACCGGCATCGGCCGCGCGATCGCGGTGGCGCTGGCACGGTCGGGCTGCAAGGTGGGGCTCTCCGGCCGCACGCGCGGTACGCTGGATGAGACGGCGGCGGCGATCCGAAGCGAGGGCGGCATCTGCACCATCGCCACCTGCGACGTGGGCAATCCCGCCCAGGTGGATGCGGCCTGGAACGCGGTGGTGGCCGAGTTCGGCGACATCGACATCCTGGTGAACAATGCCGGCTGGAACACGCCGAACCGCGCCTGGAAACAGCTGACGCCGGAGACCGTGCAGCAGATGGTGGGCGCGAACCTGACCGGGCCGTTCCTGTGCACGATGAAGGTGCTGCCCGCGATGCGCACCCAGCGCGACGGGGTGGTGGTGAACGTGGCCTCCATGGCCGCCACCGGGATCTTCCTCGTCTCCGGCGTGGCCTACAACGCCACCAAGCACGGTGCGCGGGCGATGAGCCTTTCACTGAACGCCGAGGAAGGGATCCACGGCATCCGCGCCGTGTGCATCAACCCCGGCGAAGTGGAAACGCCGATCATGGACAAGCGGCCGCAGCCGCCCTCGGCCGAGGCGCGCGCCCTGATGGTGCAGCCGGATGACGTGGCTGCGGCGGTGCTGTTCGCCTGCACCCTGCCGCCGCGCAGCTGCGTCAGCGAGCTGACGATCGTGCCGACGGATAATAATTTCTATCGGGCCGATGCTGCGGCGATTGCGGCTCGAAGCTAAGGAAGCAGTTCTTTTTTGAAAAAAAGAACCAAAAAACTTTTGTTTGCTGGTGCGCGTGCTGGGGGACCGGCACACGCCCAGGGATAGAACCAGGGAAACGACCATGGCCGACCTGCCCACCCATCTGATTGCCGTCGACACGCTGCAGCGCTTCGTCGGCGACATCTTCGTCGCCGCCGGCACCGGCCGCGCCGAGGGCGACCGGATCGCCCATCACCTGATCGGCGCCAACCTCACGGGGCATGACAGCCATGGCGTGATCCGCGTCCCGCGCTACGTGCAGAACCTGAAAGACGGCGACGTCACCGCGGATGCCAAGATCACCATCGTCACCGAAGGCCCAACCCATGCGGTGATCGACGGCAACATGGGTTTCGGCCAGACGGTGGGGCCGCAGGCGGTGGATTTCGGCATCGCCAAGGCCAAGCAGGCCGGCATGTGCATCATCGCGCTGCGCGCCTCCGGCCATATCGGGCGCATCGGCGACTGGGGCGAGCGGGCGGCGGAGCAGGGGCTGGTCTCGCTGCATTTCGTGAACGTCTACCAGGGCCAGCTGGTGGCGCCGTTCGGCGGCGTGGACCGGCGCTTCTCCACCAACCCCGTCTGCATCGCCATCCCGATGGAGAACGGCCAGCCGCCGCTGCTGCTGGATTTCGCCACCTCGGTGGTGGCCGAGGGCAAGGTGCTGGTGGCCAGCAACGGCGGCAAGCCGCTGCCGGGCGATGCGCTGATCGGGCCGGACGGCAAGATGTCCGATGATCCCGCGGTGCTCTATGGGCCGCTCACGCCCGGCGGGCCGCGCAGCGCCGGCAACGGGCCCGGCGCGATCCGTGCCTTCGGCGACCACAAGGGCAGCGGCATCGCCTTCATGTGCGAAATCCTGGCCGGCGTGCTCACCGGTGGCGGCACCTCCGGCCCAGTGGACCCCGATCGGACGCGGCGCCGCATCGCCAACGGCATGTTCTCGATCTACCTGGACCCGAACCGCTTCGGCTCCAGCAACTTCGTCGCCGAGGCGCGGGAATACGCCAACTACGTCAAGGCCTCGCGCCTGGCCGAAGGGGTGGACGAGGTGCTGGTGCCCGGCGAGCCCGAGGCCCGCGCGCGGGCGGACCGGCTGGCCAACGGCGTGCCGCTGCAGGTGGATACCTGGCAGAGCATCGTGGATACCGCGCGGGCGCTGGGGCTCAACCCGCCGAACTGAGGCCCCCCACCCTACCCGATCAGGGTTCGCGCGGCGGCTTGGATGCAAGCCTCGAACGCATCGAGGCTGGTCCAGGCCGCGCCGCGCGGCAGGTCGCGGGTGACGAGCACCCCGCCCGATGCCACAATGGCGCCGTCGATCATCAGGTTGTCGTGCAGCGGCGCGAAATCCTCCACCAGCATGCCCTCGGCGTCGCGCCAGCTGCCGTCGGCTGCCTGGGTGGTGGCGAAGGCGGCGCGGGTGCGCGCGGCGAAGGGCGCAGCCGCGTTGGACCAGCCGAAAACCGGGCGGCCCAGCGCGCGCATGAAGCCGAGCTCGAACACCGTGCCGGCATCGGCGCTGGGGCCGCGGAAAGGGGTCAGGTTGGCCACCAGCGCGGCGCAGCCGGCAATGTGCGCCTCGTTGCGGCGGGCGATGCGATAGGCCTCCGGCA
>CAMDAM010000185.1 GCA_945888575.1 Asaia bogorensis | reverse complement strand
GGCTTCCTCGGCGCCGTTGCTGCCCCCTCGCCGGCCGAGGACTTCCTGGCCGGCACGCTGCCGGAAGCGGTGGCACGGCTGGAAGCGGCGATGATCCGCCGGGCGCTGGACCGTAGCGGTGGCAACCGGGCGGAGGCGGCGCGGCTGCTTCCGCCGAAAGGGTCCGGCTGGTGCCGGAAGCGGCGAGGAAATGCTCGGCCAGCGGCACGATGTCACCCAGGCGTTCGCGCAATGGCGGCAGGTGCAGCGGCACCACGCCCAGGCGCCAGTAGAGGTCCTCGCGGAAGGTGCCGGCCTGCACCATGGCGGCAAGGTCGCGATGGGTGGCGGCCAGCACGCGCACATCCACCGGCACCGGCTTGCCGCCCACCGGCACCACCACGCGTTCCTGCAGCACGCGGAGCAGCTTGGCCTGCATGGCCAGGTCCATGTCGCCGATCTCGTCCAGGAACAGCGTGCCCTTGTGCGCGGCGCGGATGCTGCCGGCGGCATCGGCCACCGCCCCGGTGAAGGCGCCGCGCGCATGGCCGAAAAGCTGGCTTTCCAGCAGCCCGGCCGGGATCGCCGCGCAGTTCACCGCCACGAACGGTGCTGCGGCGCGGCGGCCGTGGCGATGGATGGCGCGGGCCACCACCTCCTTGCCGGTGCCGGTCTCCCCGGTGATCAGCACGGTGGCGTCGCTGTCGGCGAGTAGGCCCACGGATTTCTGCACCTCGCGCATCGCCGGCGTGGCGCCCACCAATTCGTCGGAGTCGTCGGCCACCACCTGCGGCTGGGCGGAGGCAGCCGGCAGCATGCGCGCCACCAGCGCGGCCAGGGCCTCGCGCCCGATCGGCTTGGCGATGTGGTCCATCGCGCCGAGGCGCATCGCCTCGATCGTATTGGCCGCGGTGGGCACGGCGGTGAGCACGGCGACAGGCGGCATCTCCCCGCGTTCGCGCATCGCGCGCAGCACCGAAGGCCCGTCCATCCCCGGCATGCGCAGATCGAGCAGAACGGCATCGATCCCGCCGCGCGCCAGCCGCGCCAGCCCCGCCGCCCCGTCCGGCGCCTGTTCGGCTGTGTGGCCGAGATCGCCCAGCGTTTCCGCGATGCCCTCGCGCAGGCCGGAATCGTCGTCGATGATCAGCACGCGCGCCATGGCAACTCCAGCACGAAGGTCGCCCCGGGCCCGCCTTCGGCCAGGAACAGCCGGCCCTCCATCGCATCGGCCAGTTCGCGCGCGATGGCCAGGCCGAGCCCGGTGCCGTCTGGCCGCCCGGTCACAAAGGGCTCGAACAGCCAGGCGCGCAGCTCCGGCGGCACGCCGGGGCCGGTATCAGCCACCGAAAGGCGCAGCGCCTCGCCCTCGCGCATCGCCGAGAGCGTGATGCTCCCGCCCGGTGGCGTGTGGTGGCGCGCATTCTCCAGCAACGCATCCAGTACGCGGCGCACGAGGCCCTCATCCAACTGCGCGCACAGCTTCGGGGCCTGGACGGCAAGCGCTACCTCACCCATCTCCTGCTCGTTGGCCACGGCGTGCAGAAGCGCATCGAGCTGCACCGGCGCCAGGACCGGCTCGCGCTTCTGCGTCATCGCCAGCAATTCGCCGCTCAGCCGGTCCAGCCGCGCCACCTGGGCCAGGATTGCCTCCAGCGCAGCCCCGCGCCGGGCGGGGTCGCCGGCCAGGGCGTTTTCCGCGCGCAGTCGCATGGCGGCGATCGGGTTGCGGATCTCGTGCGCCACCCCGGCCGCGACGCGCCCCAATGCCGCCAGCCGCTCGCCCTGCGCCATGCGTGCGGCCAATGCCGCCTCCCGCCCCCTCGCCTCGGCCAGCCGGTCCCCGGCGGCGTTCAGCGCGGCGACGATCCGGTCGAGCTCCCGCTCCCCGGTCGGCGGCACGTGCGGCAGGGTGCTGTCCGCGCCTGCCTGCTCATGCCCGGCGAGCGACGCCGCGATCCGCCGCGCCCGGCGGCGCAACGCCACCAGGCCGAGCGAGAGCCAGAACGCCAGCAGCAGCACCAGCGCCAGCAGCACGGCCATGCCCAGTTGAAGTTCCCGCAACCCCGGCGTGCCGGCGCTGCGCTGCGCCACCCAGCCCACCAGCCCCGCCACCGGCCCGCCGAGCGGGCAGGCCAGACCGAGCCGACCCTCGCCCTCGAACCCCACGGTGTCGTCCTCGCGCAGCGCGGTGGCGGCGGCCTGCGCCAGGGCGGTGCGAAGTGTGCCGGGGTCGCCCGCCAGCGCCTCACCCGCGCCTTCGGTCTGCCAGACCCCGGCCTCCAGCCCCGGCCGCCCGGCCAGCGCCATGCCCACCACACCCTGCAGCTCGCGCCGGAAGCCCTCGAGCTCCCGCGCCTGCCCAGGCCCTGCCCAGCCGGCGACGTAGAAGCCGTAGGTTTCGGTCAGCAGGGTGCAGCCCTGCTCCAGCACCGCCGTGCGCAACCCGGCCTGCGCCGCGCTGGACAGGCGGTACAGCTGCACCAGCACCGCGCCCACGGCCAATGCGGCCATCAGCGAAAGCACCCACGCCACCACCAGCCGGGATCCCAAGGAACGCATCGCCGCACTGTGGCCCATCGCGCCCCCCGGCAGAAGCCCGCCCCAGACGCCTATCGCGGTCCCGATCTCCACGTCCCGGTAACCTGTGTGTAAGCTCCCGCATGGGAAGCCTCGGCATGGCGCGCGGCTTGGTCCGCCGTTCACGGTGCCACCCCGCCGCCGGGGTGCCGCCGGCCCGAATCCCGGCGGCGCGGAGGCAACGGCCGGCCCATGGCGCAGACATGGCGACCAGGCAGGGATCAGGACCCAACGGCCACCGCGGGCGGCGCGCGCGCAATGACGCCGCGCGGCCTGTTCGGCGTCGGCGCCGCCATCGCCATGATCACGCTGATCGGCCTGTTCCTGGGCCTGCTGCGCGACGGCTACAACCGCGCCGAGGCACATGCCGAAGCCACCACGCTGCGTGCCGCCCAATCGGCCGCCGCGGAACTCGCGCGCACCGTGCAGGCGGTGGATTCGCTGCTGTTCGACCTCGCCGCCCCCGATGCCCCCACCGACCCCGCCGCCCTGCACCAGCGCCTGCGCGACCTGCCGCTGGTGCGCGACCTCGTGCGGCTCGACCCCGCGCTGCACGTGCGCTCCAGCACCGATGCCGCCTTCGATGCCACGGCACTGGAAGGCCAGGCCTGGCTGCGCCCGCTGGCCGACCCCACCCGCCAGGGCGGCCCGGCCGCGCTGGTCCAGGGCCAGCCCTTGCCCGTGGCCGCCGATCCCGGCCGCCCGCCCTCGCAATGGGCCCTGCCCCTGGCTCGCGCGGCCACCGGGCGCGACGGAGCCCCCGCCGGCGCCGTGGTGGCGCTGCTGGACGGCGAGCAACTGGCCGCGATCCTGCGCCAATCCGCCCGCGTGTTCGGCACCGAGCTGCGCCTGCACGGCCACGATGCCACGCTGCTGCTGGCCACCGACCTGCCGGCCACCGCCACCGGCCGGCGCGATGCGGAAACACCGACCTTCGCCCACTACCTGCCCGGCCTGCCCACCGGCACCTGGCGTGGCTTGCTTGGGTCACGCGAGGTGATCGCCAGCTACGTCACCACCGCGCGCTCGCCCTTCGTGATCACCGCCAGCCAGGGCACCGATGCCGCCTTCGCCGGCTGGCAGGTGGAGGCGCTGGTGCTGTGCGCCAGCTTCACCGCCGTGTGCCTCGTGGTGTTCGGCGCACTCTGGCTGCTGTTCCGCCAGGCCGACCAGCTCTGGCTCCAGCGCGACCACCTCAGCCGCAGCGAACGCCGGGCGCGCGCCGATGGCCGCGCCAAGCAGGATTTCCTGGCGGCGATGAGCCACGAGATCCGCACGCCGATGAACGGCGTGATCGGCATGGCCGGGCTGCTGATGGAAACAAGGCTGGACCAGGAGCAGGCGCGCTACACCCGCACCATCCAGTCCTCCGCCGAGCATCTGCTGACGGTGCTGAACGACATCCTCGATTTCTCCAAGATCGAGGCCGGCGCCTTCGAGCTGGAATCGATCCCCTTCGTGCTGGAGGAGGAGGTGGCGACGGTGACGGAGCTGTTCGCTCCCGCCGCGGCGGTGAAGGGCGTGGAGCTGGTGTGCCGCCTGGGCGACGGGTTGCCGGTGGCGGTGGTGGGCGACCCCGGGCGCTTCCGCCAGGTCCTGCTGAACATCGTCGGCAATGCGGTGAAGTTCACCGAGCGCGGCTGGGTGGAGATCACGCTGGAAGCGGCACCGCGCGCCGATGGCCTGCTGCAGCTTTCCATCACCGTGGCCGATACCGGCATCGGCGTGGACCCCGCCCGCCTGCCGATGCTGTTCGAGCGTTTCAGCCAGGCCAATGCCTCCATCGCCCGGCAGTTCGGCGGCACCGGGCTGGGGCTGGCGATCTGCCGGCAGCTGGTGCAGGCGATGGGCGGCAGCATCGCCGCGGCGGCGCGGCCGGGCGGCGGCAGCGAGTTCCAGTACACCCTCACGCTGCGCCCGCATCACGGCGCGCCCGATGCCGACCCCACCCCGCTGCGCGGCCAGCGCTGCCTGGTGGTGGACGACCTGCCGATGAACCGGGAAATCATGGTCCGCCAGCTCGCCGGCCTGGGTGCGGAGGCCGACACGGCGGAGGATGGCGTGGCCGCGCTGGCCCTGCTGCGCGCCGCCGCCCGCGCCGGCGCGCCCTACCAGATGGTGCTGGTGGACCGGGTGATGCCGGTGATGGACGGGCTCTCCTTCGCCCGCGCCCTGCGCGCCGACCCGGCACTTTCCGGCGGCGCGCCGCTGCGCCTTGTGCTCTGCGCCTCCGGCCAGACCGGCGAAACCCGCGAGGGGCTGGAGCTGTTCGACGCCCAGTTGCTGAAGCCCGTGCTCGCCACCCGCCTGCGCAGCGTGATCGCCATGCTGGCCGCCGAGCCGCCGCCGCTGGCCGCACCCACCCCGGCCTCGGCCCCGACGCTGGCCGAGCCCCCTGCCCCGCCCGCGCCGCTGGCCGGCCTGCGCATCCTGGTGGCGGAGGACAACCCCACCAACCAGATCGTCACCCGCGCCATGCTGCAGCGCGCCGGCGCCCGGGTGGAGGTGGTGGAGGATGGCGCCCAGGCCGTGTCGATCGTGCGCCGCTTCGCCTATGACGCGTTGCTGATGGATTTGCAGATGCCGGGGATGGACGGGCTGCAGGCCACCCGTCTGATCCGCCATGACGAGCGCGAAGATACCGACGGCCCGCTGCGCCGCCTGCGCATCATCGGCCTCACCGCCGAGGCGGGCAGCGAGGTGGTGGCGAGCTGCCGGGCCGCGGGCATGGATGCCTGCCTCAGCAAGCCGGTGCCGCGCGAGGAATTGATCGCGGCCATTGCCCGCACACATCTCGGCGTGCCCGCCTGAGCCTCACCTCCCTTGCGCGGCGTGGCCATTCGCATGACAAACGCACCCGCCCCCGGCGTGCACGCTTGCGCAGGATGGGGGCGAGACATTAGGTAACCCGTGGCGCGAGGTGCGCGTTCACTCCGGATCAGCATGGCCAAGAAAAAGCCCCGTACCCTGGCCGACTATGTGGAGGCCACCGAACGCCGGGAGGCACCGCGCGCCCAGGCGCGCGCCTCCGGCCGCGGTGCCTATGTGGCTGCCTGGATGGGCGTTCTGGTGCTGACGGTGCTGATCACGGCCGGCGCGGTGGCCTATCTGAGATTCAAGAAATACATCTGAAGCAACGCGCTACGGCGCGACGCCAAGGCGCCGGCTGAGCAGCAGCATCGCCTCCATCACCATGTGCGCGCACAGGAAGGCGGCCTGGTCGGCGACATCTTGCGGCGGGCTCACGGTGTTGAAGTCGATCGCCACGATGTTGAGGCCGTGGCATTCACGGATCAGTTCGATCCCCTCGCGCGCCGAAAGTCCGCCCCAGGTGGGGGTGCAGACCCCAGGGGCCACGCTGGGGTCAAAGATATCCATGTCCCAGCACAGGTACACCGGCCGCTGGCCCACGCTGTCGCGGAACTCGGCCATGGTCTGGGCGAAACCGCGGCGCAGCAGGTCCTCCGTGGTGACCACACCGAACCCCATCGTGCGGGCGCGGGAGACGATGCCGGGCACGGAGGTGAAGCCGCGGATGCCCACGTGCCAGGAGCGGGAGACGTCGATCACCCCTTCCGTGGCGGCATGGGTGAACTGGGTGGAGGGGTCCAGCGGATCGGCATCCGGCAGCTCGTAGGCATCGGTGTGGCTGTCGATATGCAGCGCCACCATGCCGGGGTGGCGCTTGCCGGCGGCGCGCATCAGCGGCAGGGAGCCGGAGCCGTCGCCGCAGATCGCCACCGGGATCGCACCGGCATCCAGCACCGCGCCGGCCGCCGCCTCGATGGCCGGGAAGGCCTGGATCGGCCGGCCCGGCAGCAAGTCGATATCGCCGCAATCCACCGCACCCAGCCGCTCCAGCACGTTGAAATCGCCCTGGCTGACATGGAAGGCGCGCAGATTGCGGGAAGCACGGCGCACCGCCACCGGCGCCTCCCGCGATCCGACGCGCCAGGGATGGATGCCGCAATCATAGGGCACGCCCAGCACGGCGGCCTTGGTGGTGGGGCCGGGCATGCCGTGCGGCAGGCCGCAGAAGGTGGGCTGCTTCTGGAACATGGCGGTCACCTCACGATGGGATCGGCGGTCAGCGGTTGCGCGCCCGAGAGCCCGCCATAGGAACGCCCGCCATGGCCGGGCGGCGGGGCGCCGAACCAGCGGTCGTCCCGCGCTTCGGCTGCGGGCTGGAAGCGGGTGTCGGCGGATAGGCGCACGCGGCCGCCGGGGGCTGCGTTGTCCAGGCTGCCGTGGAACAGGAACATGCCGAACAGCAGCACGTCTCCGGGCGCGAAATCGGCGGTCAGCACGCGGGCGTCCCGCTGCTCCACCAAATCCACCACATCCTCCAGGAAGCTGCCGGTGAAACCCGCTTCGCGGTCCACGTCCCGGCCGCGCACCCGGTCGGCTAGGTCGGTCCAGGCGGTGGAGCCTTCCACCAATGCGATCGGGCCATCCGCCACCCGCACCTCGCCCAGCGGCACCCAGGCGGTGACGACCCGGTCGGTGCCCCGGTTCATGAAGGCGTGGTCGAAATGGAACCGGCTGGCCCGCCCGGCGGTGACGGCGCGCAGCCAGACGAAATCGAACGGCACCGCGGGGGCGCCGAACAGCCCGGTGGTCACACCACGCAAGGCCGGGCCATGCACGGCTTCGCGCAGAGCCGGTCCTTCGCACACGCCGCGCCAGAAGGCGCCGAGATCTTCATGCAGCGCGGCGCGGTCGCTGCGGCCGGTGGCGGTGGGGTGGGCGTCGTCCCCCACCACCTCGCCGACGGAGCGCAGGGCGGCCAGCACCTCGGCGCGCGCGGCTTCTACCGCAGCGGGATCGAGCACACCGCGCAACAGCAGGTAGCCATCCTCGGCCAGGAGCGCGGGCCAGGCGGACGGGTCGGTGCCCGCCTCGCGCAGTGTGCCCAGCCGGTGCGCGGGCAGCTCGCGCCCGCCGATCCGCGCCATCAGCCGCCGGCCACGCCCTGGGTGTTCACGTAGAGCGAATAGAGCGAGTGGCTCGCCGTCATGAACAGCCGGTTGCGGTGGCGCCCGCCGAAGCAGAGGTTGGCGCTGCGTTCCGGCAGGCGGATATGGCCGATGGGCGCGCCCGCCTTGTTGAAGACGCGCACGCCGTCCAGCTCATCCGTGCCCATGCCCCAGCCGCACCAGAGATTGCCGTCGATATCCACCCGGAACCCATCCGGCGAGCCGCCGGCGGCGTTGATGAACACGCGGCCGTTCGCCAGCTTCCTGCCGCCGATCACGTCGAAGGCGCGGATCTCGCGCGGGTCGGCGCGGCTGGCGACCACGTAGAGGATGCTTTCGTCGGGCGAGAAGGCCAGGCCGTTGGGGCCGGGGATCGCGTCGGTCATCATTTCCAGCACGCCGGTCTGGCCGTCGATGCGCCACACCGCCGGGGCGATCTCGCTCTCCGCCTTGTGGCCCTCGTAGTAGGCCAGGATGCCGAAGGGCGGGTCGGTGAACCAGATGCTGCCATCACTGGCCACCACCACGTCGTTGGGCGAGTTCAGCTTCTTGCCCTGGTAGCTGTCGGCCAGCACGGTGATGGAGCCATCGTATTCCGTGCGGGTCACGCGGCGGGCATCGTGCTCGCAGGTGATGAGGCGGCCCTGGCGGTCGCGGGTGTTGCCGTTGGCGTTGTTGCTGGGCTGGCGGAAGGTGGTGGTCTGCCCGGTCGCCTCATCCCAGCGCAGGATGCGGTTGTTGGGGATGTCGCTCCAGAACACCGCGCGCTGGTCGCCGAACCACACCGGGCCCTCGGCCCAGCGGCAGCCGGTGTAGAGCCGCTCCACACTGGCGAGCACCACGCGGTACTGGTTGAAGCTCGGGTCCATCGTCACCACCCGCGGGTCGGGGTAGCGCGTGCTTTCTTCCCACATCGGTCTTTTCCTCCGGTTCGCGGCGGGATGGTGGCGCAATCATTCCAGCCGCGCCAGCACCTGCGCGACGCAGGCCTCGATGCCCCGCCCCGCGGTGTCGATCACCAGGCGCGGGCGGGTCCAGGCGTCCTGCTCGCGGGCCACCACCTCGGCCCAGCTGGGCGGCACCAGGCCGGGGATGTTCACCACGCGGGTTTCCACGCGGCGGCGGTGTTCGGCGGGGTCGGAGCAGACCACATCGACCTCCAGGCAGCGCGCGCCGGCTTCGATGGCGACGTTGCGCCAGGCATCGCGGGTGATGGCGATGGGGTTCACGCTGTCGGCCACCACGTTGTGGCCCAGGCGGAGATTGGTGCCGGCGATGCCGTAGCCGACGATGTAGCCGGCGGGGCCGTCCTCCGCGATCCCGGCATCGCGGATGGCCTGCTCGATGGTGTCGATCCGCACCCAGACGGCGCGCAGCGTTGCGGCGAGTGCCTGGGCCAGGGTGGATTTGCCGCTGCCGGGCAAGCCGGCGAGCGCGATCAGGAGCGGGGATGCCATGGCGCAGCATCCCCATCGCGCAGGACCGCTGCAAGCGTTTCGCCCTGTGCTAGGCTGCGGGCATGAACGAGACCGACGTTATCATCATCGGCGCCGGCGTGGCAGGCCTGGCCGCTGCCGCAGCGCTGCGCCGGGCGGGGCGACGTTGCGTGGTGCTGGAGGCCTCCGGCCGCGCCGGCGGGCGGGCCTGGACGGTGGCGGTGGGCGGCGATGCCTTCGACCTCGGCGCGACCTGGCTGCACGATGCCGATCGCAACACGCTGCGCGAGTTGGCTGAGGCGGCGGGCGATGCGCTGCTGGATGCCGATGGGCCGCGGCGGCGGATCATGATGGTGGAGGGCCGGCCCGCCACGGCGGCGGAGGAGGCGGGCTACTGGCGCGCGGCGGAGGATTTCGACCGGGTTTGCCATGCCCGTGCGGCCGAGGCGCCGGATGTCGCGCTGGCCGAGGCGATCGCGGGGCTGCGCGGCGATCCCTGGATGGCCACGATCGAGACCTGGGAGGCGGCACAGATCTCGGCGGCCGATCCGCGGCGGTTCTCGGTGCAGGACTGGTCGGTGAATGATCTCACGGGGCGGAACCTGTGGGTGCCCGGTGGGATCGGGGCGCTGGTGCAGCGGCGGTTGGCGCCGCTGGCGGGGGAGATCTCGTTCGGCACGCCGGCTACGCGGGTGACGTGGAGCGGGGCGGGCGTGCGGGTGGAGACGCCGCGCGGTGCGCTGGT
>CAMDAM010000184.1 GCA_945888575.1 Asaia bogorensis | reverse complement strand
TCGCGGTGGTATTTGGCATGGGTCAGCGTGCCATCCAGTGCCGCGCGCAGCAGGGCGCGGGTGTGGCGGATCGGCATGCGGCTGCCGGTGCCATAGGCGCCACCGGACCAGCCGGTGTTCACCAGCCAGCATTCGGCGCCATGCTCGGCGATCAGGTCGGCCAGCATGCGGCCATACACTTCCGGCCGGCGCGGCAGGAAGGGCGAGCCGAAGCAGGCGCTGAAGGTGGCGGTGGGTTCCGTCACGCCCTTTTCCGTACCGGCAACCACGGCGGTGTAGCCGGAGAGGAAGTGGTACATCGCCTGCGCCGGGGTGAGGCGGGCGATCGGCGGCAGCACGCCGAAGGCATCGGCGGCCAGCATCACCACGTTCTTGGGAATGCCGCCGCGGCCCGCCGGCACGCAGTTGGGGATGTAGTCCACCGGGTAGCAGGAGCGGGTGTTCTCCGTGAGGCTGTCATCGGCGAGGTTGAGCTTGCCGTGATGGTCAGCCACCACGTTCTCCAGCACCGTGCCGAAACGATGGCTGGCGGCCCAGATCTC
Organism: Asaia bogorensis; assembly: GCA_945888575.1. GTDB lineage: Bacteria > Pseudomonadota > Alphaproteobacteria > Acetobacterales > Acetobacteraceae > CAMDGX01. The sequence continues at coordinate 9,215 of CAMDAM010000184.1, read as the reverse complement.
CGGCTCCGCCTGCTCGGACAGGTTGATCACCTTGGCGTAGCAGCCGCCCTCGAAGTTGAACACGCCATCCGGGGACCAGCCATGCTCGTCGTCGCCGATCAGCGGGCGGGAGGGGTCGGAGGACAGCGTGGTCTTGCCGGTGCCGGACAGGCCGAAGAACAGCGCCACATCGCCTTCGCCGCCGATATTGGCGCTGCAATGCATCGGCAGCACGCCCTTGGCCGGCAGCAGCCAGTTCATGACGGTGAAGATGGATTTCTTGATCTCGCCGGCATACTCGGTGCCGCAGATCACGATCTGCCGCTGCTCGAAGGACAGCGCGATGGCGGTGGAGGTGCGCACGCCGTCTACCGCGGGGTCGGCCAGGAATTGCGGCGCGTGCAGGATGACGTAGTCCGGCTCGAATCCGGCCAGTTCCGCCTCGGCCGGGCGGATGAACATGTTGCGGGCAAACAGGGCGGACCAGGCCTGGGTGGTCACCACGCGCACGCGGATGCGGTGGGCCGGGTCGGCGCCGGCATACAGGTCCTGCACGAAGAGTTCCTGGCCCTGCAGATAAGCCTGCACGCGGCCGCGCAGCCCGGCGAACTTCTCGGGCGCGAGCTTCTTGTTGACGTTGCCCCACCAGATCTCGGCGCTGGTGCCTGGCTCGTCCACCACGAACTTGTCTTGCGCGGAACGGCCGGTGTGGTGGCCGGTTTGCACCAGCAGCGCGCCGTCGGCGGACAGCGTGCCTTCGTTGCGCAGGATCGAAGCCTGCATCAGCGCGGGCGCGGTCAGGTTGGCATGCACCGCACGGCCGGGCTGCACGCCGGAGCCGGACAAGGCATTGCGTTTGGAATCGTCGGCGCCTGATTTGGTGGTCAAGACGTTGCTCCCGGTCTCGAAAAGCGGCACGCACGGCTGCCCGCATCGCGCCTTTCGGCGTGATACAGGCCCCATTGAAATGGGTCCATAGACCCCGACTGTGTCAGCCGCGTGGCAGCCGCGCCCGGCGCAGCAGGGCAATCAATTCTGCGCGAACACCATCCGCATCCGCCACGGGCGAAGACCATGCGATGCGGCGCACCTGCTCGCCGAGCGCCAGCAGGCAGCCATCCGTATCCACCGCCACCATCCGCCAATCGCCGCCGCCGCCCAGCTCTGCCATGGCGTCGGCATGGTCTGTGTTGCAGTGCGAAACGATATCCGCCTCGGCCGCTGCGATGCGGGCCACGGCCGCCTCGTCTGGCAGCAGGTCCGCCTGGCGCAGCCGCGTGGCCCGCGCGAAGCCGCCCACGAACAGCCCGCCCAGCGGCCGGATGCGCCACAGCGCGAAGTCGCCGAAATCCGCATACAGCGCGGCATAGGGATGCATCGCGAGCCAGCGCGCCTTCAGGGCCGCATCCTCGATCCGCTCCGCCAGGCCGGTGATGGTCAGGCGCGGCGCGGTCTGCGGGTTCGCCCCCTCTGCCTCCCCCAGCACCATCAGGGCGCAGCGCGGCTCGGCCAGGAGATGGCGGGTATGCTCCGAGAGCGTGGAGAGCCACAGCAGCACCGAGAGATCGGGCGCGGTGGCGGGCGTGACCAGCGCGGTGAAGGGCTGCCCGCCGGTTTGCGTGCCCAGCGTGGCGCTGCCTGCCGCGCGCAGCAGGCAGCGCGCCTGCCACAGATCGGCCCGGCGCGCGGCCTCCCGATCGGGTGTTTGGGGCTCTGCCATAATTTGTTCACCCTCCATCCTAGTTGGGCCACAATCCCCTGCCACATTTCAAATCGCCATCCCAGAGAGGGGCATTCAGATGAAACAGACCATCGCGCTTGTGGACGACGACCGTAACATCCTGACCTCCGTTTCCATGACGCTGGAGCAGGAAGGGTTCACGGTGCGCACCTATACCGATGGCGAGAGCGCGCTGCAGGGCATTACCGCCCGCCCCGTGGACCTCGCCGTGCTCGACGTGAAGATGCCGCGCATGGACGGCATGGAGCTGCTGCAGCGCCTGCGCCAGCGCACCTCCCTGCCGGTGATCTTCCTGACCAGCAAGGATGAGGAAGTGGACGAGGTGATGGGCCTGCGCCTGGGCGCGGACGACTACATCACCAAGCCCTTCAGCCAGCGCCTGTTGCTGGAGCGGATCCGCGCCCTGCTGCGCCGCAACGAGACCAGCCGCGCCGAAGGCTCCGGCGCGACGCCCACCGGGGTGATGACCCGGGGCGAGCTGGTGCTGGACGAGACCAAGCACCAGTGCCTGTGGAAGGGCAAGGACATCCAGCTCACCGTCACGGAATTCCTGCTGGTGAAGGCGCTGGCCACGCGCCCGGGCATGGTGAAATCCCGCGACCAACTGATCGATGCGGCCTATGGCGAGAACATCTATGTGGACGACCGGACCATCGACAGCCACATCAAGCGGGTTCGCAAGAAGTTCCGCAACGTGGACGAGGAATTCAACGCCATCGAAACGCTCTACGGCATCGGCTACCGCTACAAGGACGCCTGAGTGGTGGGCCACCGCCATCCGCTGGTTGCGCCGCACCGTGCCTGAGGGAAGCCTCCCGCAGGGCGCCACACAGCCGTCGCAGTCGCGCCCCGCGCCCGGCCCGGTGCGCTCGCGTGACCGCTGGGTGTCGCCGCTGATGCGGCGCATCCTGGTGGTGAACGCCATGCCGCTGGCGCTGCTGCTGGCCACGCTGCTGTATCTGGACCAGTACCAGAACGGGTTGCTGGAAGCCGAAGTGGGTGCGCTGCGCCAGCAGGCGAAGATCCATGCCGGCGCGCTCAGCGAGGCCGCGGTGCGCGAGGAAGGCAACGAGGCGCCCCGCCTGCTGCCCGATGCCGCCCGCGGGCTGCTGCGCCGCCTGACGGAGCCTACGCCGAACGCCCAGGCCAAGCTCTACGCGCCCGACGGCCAGGTGATCGTGGATACCCGCATCCGCCAGGGCGCCGGCGGCACTGTGTTCACCGAGCCGCTGCCGCCCGCCATCGACCGCGGCGCCCTGGTGGGCACCATCGAGGCGATCTACGACCGGCTGCTGGATTGGCTGCCCGGTAGCACCCGCCGCACGCGGCTGGATATCTCGCCCACCGCCGTGGGGCCGGATTGGCAGCCGGATGTGAAGGAGGAGATTCGCCTTTCCGGCACCGCCAACAGCCGCGAGACGCCGCCCTATATCCGGCGCACGTCGGACAACCGGCTGTTGGTCTCCGTCGCCGAGCCCGTGGTGCGCAACCGCACCACCGTCGGCATTGTGCTGCTCACCCGCGAGGCGCGCGAGGTGGATGACAGCCTGCTCGCCGTGCGCCTTTCCATCCTCTCGCTTTTCGCGCTGGCGCTGGCGCTCACTGTCGCGCTGTCTTGGTACCTCTCCCTTACCATCGCGCGGCCCATCCTGCGCCTGGCCGGGGCCGCTGAGCAGATGCAGGAAGGCCGCGGCCGCGCAGGTGCCGTTCCCGCCACCCTGCTCGCCCGGCGGGACGAGATCGGTGAACTCGCCCAGGCTCTCGGTGACTCCGCCCAGGCGCTGTGGAACCGCATGGACGCGATCGAGCGCTTCGCTGCCGACGTGGCGCACGAGATCAAGAACCCGCTCACCTCCATCCGCTCCGCCATCGAAACACTGCGCCGCATCGAGGAGCCGGAAAAGCAGCGCCGCCTGCTGGCGATCATCGCCGAGGATGTGGCCCGGCTCGACCGCCTGATCAGCGACATCTCCGACGCCTCGCGCATCGACGCCGAGCTTTCACGCGCCGCCACGGAGGCGGTGGATGTGACACCCATCCTGGAAGCCCTGGCCGAGATCGACGAGGCTACCCGCCGGGAGGATCACCCCCAGCTGGTACTCGCCGAACCCCGCGCACCCGCCGTGGTGCAGGCAGTGGAAGACCGGCTGGTGCAGGTGCTGCGCAACCTGATCGGCAACGCACAAAGCTTCTCCCCGCCCCGCGGCCGCATCCTGATCTCTGCCACGCCCGTTGGCAGCGAGATCGAGATCATCGTCGAGGACGAAGGCCCGGGCATCCCCGACGCCAAGCTCGAAAGCATCTTCGACCGCTTCTATACCGAGCGCCCGCAAGGCGAACGCTTCGGCCAGCACTCCGGCCTCGGCCTTTCCATCAGCCGCCAGATCGTGGAAGCCCTGCGTGGCACGATTGCCGCGGAGAACCGGCGCGACGAGGCAGGGCGGGTGATCGGGGCAAGGTTTACGGTGAGGCTGCCTAAGGGATAGCAGCCCCCCGCCACGCCGATGCCGGGTGGCGGCAGGCGCCGGGTGTCTTCCTATTCCGCCGCGGTCCCGTAGGGCACATTGCGCCCACCGTAGCGGCGCACGCGCACATTGGCCTGCTCAGCGTGGCCGACGAAGCCTTCCAGCATGCACAGGCGCGAGCAGTATTCGCCCATCATGGCGCTGGCGGCATCAGTCAGCACGCGCTGGTAGGTGACGGTTTTCAGGAACTTGCCGACCCAGAGGCCGCCGGTGTAGCGCGCCGCGCCCAGCGTCGGCAGCGTGTGGTTGGTGCCGATCACCTTGTCGCCGTAGCTCACGTTGGTGCGCGGGCCGAGGAAGAGCGCGCCGTAGTTGGTCATGCGGGCGAGGAAGATCTCGGGGTCCTTCGTCATGACCTGCACGTGCTCGCTGGCAATGCGGTCGGCCTCGGTGATCAGCTCGTCCGTGGTGTCGCACACGATCACCTGGCCGAAATCGGCCCAGGCCTGGCGAGCGATCGGCGCGGTGGGCAGGATGGTGAGCAGGCGTTCCACCTCCGCCATCGTCTCGCGGGCCAGCTTTTCGCTGTCGGTCAGCAGCACGGCCGGGGAGGTGGGGCCGTGCTCGGCCTGGCCCAGCAGGTCGGTGGCGCAGATCTCCGCATCCACCGAGTCGTCGGCGATGACGAGGGTTTCGGTGGGGCCGGCCAGCAGGTCGATGCCGACGCGGCCGAAGACCTGGCGCTTGGCTTCGGCGACATAGGCGTTGCCGGGGCCGACGAGGAAATCGACGGCGGGGATGCTCTCGGTGCCGTAGGCCATGGCGGCGATGGCCTGGATGCCGCCGACGATGTGGATCTCATCGGCGCCGGCGAGCGCCATCGCCACGATCACCGCCGGGGCGGGCTTGCCCTCGAAGGGCGGGGTGCAGGCGATGATGCGGCGTACGCCGGCGGTGCGTGCCGTCACGATCGCCATGTGGGCGGAAGCGACCAGCGGATACTTCCCGCCGGGCACATAGGCGCCGACCGTGTCGATGGGGATGTTCTTGTGGCCGAGCACGATGCCGGGGAGCGTTTCGACCTCGATATCCCGCAGCGCTGCCTTCTGGTGCTCGGCGAAATTGCGTACCTGGGCCTGGGCGAACTTGATGTCCTCGATGTCGCGCGGGGCAAGGGCGGCGAAGCAGGCGTCGATCTCGGCCTGGCTCAGGCGGAAGCTGGGCGGGGCCCATTTGTCGAATTTCTGCGAGTAGTCACGCACCGCCGCGTCGCCGCGCGCCTGGATGTCGGCCAGGATGCCCTCCACCGTGGCCTTCACGCGCGCGGCGTCCTCGGCCTTGTCGTCCAGGCTGCGGCCGGGCTTGAGAATTCGGATCATGGGACCTCCTGGAGCGGCACGTGCCGAAAGAATAGGGAACCGCCAAGGCGCCAAGGGCACCCTGGCGGCGGAAGCTTTAGCTGACCTTCACCAGCGCCTTGCCGGTGTTGGCGCCCGAGAGCATGCCGACGAACGCAGCCGGGGTGTTTTCCAGGCCTTCGGTGATGGTGCGGCTCCAAACGAGCTTTCCGCTGGCGATACGGTCGGAGAGGTCGGCCAGGGCGGGCGGGAAGTGTTCCGGGTGGTCGGAGATGATGAAGCCGGTGAGCGTGACCTTGCAGGTGAGCAGCACGGTGGCATCGGCGATCGGCTGGAGGGCGGCCTTGTAGCCGCTGCCGATCAGGCCGCAGAGGGCGATGCGGGCGAAGGGGTTCAGGCGGCGCATGGCGGCATCGAGCACGGCGCCGCCGACATTCTCGAAGATGCCGTCGATCCCGTCGGGCGCGGCGGCGGCGAAGTCGGCGGTGAGGTTGTTCGCCTTGTAGTCGATGCAGGCATCGAAGCCGAGCTCCTCCACCACATGGCGGCACTTGTCCGGCCCGCCGGCGACGCCGATGACGCGGGCCCCTTCCTGCTTGGCAAGCTGGCCGACGACGGAACCGACGGCGCCGGCGGCGGCGGAGACGACGAAGGTCTGGCCGGGCTTGGGGGCGATCAGCTTGAGCGTGCCGTACCAGGCGGTGACGCCGGGCATGCCGGCCGGGCCGAGATAGGCTTCCAGCGGCAGCTTGGTCGCATCGACCTTGCGCAGCAGCTTGCCGTTGAGGACGGAGAAATCCTGCCAGCCGCCGGAGCCGACGACGGTGTCACCGGGCTTGAAGCCGGGGTGGCGGGATTCCACCACCTCGCCGGCCATGCCGCTGCCCATCACCTGGTCCAGCGCCTGGGGCGGCACGTAGCTTTTCACGTCGTTCATGCGCATGCGCATGTAGGGGTCGACGGAGACGAAGCGGTGGCGCACCAGCACCTCGCCCTCGGCTGGCTCGCCGGCCGGGACGGTCTCCATGCGGAAATTGTCCACGCTTGCCGAGTCTTTCGGGCGGTTGGCGAGAACGATGCGGCGGTTCTGCATGTTGGTGGCCATCTTGGGTCTCCTCAGGAAGGATTCTTCTTTTTCTGAAGAAAAAGAAGCAAAAAGACTTTCATGAACTGGCCCCGGGCCAGCAAACAAAAGTTTTTTGGTTCTTTTTTTCAAAAAAGAACATACTTATTTTCTTAGTACGTCGCCCTACCGCCGGAGCAATCAAACACCGCCCCGGTAGAGAAGCTCGCCTCCTCACTACACAGCCAGCACACCATCGCCGCCACCTCATCCACCGTGCCGAAGCGCCCCATCGGGATCTTGGACAGCATGAAGTCGATCTGCGATTGCGCCATCTGGTCGAAGATCGGGGTGGCAACGGCGGCGGGGGTCACGCAGTTCACCCGGATATCGGTTTTCGCCAGTTCCTTGCCGAGGGACTTGGTGAGCCCGATCACCGCGGCCTTGCTGGCGGAATAGGCCACCGCGTTCGGGTTGCCTTCCTTGCCGGCGATGGAGGCGATGTTGACGATGCGGCCCCAGCCGCCGGCCAGCATGTGCGGCACCACGGAGCGGTTGCAGTAGAAAACGCCGTTCACGTTCACATCCATGATGCGCTGCCAGTCGGCGATCGGGTATTCCCAGGTTGGCGCGTTCGGCCCGGCGATCCCGGCGGAGGCCACCAGCATGTCGATCCGGCCCAGCGCCTGCGCCGTGGTCACGCCGGCCCGCATCACCGCGGCGGCGTCCACCAGGTCCAGGCATTCCGTGTGCACGGGCACGCCGAGCCTGGCCGCGGCGCCATCCAGCGCCGCGCGGTCGCGGTCCCAGATCGCAAGCGTTGCCCCGTCGGCGGCCAGGCGCCGCGCGATCGCAAAGCCGATGCCCGAAACCCCGCCCGTCACCACCGCCACCCGTCCTGCGAAACGTCCTGCCATCGCTGCCTCCCTCGCGCTGGATGCCTAGATAGGCCGCGCGGGCCTTCCATGCCCAGCCCCCTCTCTTGCCGCGCCCCGCCCCGGGTCTATGCTCCGTGCCCGAAGTCGAGGAGCCCTGCTTATGCCCATCCCCACCGAATCCTGGGTCCAGATCGGCGCCGCCAGTACGCCGGTGTTCTCCAAAGACGGCACGCGGCTGTTCCATCTGCGTGGCGCCGGCCTGCCGCAGGTGTGGGTGATGGATTTGGATGGCGGCAACGCCCAGCAGCTGAGCTTCCACGACGAGAAGGTCGGCACCCTGCGCCGCGCGCCGACGGATGACCGGCTGATCTGGGCCATCGACGCCGGCGGCGACGAGCTGCACCAGTTCTGGCTGCTGGAACCCGGCGGCACGCCGCGCGCGCTGACCACCAACAACGCGGTGATGCACAATTTCGGCGGCTGGTCGCCCGATGGCACCCGCATCGCCTATTCCGCCAACGACCGCGACCCGAAGTATTTCGATGCGGTGGTGATGGATCTCGCCACCGGCGGCACCGTGCGCCTGCACCACGGCCCCTGCGTGATCTCGGTGGCCGCCTGGTCGCCGGATGGCGCGCGCCTTGCGATCATCGAGGACCATGGCGGCATCGACCAGAAGCTGTTCCTGCTCACGGTCGCCACCGGCGCCGCCCAGGAAGTGCCGCGCGCCCGCCCCACCCGCTACCAGGCCCTGCGCTGGACCCCCGCCGGCGAGCTGATGGCGATCACCGATGCGCCGGATGCCGATTTCCTCCAGCTCTGCCGCATCGATGAGGCCACCGGTGCCGCCACCCCGGTGTTTGCCCCGCTGTTCCGCGAAGTGGAAGCCTGGGCCCTGGCGCCAGACAAGCAAACGCTGGCCACCATCGAGAACGACCGCGGCTACGCCACCCTGCGCGTCGGCCCCATCGGCACCAACCGCCCGGCGATCACCGGCCTGCCGGAGGGCATCGTGGCCGAGATGGCCTGGAAGCCCGACTCTTCCCAGCTGATCGTCACCGCCCAGGGCCCCACCAACCCGCCCACCCTGTTCGCCGTGGCCGAAGGCCGCGCCACGCGCCTGAACCTGCCGGATACCCTGGCGCCGGCCAGCCTATCGCCCGAGGCACTCGTGCCGATGCAGCTGGTGGAGTGGGTCAGCTTCGACGGCACCCGCATTCCCTCCTTCTACGCCCTGCCGAAAACGCCGGCCCCGCCGGGCGGCTACCCCGCCGTGATGTGGATCCACGGCGGCCCCTCCAGCCAGACCCGCGCCAGTTTCCGGCCAGACACGCAGATGCTGCTGGACCAGGGTTTTGCGGTTCTGCTGCCCAACATGCGCGGCAGCACCGGCTACGGCCGCGCCTACATGGAGGCGGACGAGCTGCACCTGCGCGAACATTACATCGAGGACATGGCCACTGGCCGCGCCTGGCTCGCCGCCCGCCCGGAGATCAACGCCAGCCGCATCGGCGTGATGGGCCAGAGCTACGGCGGCTGGGCGGTGAACGCCGCCATCGCGCTGCAACCGGAGCTGTGGAAGGCCGCCGTCAACTACTACGGCATTTCCGATTTCGTGACCTTCTACAACAACACCAGCGCCTATCGCCGCGACCACCGCGCCCGCGAATACGGCTTCCCCGGCCAGCACGACGACCTGTTCGACCGCATCTCTCCCATCCGCCACGTGGA
>CAMDAM010000183.1 GCA_945888575.1 Asaia bogorensis | reverse complement strand
AACGCCACCGGCGGCGGTGCCGCGGCCGCCGCGAACGCCCCAGGCGCATCAGTGTAGAACCCGAGCGGCAGCGCGATCGAAGCCGAGCCCCCGAACGAGGTCACCACCACGCTATAGGTCGTCCCGCTCGCCAGCACCGCGCTCAGCTTGGGGCACAGCCCCGCGCTGCCGCCGCACAGCCCCATGGTCACGCCCGCAATGCCCAGGCCGTCGGAATCGTCGCTCAGCCCCAGCACGCCCGTGGCCGGGCTCGCCGGGTTGAACACGCCCGTCGCCAGGAACATCACGGAATCGAACGGCGCGCTGGTCTGCCCGAAGGTGAACGTGCCCGAAGCCGTCGGCACATAGAACACGGAGACAAACCCGCGCGTCGTGCTCCCGCCCGTCAGCCCGCCCACGCTGCCCAGGCCCCCCGCGCCGCCCGTCATCGTCCCCTGAGTCAGCCCCGGCGTCGTGTCGGTGACAGTGATCGTGGAAACCTGCGCTTCCGTGGCCTGCGGCACCACCGCCGCAACCCCCATGGCCATCGCTGCCGCCAACAGTGGCCGCGCGCGCGCAGACCCCCGGGAAAGGGTGGGAAAACTGCCTTGCTTCTGGGCCATCAGGTCGAACCTCCGTCTATCGCGCCATTGCCGCGCCGGGAGGTGATCTAGAAATACATGTATTAATCAGAAAATAATAAATAGATCGGCGTAAATTTCGATCAAATAATTTGAAGAAATAAAAATGAATCGAATCCTGCGCTATCCAGATTAACCAGATATGAACAACAGTCGAAAACACCTCGGGCCGGCTACCACCCGTGAAGGAGGCAACCGGCCCGGCTGTCAGCGTCGCTCGGGTGTCCCCGCAGCGACGGCCCTTACCAGCTGTAGCGCAGCCCCGCCGTCACCGCCTGCCCCAGCGTCCGGGTGGAGGCCGTGTTGGAATAGGCCACGAACAGCTTCAGCGGCGTCTGTGTCTCCAGCACCGCCTGCGCCGAGGTCACCAACGCATCGCGCCCGCCACCGGCGTTCATCAGCGAGAACCCGGCCCCCGGCAGCCCCGCAAGCCGGCCGGAAACGCGCGCCCGCTCGTCGCCCAGCTCATGCGCCCAGGCTGCGCTCACCGAGCCCACCAGCCGCATGCCCTCGCCGAACGCGAAGCCGCGGTCCACCCGCACCCCGATCTGGGACTGCAGGCTGGTCAACTCGCCGCTGCTGATGTTCGCGCCCACCGGCCCGGCGCCGAATTCGTTCAGCGCGCCCTGGTGCAGCCGCAGCGCGGAGAACGCCACGCTCGGCTCCACCTGCCAGCCCGCGACATCCACGCGCACGCCGCCCTTCACCTGCCCGCCAGCCCCCAGGCTGCCGGTATCGCCGCGCGAGGTCGCGCCATACAGCGAGAGCTGGCGCGAAGCCTGGCCCTGCGCTGCCAGCAGGCTCGCCTGCGCATCGATGAAGCCCAGGCCCCAGGCGCCAATGCCCAGCGAGTAGCTGCCATAGGCCGTCAGGTGGCCCACCTCGCCCTTGTGCTGCCCGCCATTGCCGGCCCGCACCACCTGGTGCGCCACGCCCACCGCCACGCCCAGCCGCACGCCCGGCAGCGCCAGCGCATCCACGCCCACCGTCGCCCCGCCGCCCTGCACCGTGCTGCCCGGCGTGTTGCCCGGCCCGTTCGTCGTGCGCTGCGTGGTGCCGCTGCCCTGCATCCAGAATGTCGTGCCCTGCGCCGTCGTCACCGCCTGCCCGCCGGCCTGCGCCACCCCGCCACGCCGCGCCGAAAGCTCACCCCCCACGCTGCCGGTCGCCGCATGGAAGGCGGTGCGCTGTGCCGAGAGCGTGTCGGCATAGATCATCGGCGCCATCTGCCGCTGGTTCTCCAGCATCTGCGCCGTGGTCAGGCCATAGATCGGCCCGAACACTGCGGCCTGCGCCGCGCTCGCCGCCGTGCCCGAAGCCGGCCGCACCGCATCCAGTGCCAGCCCCATCGGCGACGACCAGTCCGCCAGCGCCGCGAACTGCGCCGGCGTCACCACCAGGTCGATCGTGTTGCTGCCATAGATCACCTCGAACCGCGTATCCGCCGCCAGCCCCACCGGCTGCGCCACGCCGGAGAACGCGCCGAGCACGCCGCCCTGCGCCTGCACCACCCGGAACGCCTGGCCCACCACGGGGGTGAACGTATTGGTCGCACTGCCGGAGATCCCGCGCAGCGTCGGCGCCACCGTGCCGCCCGCCGTCAGCGTGTTCCCCGCCCCGGTCACGATGATGCGGCTGAAATTCCCCGCCCCGCTCCCCGTGCCGGTCCCGTCGATGTCGAACACCGTGGTCGACCCCGCCGCCAACGTCACCGACCCCGCCGAAACCAGCGTGCCCGGGCTGTTGCCCGGCGCCAGCACGCCGCCCGCCCCCACTGAAACGCCGCCCACGCTGCCCGTGCCGCGCAGCATCCCCCCGGCGGTCACGATCACCTGCCCGGCCAAGGACCCGTTCACATGCACCTGCGCGCCATTGATCGTCGTCGGCCCGGTATAGGTGTTCGCCCCGCTCAGCGTGATGCTGCCGCCCGTGCCGGAATTGACGATCGTCAGCCCGCCCGCCGTCCCCGGCGCCGCATCGGTGAACGCCCCGCTGAACGTGGCATGCGCCCCGGCCTGGTCGATCGTCCCGCCCGCCCCCGCGATGGTGAAGGCCAGCGTGCTGGCCCCGGCTTCGGCCACCAGCGTGCCGCCCTTGAACACCGGGTTCACCGCCGCGTCATTCGCCTGGGTCATCGTCCAGGACTTGTCGATGTCAGGCATCCCGCCGCCGCCCAGCCCGCCGCTGGAAACCGCCGCCGCAATGTCGGTGCCGAACACATACGAATACTTCAGCGTCACCGACTCGCCGTTGGCCAGCGCCCCGATATCGAAGCCCAGCCCGATCGTCACGTCGCCATCGCCGATATTGGTGCCGGAGGTGTAGTCGGCCGGGTTGCTCGACCACATCGTCACCGCCGCATTGTGCGGCACCTTGCTGTCGGTATGCAGCCCGATCACGTATTTGGAGGACAGCGCCTCCGCATACACCAGGTCCGTCGCCGGAATGCCCTTGGCGCCGATCACGTTGCGCGTGGACGAACTGTCCCCCGCCGCCGCCACCGCGTCGGGGTCGATGAAGCGGGCGAACTTCAGCCCGGTCACGTCCGACAGCGCCGTGATCGTGGTGGTGATCGCCACCCGCTGATCCGCCACGTTGAACGCCACGTCGTTCACCACCGAAACCACGCCCTTGGCGCTGCCGGTCCAGATGCCGCGCTTGTCGAACGTGCCACCGTCCACCGCCACGCCGCTCTGGTCCGCCAGCGTGCCGCTCACCGCCGCCCCGCCGCCATTGTTGTTCGAAAGGTTGAACGCGCCGCCGCCGGTGGTGCTGCCCGTCAGCGTGAAGCCCTCGAACGGCGAACCCGGCGTCAGGTAGTCATTGGCCGGGTTGAAGCTGCCCTTGCCCGTGCCGTCATACAGGATGCCCGGCGAGGTATTGCCGCCCGACCCCAGCGTGCCGGAGTCGTTGAGCCCGATGCGGATGAAGCCCCCCTCCAGCGTGATCGGCCCGGCCAGCACCGCCGCCGGCGCCACGAACGCCGTGCTCAGCAACAATGCCGCCCCCATCCGCACATGGCGGCGAGCGAAAACACGAAGGCGGGAAGAATCGCAGCTATGCACGGGCAGTCCTCAGCTTGATACGGAATGCGCAAGTTAAACGCCAAATATTGAAATAAAAAATGAACGGAAAATGCAATGAAAAGTAAAACCCGCCATCTCAACCGAACAGATTAACCCCCCATCAACCGCCGGCGGTCCACCCAAGCCGCCCCCGATTGGCCCATTGCGCCCACCCACCATTGCGGCACGATGCCCCCCATGAGCACCCAGCCCCCCATCGGCCCCGAGGTCGACACCACCCCCCGCCCGCTCCCGGTGCGAAGCCGCATCACCGGCCGCTATGTGGAGCTGGAACCCCTCCACCCCCGCCACGCCCCGGAACTCTGGCAGGCCGTCAAGGCCGGCACCGATGCCGGCGACAACTCCTGGGCCTACATGGGCTACGGCCCCTTCGCCTCGCAGGACGCGCTGGCCAAATTCATCGCCGACTTCTCCACCACCCACGACCCCATCGCCTGGGCCGTCCGCCCCGTCGCCACCGGCCTCGCCACCGGCTGGCTCACGCTGATGGAAATCCAGCCCAAGAACGCCGCTATCGAGCTCGGCAACATCTGGTTCGGCCCCGCCATGCAGCGCACCCGCGCCGCCACCGAAGCCATGTACCTCCTGCTCAAATACTCAGCGGACGACCTCGGCTACCGCCGCCTCGTCTGGAAGTGCAACTCCCTCAACGCCCCCTCCAAGCGCGCCGCAGACCGCCTCGGCTTCACCTACGAAGGCTGCCACCGCATGCACCTCACCGTGAAAGGCCGCCGCCGCGACACGGACTGGTACAGCATCACCGCCGACGAATGGCCCAAATGCCGCGATGCCCTCACCGCCTGGCTCGACCCCACCAACTTCGCGCCAGACGGCACCGCCCGCCGCGGGCTCGCGGAAATCAGGGCAGGGCTCTAAGCAAGCATGTTCTTTTTTGAAAAAAAGAACCAAAAAACCTTTATGACCTTACGCTCGTTCAAGACATCAACTGCCAGAATGCCGTCATTGCGAGCGCAGCGAAGCAATCCAGAACAGAACCTCCCGAACCCTAGCCCCGCCCAAAGTCATAAAAGTCTTTTTGCTTCTTTTTCTTCAGAAAAAGAAGGCGCTTCCTGATGAGCCCAACCCACCCCCGCTGGCGCGTCGTCGGCGCGCTCGGCATCGCCCAGATCCTCGCCTGGGGCACGAGCTACTACCTCATCGCCGTGCTGGCGAAGCCGATCGACGACGACACCGGCTGGGGCCTCACCTGGATCGTCGGCGGCCTTTCGCTCGGCTTCCTCGTCTCCGGCCTCGCCTCCCCGCCCGTCGGCCGCCTGATCGACCGCTTCGGCGGCCGTCCCGTGCTGGCCGCCAGCGCCGTCCTGCTCGCCCTCGGCCTGGCCGTCCTCGCCGCCGCCCCCAACATCCCCGTCTATATCCTGGGCTGGACCGTCCTGGGTTTCGCCATGGCCGCCGGGCTGTACGATCCCGCCTTCTCCGCCCTCGGCCGCATCTACGGCGAGAACGCGCGCTCCGCCATCACGCTCCTCACCCTCTATGGCGGCTTCGCCAGCACCGTCTGCTGGCCGCTCTCGGCCTTCATGGTGGAGCGCATCGGCTGGCGCGGCGCCTGCTGGGCCTATGCCGCCATCGCGCTTCTCGTCATGCTGCCGCTCTACGTCTTCTTTCTCCCGAAGGAGACGGAAACGCCCCCCGCCAAGGCCGCTGCCCACGGCACCGCGCAGATCACCCCGCGCATGCGCCGCGCCTTCTGGCTGGTCGCCGCCAACTTCACCGGCGCCTCGGTGCTGATGACGGTGGTCTCCGTCCACATGCTCACTTTGCTCCAGGCCCGCGGCGTGGAACTGGCCGTCGCCGTCGCCCTCGGTGCGCTGATCGGCCCGGCCCAGGTCGGCGCCCGCATCATCGAAGCCGCAGTCGGCCGCAACTTCCACCCGGTCTGGACCATGATCGCCTCCAACGTCCTGGCCGCCGCCGGCCTGGGCCTCATGTTCGGCGACCCGGCACTCGCCGCAATCGGCCTCATCCTCTACGGCAGCGGCTCCGGCATCCGCTCCATCGCCCGCGGCACCCTCCCGCTCGCCATCTTCGGGCGCGACGGCTACCCCACCATGATGGGCCGCCTGGCCATGCCCAGCCTGCTCGCCCAGGCCGCCTCCCCCTCGCTCGGCGCCCTGCTGATGGAACATGGCGGGGCCGATGCCACGCTCTGGGTGCTCGCCGTCGGCGCCGCCCTCACCATCCTCGCCTCGCTGCCCCTGCTCGCCTTCCGCACCCCCGCCTGATGCCAACCCGCATCGGCCCATTCTTCATGGGTCAATGCAGGTTGGCATGAGCGGTTTTCCATGAACCTGCTTGATCGCCGGCCGGTTTGCGCCTATCGCCTCGCATGACCAACCACGCAGGACTCCGGGGCGGGGAAACGATCCGCGCCGCCCGGCCGTCCCAGTTGTTTTCGTCTTGGATGTTTTCCCGAGCCAGCCCGCTGGAGCATGACCATTCTCCCTGAATTGCGCGCCCGTCCCGCCGAGGGCGAGGCCGATGCCCTGTGGTATCACCCCGGCTTCTGCCAGTTCCCCCTCCCGCAGCGCCCCGGCGCCGCGCAGCCCTGGTCGCATGAGCGCGGCGGCACCGCCGTCACGATCGAGCCCGGCAGCGAACGGGACCGTGTGCCAGGCGGCGCCATGCTCCGGCGCCTGCTGATGCATCTGTGCGACTCCGCCGTTCGGCTGGACCAGTCGCAGGTCTCGCTCGGTGAAAGCGCCGCCGCCCTGGCCGCCGCCATGCAGCCCCCGATCCCGGCCGAGCTGGTCCCGGCGCTGGAAGCCCAGGCCACCTCCCTGTTCGGCTGCCGCATCGTGGTCGCCACCGAAGGCGGGCCCGGCCTCTCGGTGCTCGATGCCCGCGGCCGCCCGCGCACCAGCTCGGATTGGCGCAACACCGTGCGCCTCAACGCCCGCTTCCTGGACAATCTCCAGCGCGAGAAGGTGGCGCTGGATCGCGCCGCCGTCGCCGCCCTGCAGCGCTCCGCCCTGGCGCTGGACATCTATGTCTGGCTCGCCGCCACCCTGCCGGCCCAGCCGGACCGCTCGATCGAAGCCGCCCCCTGGCCCGCCCTGCAGGCCCATTTTGGCGCGCCCGACCAGGACGCAGACGCCTTCCAGGCCGAATGCGCCACCGCGCTCGCCCTGCTGCGCCGCACCCTGCCGAACCTGGAAATCGACG
The DNA here is from genome assembly GCA_945888575.1 of Asaia bogorensis. Lineage (GTDB taxonomy): Bacteria > Pseudomonadota > Alphaproteobacteria > Acetobacterales > Acetobacteraceae > CAMDGX01. Next base: position 2,903 of record CAMDAM010000183.1, on the reverse strand, counting down.
AAGACGCCATCGGCGCCGGCTTCTCCGCCCGCACCGCCGCCGAGCAGCCTCCGGCACAGCCCGCCGCCCCGGCCGCAGCCGCCCAACCCGCGGCCCCGGCACCAGCAGCCCCGGCACCAGCAGCCCCGGCACCAGCGGCGCCGCAACCCGCCGCGCCCGCCCCCGTCGCTGCCCCGCCGCCGCGCCAGCCGGCCCCCGAGCCCGTGCGCGAACCGCGCCAGCCCGAAGCCCCCCGCGCCGAGGAGCCGCGCCCCGAGCCCCGCTTCGAGGGCCGCCGCGACGAACGCCGCTTCGAAGACCGCCGCCCGGAGCGCTTCAACCAGGACCGTCCCCAACAGGACCGCCCGCCCCAAGACCGCCCGCCCCAGGATCGTCCCCACCAGGAGCGTCCGCAGCAGGACCGCCCCTATCAGGATCGCCCCTACCAGGAGCGACAGGCGCAGGACGAACCCCGCCCCGACCAGTCCCGTTTCGACCGCGACCGTGATCGCGACAGGGACCGCGACCGCGCCCGCCCGGACATGGATCGCCAGACCGGCCCGGCCCGCCAGACTGTCAGCCTGCGCTCGCACCTCACCGGCCTCCAGCAGGTCGTCTGGCTGCACCGCGCCCAGGGCCGCGACAACGTGGTGATCGAGGTCACGCCCGGCACCCGCTACGACCCGGCCGTGATCACCGTCCTCACCCTGGAACCCATCGTCCTCCAGGTCGCCGGCGGCCTGCACGCCCGCGATTTCGAGCGCGTCTCCAGCTGGGCCACCGCCAACCGCGACCTGATCGACGCCTTCTGGGAAGGCGAGATCGACAACATCGAAGACATCCTCGCCCGCGTCCGCAAAGTCCCCGCCCAAGGCGTCGACCGCGGCCGCCTCTAACCACCACCAGGGCACGGCACCAAAGCAAGCAAGCGGCCACAGAGACACAGAGGCACAGAGAAGCAAGCCAAGGGAGAAGCAAACCCCTCTCCCACCTCATATGGCGCCGAGTAGGGCGAAACGCGAAGCAGTTCCGCCATCTACCCTTGCGTCCTCCTCCCTTGCCTTGCTCCTCCGTGTCTCTGTGCCTCTGTGGCCACTTTCTTTCTTGCTTGCTGACTTACTTCTTTCCTCTGGCGCCTTCGCGGGTGGATCCGGAGGGGGCTCTTACGCCACCACACCCCACTCACCAAAAAATTCCTATCAACCCCTTGCATCGCCCTAACGCGTTAGTTATATAACTAACCATGATCCAGTTGGGCACCATCATCACAGGGCTGATCCAGGGCCTGCGCCGCGTCATCGCGCGCGCAGCCCCGGTCGTCAGCGCGCCCGCACGCCCGATCTGGGCCGGCCCGGAACAGCGCTGGATCATCGCCCCCCACGGCGACCTCCCGATCCTCCCCGGCCCCATCTGGACCCTGCTCTGGTTCCGTCTCGAGCGCATGGCCAACCGCCTCACCCGCCTCTACGACCGTTGGCAAACCAACACCCTCCCCACCCCCCGCAAAGCCACCCAACGCCCGAAAACCGTCCGCACGCCCCCGCCCCAGATCCCCGAACTCCCTGCCCCCGGGATGCCCCTGGTCGACGCACCCCCGCGCCTCCCCCGCGGCCACGGCTGGGTCACCAGGCGCATCCCGGAAGCCGGCCCCAGCGCCGGCGCGCTCCACGATCTCCTGCAAGCCGCCAACATCCAGGATTTCGTCCAGGCCGCCCCCCAGGCCGCCCGCCTCCTGCGCCCGCTCTGCCGCGCGCTGGGCATCGACCAACCGGCCTGGCTCAAGCTCCCCCCGCGCCCCAGAACCCCCCGCAAGCCCAGGCCGCCCAAGCCCCGCCGCCTGAAGCTGACCGACCCGATCCTCAAGCTCCGCCCCCACGAGATCGCCGCCGCCCGCTACTTCCTCAAAAAATACGGCCGTGACTGATCCTGTCCACGCACGCCCAAATCATTACGAAAACAAAACAAATAAGGCCCAACCCCCCACCTCATGCCTCGGTTTCCCGGAACGGCGTTGATCTCCAAGCCCTTCCGGTGGGACAACCCCCGTCCCAACACAGCGAACCCCGCCCCATGCCAGAGATGCGCCTGCACAATTTCCTCACCAAGCGCCGCGAAGCGCTGGTGCCGCTCGATCCCGGGCATGTGCGCGTCTATTGCTGCGGCCCCACCGTCTACGACCTCGCCCATATCGGCAACGCCCGCCCCGCCGTCATCTACGACGTGCTGGTCCGCCTGCTGCGCCGCCTCTTCCCGCGCGTCACCTATGTCCGCAACGTCACGGACATCGACGACAAGATCAACAATCGCGCCCGCGAAGCCGGCGTCCCCATCAGCGAAATCACCGAGCAGACGCTGAAGGACTACCGCCAGGACATCGCCGCCCTCGGCAACTTCCCGCCCGACCACGAGCCCCGCGCGACGGAAACCATCGCCGAGATCATCGCCATCATCGAGCGCCTGATCACCGCCGGCCACGCCTACGAAGCCGAGGGCCACGTCCTCTTCGCCGTCCCCAGCTTCCCCGACTACGGCAAGTTCTCCGGCCGCAGCCCGGATGAACTCCTCGCCGGCGCCCGCGTCGATGTCGCCCCCTACAAGCGCGACGCCGGCGACTTCGTGCTCTGGAAGCCCAGCACCGACGACCTCCCCGGCTGGACCTCCCCCTGGGGCCGCGGCCGGCCTGGCTGGCACATCGAATGCTCCGCCATGTCCTGGAAGCACCTCGGCGAAAGTTTCGACATCCATGGCGGCGGCACCGACCTGATCTTCCCGCACCACGAGAACGAGATCGCCCAGTCCCTCTGCGCCTTCCCCGGCAGCCGCTTCGCCCGCATGTGGGTCCATAACGGCATGCTCGTCATCAACGGCGAGAAGATGAGCAAGAGCCTGGGCAACTTCGTCACCATCCGCGACGTGCTGGCCAA